>CAVALL010000006.1:0-39668 GCA_963589675.1 Alistipes onderdonkii | reverse complement strand
TCAGTGAGCTTTTCAATGAGCTTATCCTTCGGGCAGCAATAGGTAGCTAAGCAAAGGACGGCAAACTCATAGCCGGTGATTCTAGGGCATTCCTCTTTTCTGAAATCACCGATTTCGGTGATGAGTCTTGAAATCTTATTCTGTTCTTCAACTGCCTTTCTGATAGCAGCATCGCTTGTATCGATGTTGTAGTGTTCACTAAGAGGCTTTAAGACATGTTCTTGCATCTGAAGGACATAGTGCTTCAGTGTGACATCATCCGATTTCATCGGAACATCGACATAAGAGGCGAAGAATCCTTCCTTCGGGCAGCAGTCTAGGTGCTCGATATTTTCAACACATCTGTTCATCATGGCGCAGGCTTCTGGAGCGATGATTCCGTCTAAGAAACGGAAACCGCCTTCTAAGGCTCTCTCTAAGATTGCACGGCAGGCCTCACAGAAAATAGGGGAAAGATAATAGTTTCCCATTTCCGTAGAACCGGTTCTCGGTGCACGGAGTCTGACAGAGAAGATGCCAGGAAGATTAAGAAGCGGCTCAGGAATCTGATAGCAGACATGTCCGATAGCCTTTCTTCCTTCGTTCTGGGCTTCTTCGATGAGTTCGTTGTTGGAGTTTTCTAACAGCTTTTCAAAATAGTATAAGTGCTTCAGGTCTCTCATATGCTCTCCTTTCACTCTTCAAGTATATGAATCTTGGTTAAAGCTTCTTTCGTGCCTTTGACGATGGAACTGTCCTTCGGAAGATAGAATACATTCTCACCTTCCATATCATAACGGGCAAGTTCATCATCAGATGGAATCTTGGTGAGAACTTCCATGTTGTCAAAGTGATAGTCTTCCTTCATAGCTTCTGTGGAAAGACGGTTGAGGATGACTCCGATCTCTTCATACATGACAAGATCATCGGCGACTGTCTTGATAGTCTTGATGACCTGCTGACCTTTCTTGGACTGGTCACTGATAAGTAGAAGATGGGTAACCTTTTCCATGACTCTTCTGTTGATCTGCTCGATACCAGCTTCACCATCGATGACAACAAAGTCATAATGGGAAGAGATAGAGGAGATGACATCCTTCAAGTAGGTGTTGATCTTGCAGTAGCATCCGCTTGCCTCCGGTCTACCGATAGCGATAAAGGTAAAGCCATTGGAATGGACCATAGCCTCTTCGATGGAGTAGCTTGCGTTACCTAAGACTTCGACAACAGCGTTCTTACCCTGTTCACTGGCAGCGATGGCTTCCTTTCTCACATCATCGATTGTCTTATCGTATTCGATGCCTAAAGCTGTGGATAGACCAACAGCAGGATCGGCATCAATAGCCAAAATCTTCTTGTCCGGATAATTGTCGACCAAAAGTCTGACAATGCAGGCTGCTATGGAAGTTTTACCGACTCCACCCTTACCTGCAACTGCAATAATAGATGTTTTCATTGCAACTACAATCCTTTCATTAATTTAAGTACTTAAATAATATACAAAAACCAATCTCTTTTTGAAAGAGGTTTCATAAATAATATTGCTCAAATGTGCAACATGTTGTTCAAAGTTATGTATTCATCTAAGCAGAAAATGAAAGAAAAGGAGCCTGAATAGGCTCCTAGATGTCGTTTAGTTGTCAGATCTTGAGTAGCTGTTTTTCATATGGCAGCTTGCTTCATAGAGGATTTTGCTTAATGCGCTATCCGTCTTTTCCTTTGCCATATCAGCGATTTTCTGATTGTATTCGTCGATCAGTACAGAGATATCCTTGCTATCATCATGATCGATTTCGTTGATGTACTGATGGGAGAGAGAACTGACTGCGTTTTGATATCTTTCGACAAAGATGGAACAGGTGTTGTAGTGGCTATCGACTAAAGCGGAGATAAGTCTACTTGCCCAATAGAAGTTGTCTGTTGAGACATTGAGCGTCGTATTGGAATAGTAGCTAGGCACTTTTCTCGTTCTTGGGAAGAAGGGAACGAGTGCATTGAAGGCGTTGCTAGCAAAGCAGAACCATTCGATTGCTCTTAACTCTTCTCTTCCATAGGGTCTAATCTGAACGATGGCTAAGAAGGATGTACGGCTGATACCGATCGGACGATATGCGCCTTTGTCATCCTTGTTACCGAATCTCTTATAGGGATCATAGGGTGTTCCCTGATAATGAGAGGAGAGAACATATTTGACATCTTCGATGGTAATCTTTCTCTCAGGCTTTCTACTCCAGGGGATATCATCGCTCTCTGGAGTGTAATCGGCATCGATTCCATCCCACTTGTTGCTTCTTGGATTGAAGTATCTCTCCATGAACCAGGCACGAGGCGTGTTATAGACATGATCAGAATCATCATGGCTTCCGAAAGCTAAACGCGGATTGAATGCTTTTCCGTCTAAATCCAAAGCGAGATGATTGTCATTCATGAAGGATAAGAGATCAGCGCTGCAGAGATTGTCTTTCTTCTCTCCATAGGCATCATCGAAATCAAAGTTATCCAATCCGAACTGGTTTGGCATGACGACATAGCTGTCATCCGGAACTCTCTTTGCAATCCAGTGATGTCCGCCGATGGTCTCTAACCACCAAATCTCATTTTCGTCGTTGAAGGCAATGCCGTTGGATTCATAGGTTCCATATTCCTCTAATAGCTTTCCTAAGCGTAAGACACCCTCTCTTGCAGAATGGATATAAGGCAAAACCAAGAAGACCAAATCTTCTTCTCCGATTCCACCTGCCTTTTCATTCTGTCCCTTCTTCTTTGGGACATAATTGACAAGAGGATCCGCACCTAAGACACGGGAATTGGATGTGATGGTCTCGGTCGCTGTCATTCCGACATTGAGTTCATTCACACCACATGCAGCCCATATGCCTTCCTTCTTATCGACATTCGGCATCATGGAAAAGTCAAGTGCTTCCTTAGGAAGAGCTACTTTCACATGGGATAAAACAGAAGTATAGACATCCTTCATGTCTTCCTTCTTGTAGACGACTAATTTCTTTTCCGTGAAGACTCCGCTTGGAGAGTCATCATTTCTTCCAATGATGGTGGAACCATCATAGCTTGCTTTCTTTCCGACTAGTAATGTTGTACAGGGCATATTGTTCTCCTTAAAACGTAACTTTCGTTATTGTAATCGTTTTGAATATGGTTATCCATTTATTTGATAACAGCATGGGAAAGTTATTCAGTAAAGCGCTTTTATGACAAAAATATTTATAAAGATATAGAAATAACTTGAAGTGATAAAGAAACTATTATATACAATACAAGTTTTAAGGTTGATTTAAGGAGAAAAAAAGAAATGAAAAACAAAAAGATTATGCTGCTACCCCTTCTTGCCTTGATGGGTCTCACGGTCGTTTCCTGTGGAGAAAAGACATCGCCTAATCAAAGCAACGAGACTTTTTCCGATACGGAAAAACAGACTCAAAGCGATAAGAAGTCTGATTCGGAAGAGAAGAAAGAAGAGACCAAGTATCAGGTCAACTTCAATAAGAGTGACAAGGTCAATGTCACACTTGAGGATAACAAGGTCCTTCCTGGAAGTGAAGTCAGTTTCTCAGTTAATAGCACCGAGGAAGAAATCCTCTCTGTCACCTCTTCTATCGCTCATCTCGATTTTGAAAACGGTGTCTTCTATTTCACTATGCCCAGTCAAGATGTCACAATCGATATCGTTTCCGAATCCTATGGTGATCCCTCTATCCTTGAAGTGAGTGATGTCGATATCACCTCGCTTCCGAACAATGTCGCTTCCTTCAAAACTTATATGGCGAAGTCTATGGCTGCTGAAGGAAACTTCTTCAGTTCTGCTCATGTCATCAACAACAATTTCCATGGCATGACCGCATGGTATGATTACACAGCCAAGGGTGGAAAAAATGATGTTGTCTTAGTCTCTGGACATAAGAAAAGCAATTTGTCTGACACAACAAGCACCTACTACTCTCAGGAAATCGGCAAACAGAATGATTTCTACTATAGCATCACATCCACATCATCCTTAGGCTCTACTACTAATACAGTCTCGAATGAATATACTTTCAAGAACATCATTTCCGATGATGCTGAGTCTGTCGGTCTTACAGAGATCAAAGAGAGTGATGCTAAGCGTGGTTACTCCTCTTTCCAGGGAGCAAAGGTAATCAACGATTTCTTCTTCTCCTCTGATCGTGATTCCTTCACTTTGAATGATTGGCCAGAAAATCCAACATCCAATACTTACTATCTAAAGGATCTTGAGAAGACGATTTCTGATGATAAGAAGAGCGTTCATTTTGATTTGACAGCATACTATTGGAGTTGGTCGGCAACAAAGGTCTTCGATATCAAACTTGATTTTGATGGAGACTATTTCATGACCAAGGCTGAAATCACAAACACTAGCTATGATTCAGAGGATTGTGATAGTACGACAAACCTTCCAAAAGAAGGCGCCGTTGGCACGGTCAAGGGAACTTACTCTCTTGAGATGAACCGTGGTTACAAGAGCACCTTAGACAAGACAGATATCTCTGAATTTGCTATGAACGACTATGACGTCGATATCACCTATACTCTCGAAGGAGATGAGGTGAAGACAGATAGCAAAGATGTCGTTGTCAAAAATGGTTCCACATTGGAATTCGCATTCTCATCCCATGATGATAAGCCGACTCTCATCACTCCTACACTCAAGAGAGTTGAGGAAGGAGAAGGATATGTCGATCTGGATAAATTGAAGGTCTTGAAGGAAGGTGACATGACTCTTGTCTTCGATAATGGTTTCGGTGAAGAGAAATTGGTCAAGATCACATCTGTAAGACCGGCTGCAAGCTCTATCTCCATTGATGCTCCTTCTAATGTCTATCTCAATGGAAAAGCCCCTATGACAGTTGCTATTCTTCCTGAAAAGGCCAACCAGAATGTTACCTTTACAAAGAATGAGAATTCTGTCGGTGATGTTGAAATCACCAAGAATGCGGATGGAACCTATTCCGTTAAGGGAACAAAGCTTGGCGAGGTTACCTACACAGTCACCTGTGATGAGAATGCGGAAATCAAAAAAGATGTTACATTCAATGTCATCGAAAAACCAAACGCTGCCACATTCAAGAACAATCTTCTCACAAAGACATTCTATGGTACATCCTCTAGTTTTAGAGCAGTTGTCAATTTCAACGAAGATGGAACAGGCAGTTACAAGACTGGTGGAATGTACTACTACCAGGATGAAGCATCCTTCAACTGGACATTTGATGAAGATAATTTGATCGTCACAATCAGTGGCGCAGAAGGAAGCTACTATACAACTAGAGGATTCATATCCTTTGCTCCTGCCAGTGATGATACAGCTGATGCCACCTTTGTCGAATATGGTTTCTATGGAGACGTCACTTCTATAAAAGTCACATTGACTGCTCAGGAAAGAAAGGAAATGTCTGATTTCAACTAATGAAAAAAAATCGAATTGCATTGTCGTTATTTGTTCTTGCTTTAGTCTCTTGTCAAAGCGGAGGAGATTCCTCCTCTGCTTTGAAACCGACTGAGTCTAATAATACGGAAAACAAAGAAACGGAAAGTAAGACAACTTCTGATAAAGAGAATAAGCTTGAATTTGAACCAGCCAAGACGATCACTAATCTTTTTGACTATCTCAATACGATAGGAAGAGAATTAGAAAAGAACGATGGTATCCTCTATGATAGGAAGTATTATTCCTATGAGGTCGGATACTATACCTTCAATACCATTGAGAAAGAAGAGTCCGGAGAGTCTTTTGATAATGACACTTTCTTCTCTTCTGGAACAGAAACTAAGACGACTACCTATGATTACAAAGATGATGTAGAGAAGAGTGAAGACTCCTATATGTGTCTCTATCAGCTTGATGGAAATGATTACTATTCCATACTTGACTATGCTTCTGGCAAGGATAAGGACAAGGCTAGTAAAGAGGAGGTTCAGATTTCAAATCGTGACTCTTATCTATCTAAGACTTATCTGAATGCACTCGATTCTCTTTATACATTCTACAAATCAAAAGTCTCCAAGAACATCATCAAAGGCGTGGATGATATCACACCGAATGTCACAGATAAGAACACTGTTGAATATCACATCTCTCAGGGATGGGAAGAACAGATTGGAGACTATAAGTACAAGTATGCAGCTATTATCGATCTCTCTTTGGATAACAAGGGAAGACTAACAAGCTACAGCTATGATTTCAAAGAGTATCAGCCATTATCCGATGAAAATTCCTCTGATGATATGCTGCTTCTAAGTGAAATCACGGATGAAGTCTCGATTCAGTTTGGAACGAAGGTTTGCTATGATTACCTTGAAAAGATCGAAAACGGAGAAGAAGCCATTGATCCTCTTGATTACTTCTTAGCTGACTATACACCGGTCCTATTATCATGGGATGGTGTTGGAACAGAGAAGACAGAAGAAAGTAATCTCACTTTCCCAATCAACATGTATGTAGAGGCTAAGGCGACAAAGATCCTACCTGAGAAAGCATTGGATACAAAACTGACTATCACAGAGAGTACCAATCAAAGTGTCATCTCTGTTTCATCAGCTGGTGTTGTCAAAGCAATTGGATTAGGAAATACGACCTTGACTGTTGAATCCGAATCCGGAATTGCTAAAACCATTGATGTCACTGTTGTCTCTCCTGCATTAGAGGAGATTGTTGCTAAGACCTACTCTACTTATCACTATAAAGGCGATACCGATACTCTCTATATCTATAAGACTCCATCGAATTCCTTAGAGGAGATTGAAGTTGTCTCACTGACAGAGGACATCATCGAAATCGTCAAAGACAAGGATGGAGATTATGCTCTCCATAATATTGGATTAGGAGAAGGAAAAGTAGAAGTCCGTAGCAAAGTGAATCCGAGTGTCAAATGCACAGTCTCTTACTTAGTCCAAGAGAAGAAGACGGTGGAAGAAGTCAAATCCAATGTCGTCGGAAAATGGAATGGAGACCTTCCCAATACCAATGGAACAAAGATGATCAAGGATGCTGCTACTGTCATCTACAATGATGATGGAACAGGTAACTTCACCTTGAATAGTTCTGATACAGGTTATACATTCGAAGTAGGAAAAGCCTATTCCTTTACCTATACCTTCTTAGAAGAGGGAAGATATACGGATAGACCCGTATCCTTGACAATGTCTACTATCACACTCGATCATGGCAGTGTTGTCTGGACCTATTCTGCCAATGCAGCTGATTTCTACTATACGGGTGAGAATGCAAACATCATCTTTGCCACTGGAAATTCAGAAGAATACGGTGCAATGGTACAGTTATCTGCAAGAAGAGTCGCTTAAAATGATATAATGAAAAGACTGCTGAAAATTCAGTAGCCTTTTCTCTTTTGTAGGAGGAGAACAATGTTAACAGTCAATAATCTATCAATGCAGTTTGGAGGAAGAGTCCTCTTCAAAGACGTCAATATCGCCTTTACACCTGGTGAATGCTACGGAATCATCGGTGCCAATGGTGCCGGAAAGTCTACGCTTTTACGTATCATCTCAGGAGAACTAGAACCGACGAGCGGAAATGTATCTCTTGATCCAAGAGAACGTATGTCGATATTAAGACAGGATCATAACGCTTTCGATGAAGTCGAAGTCCTTAGGACTGTCCTTTTAGGATACAAGAGATTAGTCGATGTCATGGATGAAAAAGATGCTCTCTATCAGAAAGCGGATTTCACCGATGCCGATGGTGAAAAGGCAGCAGCCTTAGAAACCGAGTTTGCTGAGATGGATGGCTGGAACGCGGAAAGCAATGCTCAAGAACTTCTCCAGTCATTAGGAATCACGGAAGAGTATTACTATGCCAAGATGAAAGACCTCGATGCCAGAATGAAGGTCAAAGTCCTATTGGCTCAGGCCTTATTCGGAAATCCGGATATCCTCATCCTTGATGAACCTACCAACAATCTTGATGCACATACCTGCAATTGGTTAGAGGAATATCTTATCAACTTCCCGAATACAATTCTCATTGTCTCTCATGACCGTTACTTCCTCAACCGTGTCTGCACCCGCATTTTGGATGTCGACTATAAAGAGATCAATCAGTTTGTCGGAAACTATGACTTCTGGTATTCGTCCAGTCAGCTTATTCAGGCTCAGATGAAGGATCAGAACAAGAAGAAAGAAGAGAAAATCAAGGAACTGAAAGACTTCATTGCCCGCTTCTCTGCCAACGCGAGTAAATCCCGTCAGGCAACGAGTAGAAAGAAAGCGTTGGATAAGATTGTCCTTGATGACATCAAGCCATCATCGAGAAAGTATCCGTTCATCGACTTCCGTTCCGAGTTTCAACTCGGAAACGATGTCCTCTTTGTTGAACATCTTTCCAAAGATGGATATTTCAAAGATCTTAACTTTGTCCTGAAGAACACAGATAAAGTCGCATTCCTTGCGGATAACTCCTTAGCCATCACAAAACTCTTCGATATCTTGGATGGAAGGGAAAAGGATTTCACTGGCTCCTATAAGTATGGAATCACAATCCATGAACAGTATATCCCCTCTGCTCTTACTGAATTCGACAATGTTGAAACCAATCTGGTCAATTACTTAAGACCCTATTCAAAAGAGAATCTGGATTCCTATATTCGTGGATATTTAGGAAGAATGCTCTTCTCGGGTGAAGAAGCGTTGAAGCAGGTCAAGGTTCTCTCCGGTGGAGAGAAAGTAAGACTCCGTTTTGCCCGTATCATGCTCTGTCCTGGAAACCTCATCATGTTAGATGATCCGACAAACCATTTGGATCTAGAATCCATCGAATCTCTTAACCGTGCTATGCAGGAGACAAAGAGTGTACTCTTATTCACCTCTCATGATAGACAGCTTCTTAACTCTATTGCAAACCGTATCATCTATCTCAAAGCGGATGGCACATATGTCGATAAATACATCACCTATGATGAGTTTGAAGAATTAGAGGAACAGAATAAAATTTAAGCTGAATACAGAAAAAGGATCCTACGGCTAAGTAGGATCCTTTTTCTGTATGTCGATAGAATTATTTCTTGCTCTTCTTTTTCTTTTCCGCACGTCTTTGCTGTCTGTTCGGTTTGACACCATTTGGAGTCAAGTCATAACGGTCACTAGGAAGGACAGCAGCTTTAGAACGAGCAATATCATAGGAACGATGGAATTCCTCTAAGGAGGCATCCGGATTCTCTTTCTTTTTATGAATCCATTCCAAAGCCATGGAAGTATCCCAGTAATTCAGTTCCAATGCTTCTTTTGCTTCCTTCTTTGTGCAGGATTCTCCTGCCATGGAACGCAACAATTTTAGCCTTTCTCTTTGATCACTGTTTAACATGTGCTTCGCCTCCTGTGTTGGATTTATTATATCATGGATTTGTAGTACAAATTATGAAAATAAGTCCGTAGTAGAGTGTTCTAGCATTCATCTACTACTTATTTCATATCTCATAATGTTATATAATGATTGGTCCGGAGGTTTGAATATGAAAGTACTCTTATTGAATGGCTCTGTCCATGAGGATGGAAATACTTATACAGCATTAGAAGAAGTCGGCAAACAGCTTGAAAAGAATGGAATCGATTATGAAATATTTCAGATAGGAACTAATCCAATCCGTGATTGTCAGGCATGCTTAAAATGCAAAAGAGATGGATGCTATTTTGATGATGATATCTGCAATCGCTTTATCGAAAAAGCAAAAGAAGCAGATGGATTCGTTTTTGGCTCCCCTGTCTATTACGCTCATCCTAGCGGAAGAATCCTTTCTTTACTTGACCGTGCTTTCTATTCTAGTTCTACTGTCTTTGCTTATAAGCCGTATGCGAGTGTTGCTGTCTGTAGAAGAGCAGGTGCAGATACCACATTCGATGTACTAAACAAATATGCGACAATCAATAATATGTTCTTGATCGGTTCATCCTATTGGAACAATGTCTTCGGTGCGAAGAAGGGTGAAGCAAAGATGGATGAGGAAGGCTTACAAACGATGAGAAATCTAGCCAATAACATGGCCTATATCCTCAAATGCATGGAAAAAGGAAAAGAGAACGGAGTTGAGAAACCGGAAAGAGAACATTCCCACTATCTCAATTTCATAAGATGACAAATAGGAGAATAACGATATATGGCGATTGAAGTACAACCTTATCTTCCCGATGAAGATTACGATAACCCTGCGATGGTGACTGACTTTTATGAATTCACCATGGCAAACTGTCTCTTCCTTCACGGATACAAAGACACTGTGATGGTCTTTGACATGTTTTTTAGAAAGAATCCGGATGACTTAGGATATTCGATATCATGCGGACAGAGAAAACTCACTAAGTTCTTGATGGAATATCATTTCACAGAAAAGGATATCTTATGGCTTAGACATAAGGGAATGAGTGAAGAGTTCCTTGACTATCTGAAGGACTACAGATGGAAAGGAACAATGTATGCCTTAAAGGAAGGAACGGTCTGTTATCCTCAGGTTCCGATGGTTCGCATCGAATGCGATATGGTCGGAGCAATTCTGATTGAGACCTATCTACTTCAGACAATGAATTTCCATTCTCTTATCGCTACAAAAGCAACAAGAGTCTCTGGACTTGCCACTCACAAGGAAAGACAGGTCATGGAGTTTGGAACAAGACGTGCACAAGGTGAAAGCGCCGGAAATGATGGAGCGTATGCCGCTGTTTTAGGTGGCTGCATTGCGACAGCGAATTGCTTGGCTGAGATGAAATATGGAGAGGATGTAAAAGCAGTCGGAACGATTGCACACTCCTTCATTGAATTTTTCCCGGATGAACTCTCCGCATTCCGTGCTTATGCGGAGACCTATCCGGAAAGTGTATCTCTTCTTTTAGATACCTATAATGTCTTTGAATCCGGTCTTGTCAATCTCATCAAGATTGATGATGAGATGATTCAAAAGTATCCGAATGATCCGAATAGAAGAGTAAAAGCGGCTAGAATCGATTCCGGAGATTTAGCTAGAAGCTATAAGAGATTAAGAAAGGCATTGGATAAAGCAGGCAAACCATATATTAAATTAGTTGCCAGCAATTCTCTTGATGAGAAGAAGATGGCAAATATGGAAATCTATGAGGATGCTCATTTTGATAGTTATGGTGTCGGTGAGAATCTGATCACATCCAGAACGGATCCTGTCTTTGGCGGTGTTTATAAGTTAGTGGCAGTCAAGGAGAAGGACGGAAGCTATACTCCTAAGATGAAGTGCTCCGAATCCTCATCCAAGGCAATCATTCCAGGAAAACTGATGGCATATCGCTTCTTCGATGAAGAGGATAAAGGACAGTGCGATGTCATCTGTCTAGATGATGAAGTCATCGAGGAAAATAAACCAATCAAAGTCTATAACCTCAACCGTGATGATTTTAGAACCTATCGTATTTTGACTCCAGTCAGAGTAGAGAAACTACTAGTTCCCTATATCGTTGATGGAGAACTTGTGTATGACCTTCCTACGATCAAAGAGAAGAAAGAATACATCAAAGACCAGTTAGAGAATCATGTGTGGGAGAGTGAACTGAGAAAAGAAATGCCTCATGTTCACTATGTCAATCTCAGCGAGAAAGTCTATCAGATGAGAGAGAGCATGTATCAGAAACTCCATGGAGGAAATCTTTGATGAAGGCTCTCTTCTTCGGAGGAGCCTTCAATCCACTTACGAATGCCCATCTTCACTTGGCAGAAGAAGTGAAAGATGTGTTTTGTTTTGACAAAGTGATCTTTGTTCCTACAAAATCAAAATATATACTCAAGACAGAAGAGAAGGAATTCTCGTTCTCAGAAAATGAGAGATATCAAATGTTAAAGGATGTCAGCTTATATCATGACTTCATGGAAGTCAGCGATATCGAGATCAATGAGAAAGAACAGCCTAGAACCTATCTTACGATGAAAAAGATACAAGAGAGTGAAGGTTACTCTCTGACATTGATGATAGGATCGGATTGGTTAGATAGTCTACGTACCAAATGGATGTATGTTGATGAGATACTGGATGAATTCTCTCTTCTAGTCATCAGAAGAAACTATGATGACATCGATAAGATCATAGAGAAGGATCCTTATCTCAACAAGAGGAAAGATAAGATTCAATTCTATGATCCCAAAGGGGATTATCAGAATGTATCCTCTTCCTATGTTCGTATGCTATTGAAAGATTTTGATAAGAATGACAAAGAGATTCACTCACTTGTTCCACAAAAGGTCTATGATGATATAAGGAGAATGCAACGATGAAAAATAGCATGATGAAAGTATCCTTACTGGTTCCTAAGATGAAAGTCGGGGATGTAAGTTACAACGCAAAAGAGATTATTTCAATGTTAGAGAAGATAGAGGATAATACCTCTATCTGTCTTTTCCCTGAACTATCATTGACTGGATATACTGCTCAGGATCTCTTCTTTCAAAAGCCGATATTGGATGAAGTAGAAAAAGCAATTCAATTGATTGCCAAAGAGACGGAAAAGAAAGAATCTCTCATTGTTATCGGTGCTCCTTTAAGAAAAGGAAACAAGCTTTATAATACTGCTGTATTTTTAAGTCATGGTGAAATCATCGCTGTTATTCCTAAATCCTATATTCCGAATTATGGTGAATTCTATGAAAGACGTTGGTTTGCATCCGGAAAAGACATTCAGAAAGATACGGTAAAGATTCTTGATCAAGATGTTCCTTTTGGAACGGATATCCTGATTGAGGATAGAAACAGCATTGCTCTAATAGGAGCTGAGATTTGTGAAGATCTTTGGGTCGTGGATAAGCCAAGCAATCATATCGCTATGGCTGGTGGAAACATCATCTTGAATCTTTCTGCCAGTGATGAAACGATTTCAAAATCAGAATACAGAAGAAATCTTGTATCTGTTCAATCTGCTTCTACTTATTCTGCTTATCTTTACTGTTCTTCTGGAAATGAGGAAAGCAGTACAGACCTTGTATTCTCAGGTCACTGTATCATCTCTGAGAATGGTTCGATATTAAAAGAAAAGAAGTATACAGAAGCAGGGGATAGAATCACTGCCATCATAGATTTAGATAAGATCGAATACAATAGACTTCATCAGATGACCTTTGAGAATAGCAAGGAAGAATATAGACATATTTGTGTTTCTCTTCCTTCCTATTTCAAAGGAGAATCCGTCTTAGATAAAGCAACACAGTTAAGAGAGGATTCTTATCCGATATCCCGTTATCCCTTTGTTCCTAGCAATATGGATGAGAGAAAGAATCGTTGTCTTGAGATTCTCTCCATTCAGTCACATGGTCTAGCAACCAGAGTCAAGAACACTGGGCTTTTGAATCTTGTCATCGGTATCTCGGGTGGACTCGATTCAACCTTAGCACTATTAGTTGCCAATGAGGCAAAGAAGATTGTTCCTGATATCCATATCATCGGCGTGACGATGCCAAATACGGGAAATACTTCATCTATCACCTATAATAATTCAAAAGCATTGCTTGATCTATTAGCGGATGAAAAGAAGGAAGTTGTCATTACAAGGACTGTACAAGATCATCTTGAGGATATTGGTCATTCCCTTGAATACAATGGTGAAGGTGATGTTGCCTATGAGAATGCACAGGCAAGATATCGAACCTATGTCCTAATGGATTTAGCCAATATGAATCATGGCCTTGTCGTTGGAACTGGTGACTTAAGTGAACTCGCTTTAGGATGGTGTACCTATAATGGAGATCATATGTCGATGTATGGAGTCAATGCATCCGTTCCTAAGACCTTGGTTAAGTATATTGTAGAAGCTTATGCCAATTACCTCAGTGATGAGAGACTGAAAAAGACTTTGCTTAGCATCATCGATACACCAATTTCTCCAGAACTCACACCGAATAAGGGAGGCAAAATCGAACAGAAAACAGAGGACAAGATTGGAAAATACGATCTGAATGATTTCTTCCTCTACTATGTCCTTCGCTTTGGATATACACCAGAGAAGATCATCGTCTTTGCTCTTAGTGCTTATCCGGAACTGACTTTAGAACAGGTAAAAGATTCTCTCATCCGTTTCTATCAGAGATTCTATACCCAGCAGTTTAAACGGAGCTGTCTTCCTGATGGAGTTAAAGTAGGTAGTGTGACTCTTTCTCCTCGTGGTGACTTTAGAATGCCAAGTGACTCGACTCCTAGAATGATGATTGAGAAAGTCAAGGAATGCAAATAAAGCCCTTTTTATCCTAGATGCACCGAAATTTATCTGAATTGCAACCTACGGTTTGCTGTTTTGATATAGGTGTCTGACTATAATATCCGCATGACGATTTGAATAAAGAGGTGACAAATTATGACACTAGGTGAAAGAATTCAGGACTTAAGAAAGAAGAACGGATATTCACAGGAGAAACTATCCTCAAAACTTCATGTTTCAAGACAAGCAGTACAGAAATGGGAACAGAACATCTGTGAACCTAGCATGGAGAGTCTTACAATGCTTGCTGGACTTTTCAATGTCAGTCTAGATTATCTTCTTCTAGGAAAAGAAAAAGAGGAGAGGGAAAAGACAGAATCTAAAAATACACTTACCAAAACAGATATTGTGTTGTTGATCACATTTTTACTGTCCGTTGCTTTATTTATCGGCTTATTCATATACTCCCTATTGAATCCGATGGTTTACAATCAGACAAAATCATTCATCTGGTGGTATGTACGTATATGGGTATCTACTGGAACACTATTCCGTCTATTGGTTTTGCTTTCGGTAGTCGGAATCGTCACCTCACTCATTCTATTCTTAAAGAAGAGGAAGACAAAATAATAATAGAAATAATCACTTCATAAAATTCTACTGAACAAGACAGAATTGTTAATGATAGAAAAATAGAAACAGAAAAAGGACTGCAGCACTATTACCAGTGTCATACAGTCCTTTTTGAATTTACGATAATTACATCAACTTCATGAAGAGAGACTTGACTTCATCCTGAGTGGCTTCTCTTGGATTGCCAGGATAGCAGGCATCCTTAAGAGCGTCACGGGAGATAGCATCAAGATCTTCTGCTTTGATTTCAACACACTTCTCAGGAATTCCGACATCCTTGGATAATTGTTTGACTGCATTGATGGCAGCGAGACGATATTCATCCTGTGTCATCGTTTCAACACCTTTGACACCTAAAGCGATAGCGATATCTTTGTACTTGGTTCCAGAGACAGGAGCATTGAATTCCATAGCGATAGGAAGAAGCATAGCGCATGCTTTTCCATGCGGAACATCATAGTAGGCAGAAAGAGTATGAGCCATAGCATGGTCGATGCCTAAGCCGACATTGGAGAAGCCCATACCGGCGATATACTGACCTAATGCCATTCCTTCTCTTCCGTCGGGATCATTGTTGACAGCAGCTCTTAAGCTCTTGCCAATGATCTCGATGGCCTTGATATGGAACATATCGGACATTGCCCAAGCTCCTCTTGTGATATAGCCTTCAATTGCATGGGTTAATGCATCCATGCCTGTGAAAGCAGTGAGGCCTTTCGGCATAGAGGACATCATATCCGGGTCGACGAAAGCGACAACTGGGATGTCATGAACATCGACACAAACAAATTTTCTCACCTTCTCGGTATCGGTGATAACATAGTTGATTGTGACTTCAGCAGCTGTTCCAGCAGTTGTCGGAACGGCAAAGATCGGAAGAGCAGGTTTTCTAGTCGGTGCAACACCTTCAAGGGAACGGACATCAGCGAATTCCGGATTGGTCATGATGATACCGATAGCCTTGGCTGTGTCCATAGAGGAACCACCACCGATAGCAAGGAGGTAATCAGCACCTGCTTTCTTGCAGGCTTCAACACCGGAAGTGACATTCTCAATGGTCGGATTAGGCTTGATGTTGGTGTAGAGTTCATAAGTAAGATTTGCTTTGTCGAGCAAGTCTGTGACCTTCTTGCTGACTCCGAACTTGACTAAGGATGGATCGGTGCAGACAAGTGCTTTCTTGAATCCTCTCGAAACTGCTTCCTGAACGATGTTTTCGATTGCACCATGTCCATGATAGGAGACTTCATTCAAAACGAAACGATTTGCCATAAATGGTTGGCTCCTTTCTATATAGATACCTTCATTATAGTCAACTTGGTTTATAATTTCTAACTAAGATTTCAAAATCGACTTTCTGTCTTAGAATCGATATCCTTTCACTCTTTTTAGAATATAGGGCATCCATTTCTCATATCCTTTTTCATTTGGATGAATCAAATCAGGCTCTATATAATCGTTGAAATCTAGATTGCTGTTTTTGATTTCTTCAAAGACAGAAGCTGAATCGATGATGGTTATATTTTTGTTATTCTGGAATCTATTCATGATCTCTTCATTATATTTGTTTTCTTCTTTTCTAAAATGAGGGAATGCGGGGAAATGTGAAACAGTCAGAAGATAAATTTGGATATCTGGTATTTTTGTAAGAATAGGAGTCAGAAAATCATTCATATCTTTAAGAGTGGTTTCAGCATTTCTTCCAGAGTGGATGTCGTTGAAACCGAGATTCACAATCATATTTGCAGGATTTCCTGAAAACACAAGCTTATCGATATAAGGAATAAAATCAATGAATCTCCAACCACCGATTCCGGCATTAAAGGCATTGTTATTTCCTTTATAGTATTCGAATAATGTATTGCCATCGTTATCTTTGTAACTGTTGAGGTTATCAAAATAACTATCACCGATGAAAAGATAATCGATTGAGCATTGTTCTAATAGTTTTTCAGATAGCCTTTGTATCTTTGCTTGTTTCGGGTAGAGTGCATTTAATCTTCTAGTGCCCTTAAAAGATGGATTTAAGATGGAATTGATATCAGGACCGTTATAATCTCCGACACAGGCGGTTCCATTGAAATACCCAGCAAAGAAAGCATCTGGTTTACCATCTTTCAAAAAATAGAATATGCCATTTCCGCAGATCCATGAGGTCTTTCTGTAGTCGAACATTCCTTCATAGAGATAAAGCGTATCACCGATAGGTCCACCAACATCATCGCAGCTGATAGTGGAACTAGAAAAGTCTTGAATTCCGTATCCTAACTTTTCAAAAGATTTTCCAGTGAAAACCAATGGACCAGTGTAGATGGAACGCTCACAATAAGTAACTTTTCCGCTTCCCGACACACCTTTCAGAAGTTCATCATTTTCTGTCGTGAAAATGATAGCTCCTTTTTGAATGCTTTCTAATTCTTTTCCGAAATATGTTTTCATATAAGCTTCCTCACACCTATATAGTATACATGTCTGATATAAATTGTTATTGTTTTTTTATGTAGAATGTTAACGTTAATCTTAACGTTTTATGATAAGTGGTTTTATCCTTGCTTTTATCTTTTGTAAGTGCTTAACTGAATATAGAATGATCGAGGGTTTAATATGAGCAATTATCAAAAAATCTTGTTTGATAAATCCGTATATGGGAAGAATCTACTTGAATCAAGAAGCCGTTCTCATTCCACTTTTTACCGTATTCTTCTTATGAGTTCGAAGAGGCAAAACATCAATACGAACTGATGGAGTCTATTTCAAATTACCTGGAAACTTTTGGAATGATGAGGGGAATAGGCGGCGATGATTCATGGGGAGAACCTGTACATTCTCAATACGAGATTGATGGTAAGATACCTCATACCTACTTTTTTGTCATCCATGCCATAGATGAAGATGAATGAAAGGAACAAGGAAAATGAATACTTTTATTTACGGGAATTTAAGACTACAGATTTTGTCAGATAGATTGATACGTGTTGAGGAAAAGAACAACGATACATTTCTTGATGCGAATACTTTCTTTATACCAGATAGAGAGAGTGTAAAAGAAGAAGTTGAAGTCAAAGAGAAAACAATGAACGGATACCACATTCTCTCCTTTTCAAAATATGACATTTATATCCCAATCAAGCAGCCTAAACTAACATCAGTAACAATAAGGAAAAGGAATAAGACTATCTTTTTCTGTAAAGCAATTCGCAATACTGGTGAATTGCCTTTACCGGATAAAACACCACTGATCTTCCCATTGATGGATAATCCAAGAATTCAGATTCCGAAGGAAGGATATCATGTAGAAAATGAAAACGGAGAGAGCAAATACGTAATCGAAGAAAACGCAAAAGATCTTTACCTTCTGCTATGTGAAGAGAATCCATATCTTTTGCGAAAACTCTATGTTAGTCTGACCGGAAGAGCACCTTTGCAGCGTTTATCTTGCTTAGGGGGCTGGAATTCCAAATATTACGCTTACACACAAGAGGAAGCACTTAAAGTCATTAAAGATTATCAATCGCATGATATTCCTTTGGATAATCTGGTCATTGATACGGATTGGAGAAAGAAGGCAGAAGGTATTGGATATGATATCAATACAGACTTGTTCCCGGATATGAAACAGTTCTTTATAGATGCGCACAAAGAGAACATATCTATCATGTTCAATGATCATCCTGAACCACAGAAGGATGCTGATAATGTTTTATCATCGAATGAAATCAGATTCCGTGAGGAAAAGCTGACTTCGCTTTTGAAAATGGATTTGGATTATTGGTGGTATGATAGGAATTGGTCGGTTGCACTCAAATCACCTGATAGTTTTATTCATCCTGAAACATGGGGACAGTATCTTTTTACAGACATTCAAAAGAATTATTATGAGTCACTCGTGTCGGATAGTAAAAGAGCAAGAAGAACAGGAATCATGTCCAATGTCGACAACATCGCAAACGGCTATTATTTCTCTATTTCTAATAGCGCAACTCATCGTTATCCGTTCCAGTGGACAGGTGACGTCGGAAGTGAAAAGAGCGATTTGATTGAAAATATCTATGATGTTTTGAAAACAGGAGAAAACTGTATTCCCTATGTTCATCCAGACTGTGGAGGACATACTGGAAATCCAGACAAGGAAACCTTCATTCGTTGGATGCAGATAGGATGTATGCAACCTATGTTCAGACCGCATTGCACCAATACGGTTGAGAGAACAAGAGAACCATGGAATTATGATGAGGAAACTCTTGATGTTGTAAGAGAAGCTATCAAGAGACGATATCGTTTGCTTCCTTTGATCTATAGCGATAGTTATTTATCCTACATAGAAGGAAGGCCGCTCTGTCGTTCTATGAACTATGAGTATCCAAAAGATGCAGTGGCAAAGAAATACTTCAGCCAATATATGTTCGGAAATCTGCTTGTCGCTTATCCGAAGTATGAGGAAACATATTTGAATAGGATAGAAGAAGTGCCTTCTCGTTTCTTCCCACTGAAAATGAAGGCGACAATCTATAACGGAATCAACTTTGAAGGAGAACCGATATTAGAAAAGGAATACGATCGTATCTCATTTCGCTTACTGGATGAACCTTTAGAAAAAGATTTACCGATTTACAATTTCTCCGTGCGATATAAAGGGAAAATAAAACTGGAAGAAGCGGATGAATTGTTTGTTTCTGCCGATGATGGTGTTCGTATTTATATTGACGGAAAGCAGGTTTTTGATTGGTGGTCTTATCATTATGCCAACATAAAAGAAGTATGTCCTATAGAAAAAGGAATTCATGATATCAAGATTGAATATTTCCAGGCTGGTGGCGGTGCTGAACTAAAACTTTATCATCTTAAGAAAAATAGACTGTCAAATGATGTAGTTTATCTTCCTAAAGGTGACAGATGGCTCAATCCATATGATGGAAAGGTTTATAAAGGCGGAGAGACCTTGCTTTCTAAACCTACTCTAAATGAGATGTCTCTTTTCATCAAGATGGGATCTTTGTTCTTATTGGCAGAGGATGAAAATAACACACACAAACAGTATTGGAATAACATGACTGTTGATTACTATCCTTCCTATACAAAACACACTTCTGGTTTTTTGTATGAAGATGATAGAGAGACCCTCTCTTATCAACTAGGCGAATATAGAAAGATGGAATATGAGGCTTTCTATGAAAAGAGCCGTAATTGCTTTAAGATCATTTTCCATAAGACGGATGATGTCTTTGAAGGACCGTTTTATTCTGATACGAAGGATTTCAAATTCAAGTTCCATCAACTATCTTATAAGGATGTCGTTTCTGTTACTGCTAATGGCGAAGAATTGTCCTTCTATAAAGCAAAAAGAAATATGAAGAGTCAGATACTAAGCAATGCCGATACAGCCTTAGACAGTGACACCATTGTTTTCCGTTTCCAGCATAAGATGAATGAAGATACAACGATTATCATTCGTTTAGGTTAGTAAGTTGGAAAGCGTCTCAATTGTTTTTCTGAAACAAAACCCCTGATTGCTCGAGTGATCAGGGGTTTCTTTCAGTCAGATGTCATTCACTTACTTCATTGAACTCTATCATGACAGAATCGAATTCATAGAACCATCGATAGAAGTTGATTCCGATGTTCATATAGTAAAGTCCCGAATGTACCTTATTGTCGTAGGTGTTTCTGTAGTGCTTCTTCGGATTGAGTCCTTTCATCTTTACAAATCGATAACGGTTTCCTTCTCTGAAAAGATTGACAAACAGGAATAGAGCTTTTGATTTGTCTTTGCTGACGGAGAGTTCACCGAAATAGTTTTCATCAAAAGGAGAATAGATACGGTACATGTCTCCTTCAAGAATCACTTCCTGATGAAGACGATGATATCTTTCCTCATTTGGTTTCAGCTGGTCTTTTTCTTCTTTTGTCAGCAAAGTTGGATTAAACTCGTATCCATATGTTCCAAAGAATGCAATATTGCTTTTTGTCTCATAATTGCTCATATTGCTTTTTGAAACATGGCTTCCCATTGTAGAAAGCGGATATCCATATCCCGTTCCATATTGAATGAAAACGCGCTGGACAGGATCCGTTTCATCCGAACACCATATCTGAGGAAAATAACTCAATACACCAAGGTCGAATTTTGCGCCACCTGCTGAGCATCCTTCAAAGAATATGTCAGGATGAGTCTCTACGATTTCCTTGTACATTTTGAAGACACCAAGCGTGAAATGATAGTCGGCAGCCTTTTGCTTATCATTTCCTAAATAGTTGGAGTAGTTGTCTCCGACTTCTCTGTTGTTATCCCATTTGACATAATCAATCTCATAGTTGCTCAATATGGAATTGACTTGCTTTACAACAGCTTCAATCGCTTCCGGATTTGACATATCAAGATTGAATTGATGCCTTTCGGTGCACATGCGATTCAATCGATGGCCAAGAACATATTCTGGATGACTTTTATATAGATCAGAGTCAAATGATATCATCTCAGGTTCAAACCAAATACCGAATTTCATATTCAAAGAATGACAGTGTTCAATCACTTTCTTTAAATTGATTTTTCCTTCGTTGACATACCAGTCTCCTAAAGACGATGCATCATTGTCTCTATGTCCAAACCACCCATCATCAAGGACAAATAATTCTGCACCAATCTCTTTTGCAGCATTCATGTATTCGATAATGCTATCGGTTGAGAAATCCATGTAGCATCCTTCCCATGAGTTGAAAAGTATGCTTCTGTATTTTCCTTGAAAACTTTTTGGAACAATGTGGCTGCGGATGAAGTTATGGAAACACTGAGATAAGTGATTCAGACCCTGATTCGAATGACAGAACACAGCCTGTGGAAGTTCAACTTCCTCATTGGCTTTGAGTAAGTATTCAAAGTTATTGTCATTGATTCCGTAATCGATTCTCGTTTCGTAGACACGCCCTACAATTGCTTCGAATGTGAAGTTTCCGCTCCAAATAAGGTTGAAACCAAAACAGGTTCCAAAGTCATCATTGCAATCATGTTTGGCGATGATACAGAAGGGATTCTGAACATGTGAACTTTTCCCATAATCGGAGCTGATTTCAGTTGTTCCATGAGGAAGAGGAGTTCTTTCTAACGTTCGTTCTAAGGCCCAATCTCCGTGGAAATGAAGAATATCATAATCGTGATCCGGGATATCGAGTGTCAAAGAGAGCATTCTCGTTATATTGATATTTTGCTTGCTATTGTTAACGAGTTTTGTTGTACGGATGATAACATCAGAATCGTCAAGAAGTGAATAGGTTAAAATCATCTCGATTTCGGACAATTCATCCTTCAGAGTGAATTCCAATGACTGGCCATTATTTCCTTTCGCAAATGGAATGCTCTTCAATTCCGGTAGTCCCTGATAAATACGATAGGATACAAAAAGAAAATCGGTGTAATAAGAACCATCATTTTGTCTTAGTGAAATGGTTGATCCTCTCTTGTCAAAGATAGCATTGGTAGCTACTTCCATCAAAGAGGCCTTGGCGATGTAATTGTCATCAAAGAGATGCTCTTTCTCGTCATTCGGATCAAAATAAACTCTTGACCAATCACTTCCGTTATTGAATATGGATTCTATATCAATGTCATCGATTCTTTCACCATAATAAACGTGTCGAAGATATCCGTTGCCATCTAGATAAATGACATAGGATAAATGATTGTTTTCGATTCGAAAAAGATTATTTTCAACTGTGATTGACATAATGGAATCTCCTTTCTTGATTTGATTGATTATACTATAGTTCAGAAAAATAAATGACCTTATGATAAACAGGTAGGATATCGATATCCTACCTGTTTATCATATCATTTATCATCGTATAGTACATCTTTGCAATCTAAAATTTTTAAATGATATTTGCATTTGATATACAAATTGTCTTTCAATATAACATCCTCAGCATTTGCAATAGAGATTGCATATTCAGTGTCTGGTAAATAGAAGCTATTGTCTTCAATTCTGATATGCTTCTGAAGCTGACCGATAGGATGCGCTGTTGATGTCTCTATTTTGATTCCGCCCACTGAAGAGTGACCTGTGATTCCACAATCGACAAAACGATTGTTCCGAATCGTGATGTTCTCACAGCTGATTCCTTCGTGCCACGCTGCTTCTGGGGCTATATGAATTGCTTGTATTGCAGAGCCTTGGAAGAGGCAGTTCTGGATAAGTGCATTTCGACATTTCAAGAGGATAGAACGAGCCCAATGATTCTTGAAAGTACAGTTTTCTATTGTGACAGATGGTGACCTTGTCGCATTGGCTAGGAAACAGTTTTGACCGATATCATACGGCAATTCGGAATCTAACGTGGCGATGTAGTAATCTTTGCTTTTTTCTAACTTGATTACTTTTCGTTTATATAGCGGTGTCAGAGAATTCTTGTCCACAATTTCAACCTCATCTCCGACATCCGGATAATCTAGTTTCAATGAATGGGTTGGTACGCTTACAGTTCCTTTTATTTTCTTGTCATTCAACCCTGTTATATCATGATAGAAAGTATGGATATTGGTAGCATCATCTCCGTGGCCTTTAAATTCACAGTTACGGAAAATGAGATCACCTTTGCAGGATACAAAGTGAGTTGCATCTGTGTTGGTAGATAGATTTTCACCATGCGATGGAATGACATGGAATCGATTCAAAAGAATATCATCACAATGATGGGCAACAAGTCCCATGCCGGGTTGACTGTTTATCGTTACATCTTCTAGAATGGTATTCTTTGACTCATCTATCATGATGGCAGGACGAGAATGATAAGAATGCCAAATATAGAATTCTTGATTCACAAGACTATCTTTTTGCATGTGACTCATATAGAAACGGAAATACTGATCACCTATGTATTTCTTTCTTGTCATCTGCATATCTATCTGAAAACGTTGAGTGTGAAAGTCATAGACACAATAGCGTGTTATAATGGTGTTCTCATTGACTGGGGAAGAGTCAAAGAAACGGACGGTAATTACACCGCTTTGAGTCTTCGGATCGGTTATCTCGCATTTCTTAATGATACCTTTGCTATAAGGTTTTCGAAGATGATCGATAGTGAATCCTTTCAGTGTTACGTTTTGACAGTTCTCTAATGCGATAGGCTCCATAAATCCATTCACCATAAATGTGACGCCATAGGCTTCTATGGTTGTGCCTGTATGTCCGGATAAGTTTAAACCGATTGAATACGGAAAATCCGGTCTGAAAATAATAGGTTCTGGATTATCACCGTATTTTCCGCTGATGATGTCGTCCATGTTTCTTCTGGCAATCTCACTTGTGAGAATATAGGTGCCCGGTGGAATGATGATAGTAGAATTAGGAATAGTTTTAGCATCATCTAAAACAGACTGAATTGCCTTTTGATTGATTTCTTTTTGGAATTCTCTTAAATCGAATAGCATAGGGGGTTTATCTATCAATGAAAACGGTCTTCTCTGTCTTCGCATCGAATATGTGAAGGCTCTTGTCTTGGAATTTGATTTGAATTTTATCTCCAGGATTGAAGTTCACTCGATAGTTTGTTTTGACGATGATCTGATTGTTGACATCATTCTGATCATCGGAAGAGACAAAACCAAACACGTGTGCGGAACTTCCTAAGACCTCAACCATGGAAACGGTAAAGTCTATTCCTCCATTTTCTACAATGGAGATATGTTCTCCACGAATGCCTAAGATGATTTCGTGTTCGTTGCCATCTAAGTAAACAGGATTGATTTTTCTCAAGTCACAGATTTTGGAAACGTGCTTGTCTCCGTTTAACAAAGTGAAACAGATCTCTTCATTATTGATCTTCTTCATGGATGCTTTGAAAAGATTCATCTGAGGTGTACCGATAAAGCCAGCGACAAAAACATTGACCGGGAAATCAAACAAGTTGTTCGGTGTGTCCACCTGCTGAATGACACCTTTCTTCATTACGACGATTCTATCGCCCATTGTCATCGCTTCCACTTGATCATGAGTGACATAAATGAAGGTCGCACCTAATTTCTTGTGCAAACTTGAAATCTCTACACGCATAGAGGAACGAAGTTTGGCATCAAGGTTAGAAAGAGGTTCATCAAGTAAGAATGCTTTTGGATTTCTGACCATGCAGCGTCCTAAAGCGACACGCTGTCTCTGACCGCCAGACATCTCTTTTGGCTTTCTGTCCAAGAGAGAGACGATATCCAGTGCGTTTGCAGCGGCCATAACCTTTGTGTCAATTTCTTCTTTGGTATAATGGCGCATGACAGGAATTTCCATGCCGTCTTTGTCTAAAATCTTGTTGCCTTGTTTGTCTTTCTTGACATCAGGTATCTTTCTTAACTTTAAGCCAAGGGCGATATTATCGTAGACTGTCATATGAGGATATAGTGCATAGTTCTGGAAGACCATGGCAATATCCCTGTCTTTTGGTTCTACATCATTGACTAAAGTGTCTCCGATGTAGATTTCTCCTTCGCTGATTTCCTCTAAACCGGCAATCATTCTCAATGTTGTCGATTTTCCGCATCCAGAGGGACCGACAAAGACGATAAATTCACCATCTTTAATCTCTAAATTGAAATCGTTGACAGCGTACAAAGGCTCGTTGTTGACTACTTTTCTTTTTTTATTGATTCTTTTGTTCTTTCTAGGGTATATCTTTGAAACATGCTTTAATGTTACGCTAGCCATCTTATTTTCCTCCGTTTTCAATAATAGAACGAATCTTCTCAATAGCCACCTTAGGCGTTCTGTCGATGTAGAGGAGTCCGTTTACTTCCTGCTCGACATCTGTCAGCTGGGTATAGCAATAACCTCTGCAATAAGGTAAGGAATGGAGCATATCGATGAGGCTTTTGATCTTATTGAGGTATTCTCTTTCATCACTGATTGTACCATATCCCCACGCTTCACCTTGAACATCCTTTGCAAAGGATGTGCCACCGAATTCAGAGAATACAATGGGCTGTCCGTTGTATTGATAACCGGGAGCATAGGGCTTTCTATTATGGATAGGGCTTGCTGTGATTGCCTGTTTGAAAGAGTAATTGTCTTTGAAGACTCTGGCATCTTGTTCATATACATGCAATGTCAATATGTCGCTATTGGTGTGTTCCCATCCATCATCTGAAATAACAAAGCGTGTTGGATCGTATTTTTTTGTGATGTCGACAACATCATTGACAAATGCCTGAATGTCTTTTCGCTGAATGAATTCCAAATCATTGATACCCCAGGTCTCATTGAATGGAACGTATGCCATGATGGAAGGATGATGGTCATGCTCTTTTATGATTTTTGTCCATTGTCTTATGAAAGAAGCTGCTCCTTCTTCAGAATAAGTATACATGCTAGGCATCTCAAGGAAACATAGTAGACCATATTCATCGCAGAGCGAATAGAATCTTTCGTCTTCAATCTTCTGGTGTTTTCTGACTCCGTTGAATCCCATTTCCTTAATGAGTCTGACATCTTTCTCTAAATCTTCTTTTCCCTTCGCGGTGAGACCTGAGTCTTTGAAATATCCTTGATCCAAGATCATCTTAAGAAAAATCTCTTTGTTATTCAGATAGAAACGATCCTTCTTACTTTCAATCGTTCTGAAACCAATATAGGATGAGACATTGTCTCTTTCTTTTTCGTTGTCTATAAGAGAAATATATAAATCATACAAGTAGGGATCATCAATATCCCATTTGTGAATTCCATCAAAGGTGATGTCCATCTTGATGGAATCGGAATTCGGATTTACATCTTTTGTGACGTGATAGACTAGTTTCTGTTCTTTATCGAAAAGAGACAGGGACAACTTTGTCTTATCTGAAATCGTTCCCGTAAATGAGAGAAGGATGGAAGCTGTGTCTTGTGTGGTGCGAGTCTTGATAGAGGAAATATAGGTGGAAGAGACCTCTTCCATCCAAACTGGTTTGTAAATACCGGAAGTGGGAACATAGAAACAACCATAGACATGATTCTCCCATCTTTGCTTACCTCTTACTTGAAATCTAGAATCATCATCGAAGACAGAGAGTACAATCTCATTTTCTCCATCTTTGACGTAATCGGTGATGTCTGTTGAGAAACGGTTATAAGCTCCGGTATGAGTGGAAACAAAGGTGTTATTGATATAGAGTGCAGCAATATAATCTACTCCTTCGAAATGGAGTAATAAACGTTTTCCATCTGTCTTTTGATAATTGAATTTACGACCATAGGTGAAAAACTTGGACTGCTCAATGATTGCTAGACCGCTGGCTTTTGTTTCAGGTGAGAATGGAACAATGATCTTTTTACTGTCTTTTGGATATTCAACACCATTTGTCCATTCATCTTTGAAGTCCCATTCCCCATTTAAGGAAAAAAACGAAGAACGTACTAAAGTAGAACGTGGATATTCTGGATTGATTTTCATTATTCTTTGCCTCCTCCGAAGGAAATTCCTTCGATGAAAAATCTTTGACAGCATAGATAGACGATGACGAGTGGAATCATGCTCATAAGTGCAGTGGCACAATTCACGTTATAGGAATAACTTGTATCAGCGTTGTAACTGATGAGTCTTTGTAAAGTCAATTGCAATGTCCATAAGGATGAATCGTTCGTTCCAAGATAGAGCAATGCGCCAGAATAATTGTTGTATCCTCCGACAAATCCAAAGATGAATTGTGCAATCAATGCAGGTTTGCTTAATGGAAGAATGACACGGAAGAAGATTTGCCAGAATCCCATGCCATCGATTTTGGCGGCTTCGATTGTTTCTCCATTGACACCGTCGATATAAGGACGCAAGAAGAAAACAGTAGATGCACTACCAAACAGACCAGGAATAATCAAAGGAAGAACAGACTTGAATCCTTCTGTCCAGCCTAATGCCTGATAGAACATATAACTGACAAATCCGAAAGCGCCTAAAGGGATGAACATTGTCATGACAGTTGCCATGAATAAGAAGTTCTTTCCCGGGAATTTGGTTTTTGAGAAGACGTAGGCGACAAGAGTTGAAACGAAAAGACCGACAACCATAGGAAGTATTGAAATCCACATTGAATTGAAGAAGGACATCAATAGGGATGGAAGTGCGCCAGTTTTATAAGGGTCCTCTAAGAATATTTTGGAATATCCTTCTAAGGAAGGATGCAATGTGAACCAAATGTAATGGCTGCTATCTGCATATTCTTCACTTGAAACAAAGGAAGTGACCAATATGACTAAAAACGGCATGAGTATCCATAGCGAATAGATGATCAAAACCAAATAAATAAGGACTCTTCCAATAGGGAATTTCTTTTTCTTTTTGTGAAGTTGTCTAGTTTTGTTCGACATGACATTATCCTCATTGTCAAGAATGATATTGTCTTCCATAATCAAGCCTCCGATGATGCTTTGTTACGAGCGCGGATGACGAAGAAGGAAAGAAGGAAGTTAACGATGAATAGACACCAGCTCATAACGGAAGCGTTAGGCATATCGAAATTCTGGACACCGGTGACATAAATGTAGTAGGAGATGGTAAGACCAGCATTGTCCGGACCAGCGACACCTGTCCACTGAATCGGAGCCAAGACAGTAACGGCATCAAATGTTGCAAGGCCTGTTGTGATACCTGCAAGAAGCAAGAAGAGTGTGACTGCCTTTATGCTAGGGAAGGTGACAAGCCAGAACTTTTGGAAACCGTTTGCGCCGTCGATGCTTGCAGCTTCATATAAAGATGGATTGACATTTTTCAAAGCTGCTTTGAACATAACAATACCATAACTAGGAGCCTGCCATAGAATTGTGATGAACACAGCCCATGTCAAAGTATAGGGATTGTCATTATTGTTAAGCCAATTGACAAATGTGTGGAATATTGAGTTGATGATACCATTCTTGTCAAATATCCACGACCACATGACGGCAATAGCTACACTAGAACAAATGTATGGGATGAAGAAAAGGACTTGGAAGGCTTTTGAACCTTTTGTCTTTTGCTCTAAAAGGACAGAGATGACTAATGCAATCGTCAAAGTTATCAACTGTGCACTTGCTAACCAAAAAGTGATTCCCCATGATTTCCAAAACACGGGGTCTTTCATAACTTCGACAAAATTCTGGAAATTGTTCCATTGCATGGAAGTGATGTCGTTAGACTCCATCTCCACGAACATACCTATGAAAGAGATGATGACTGGAAAAGCATTGAAGATGATGTATCCGATCAGCGGAACACATGCGATGAAGAGACAAAGGTATTCAATCGGCTTTCTTTTTTTCTTTGCTTTTACAGGAATAGGCGGAGTGTTAGACTCCGCCTGCTGTATTCTTATCATGCTAGACATGATCAACGTATTCCTTTGATAATGATTTTCATGCCGTTAAGGTCTTCTTTGGCAACACTGGAATTCTGGCTTTCAAAATCGGAAAGAGTCTGAATGCCATAACGGACTTTCTGATTGAAGTTGTTCGCCCAACGTGTGACCCACTCACCGCTTTCAAAATAGCCCCAGTCTCCCATGGACAAGTCATTTGCGGCATTTGCAAATGTTTTCAAATCGAGGCTTCTATTGTTGAATGTCTGATTTAAGAAGGCATCACTCTTTAAGACATCACTGTCTAAGGGCATGACGTTGCCTGTTTTTGCAATATAGTTCTGACCCTCAGTAGAGGAAACCCAACTGATGAAATCCCAACTTGCCTGATACTTGTCCGGGTCGGAACATGCGGGAACAACTAAGGAATAGAAATAGCCGCAGTCTGTTTTCTTTCCGACAATCGGAGTGCCATTTTCAGTTTCCAATTCACCGGTATAAGTTACACCATCATAGGTTTCACCGATGACTTTGAGATATTCATTGGCAAAGCCGTTGTTTCCATCTTTCTGATAGGTGCTTCCGTTCTTATAGACACGATACTGTTCTGGGACACAAAGCTCTAATTTTGAACCGTTGCTACCAGATGTGATTTCACTTAAAGCATCATAGTCAGAACGGATGAAGGCAACCTGATCGGATTTGATTGCGTTCTGAGCAGAACCGACATCCGGGTCAGCGATTCCATATCCATAGCTATTGTCATTATCTACTAATGCATTTGTCTTTACCTGAAGCGAGACATACTGCTTGACTGCATCATACTGAGAAGCGATGGCATGAAGACCATCAATATTCGTAATGTTGTTCTGATTGACCTTGTCTTCATAACGGACGATGTCGCCTTTATTGTATGTTGAACCATTCACGTTGACTCCGTCTTTCGTTACAAGATAATTTGCGCTCTTGTCAACAAGGGTGAAATCATAGTCGGTTCCATTGAAGCCCATACAATCGCCGCCAACAGACCAACCATAGTTGAACCAGTATTCAGAGATGAATCCGTAATTGGTAAGAGAGGAGGAGTTGTAAGACTTTGTGAACATCTTGAAGACATAACGAGTCTCTTCCCAGTTCATCGGAATCAAGCGGTTGAAAACCTTATAAACTGTTTCACCGGCTAAGTTGGTAGAAGCGACAAGACCTTCCTGTGGTGCAACCTTGTATTCAGCATAACCATGGGGAAGATAAGAAGCGTTGTTTTTCTCATTGAAGGAAGCAAGATCTTCTTCACTGACAGAGATTATGTTGACTTTTTCCTGTTCTAATGCATTCTTATTGTAATAGGTCATTTGTGGATCAGCAGCATAGGGAACACCTAAAACATTTTCATTTGGACCAACAATGTGCTTCTTGGATGATAGATCAGTTGAATAGGTCATCTTCATCCAATTCTTTGCAGTAGATGAAATCTTATTGTTCTTATAGTCCTCATCGGCTTCTGCATATTTTGTGAGATCGAGGAAATAACCGTTCGGGCATTTCTTGCTGTCTTTCTGGATGGCATAGGTATGGAATACCTTTTCCGAGACACACACGACATTGTTAGCATAGTTGGAGGACTTGATGAATTCGTTCTTGCAGTTTTCAGATGAACCTTTGGTGATTTTATCGATGACGACTTTGACCTTATCTGTTTTTCCTTGGCCATTGTTGTATGCTTCCACTAATTCTTTCCATGCAGGAGAGGAAGTGCTGTTTCCATCGACAAGGAACTTGATTGTGGTTGTACCTTCTACAGAACTTTCCTTATCACTATTGTTTCCGCAGCCTGTGAGCAATGTGATTAAGGATAAGACAATAACTGATTTTTTGAATTTCATTTAATTTACCTCTGTTTATCTGACAATGATCTTCTTTGAAAGGACAATCTGATGTGCGTTCTTTCCAACCATGATTTCGAATGCGCCTGGCTTTATTCTATCGCTATCATATGCGACAGAATAGTAACTGAATGCTTTTCTATCCAATTTTAGAGTTACGTGCACCTTTTCATGTGCCTTGACTTCCACTTTCGTGTAATTCTTCAACTCATATTTTGGACGATAGACTTCCGGGACAAGCTCTCTAACGTAAATCTGGGCGATTTCCTTTCCAACTACATCCGATGTGTTCTCGATATCGAAGGAAACAAGATATTCACCATCTCTTTCCTCGACATTCAGCTCAGAATATTCAAACTTTGAATAACTCAGACCATAACCGAATGGGAATAGGACTGGTTTGTTATAGGTTTCATAATATCGATAACCGACATTCAGTCCTTCGTTATAGACCACCACAAGCCCATCCTGATAGGAATGGAAGGATGGAGTATCTTCTAAGCAAATCGGGAAGGTTTCGGATAATTTTCCGCTAGGATTGATATCTCCAACCAATATTTCAGAAAGAGCCTTATGACCTAGTTGTCCACCATAACCCATATAGACAACAGCAGCAACCTCATCAATCCAGTTAGACATATCGATAGGGGAACCGGCTTCGATGACAACAATCAGCTTGTCGGTGACTTTGGCAAAGTGATGAATGACTATTTCCTCTTCGTTTGTCAGTTTCATCATGGCTCTGTCATACGCTTCCGTCTCGCATTCGTTGTCGTTTCCTACTGCAAGAATGGTATAGTCCGATTCCAAAGCGCCATTTAAACCTTCAGATACACGGCTGACATTGACTTTGAAACTCTTCTTTGTCCAAATGGAATCATAATATTTTGCATGGACACCAACCTCATTGAGAGCATCGGTGAGATTGATCGGCTCTTTTTCAGGGACGACATGTGCAGAACCATCACCGAAGTAATATTCTTTTGCTGGAGCACCAGTGACAGCCACTTTGCTTCCTTTTCTGATCGGCAGAATGTGATTGTCGTTTTTCAGCAAGACAATGCCTTCCTCAGCAACTTTTAAGGATACATTACGTCTTTCTTCAATTGTCATATCCATCTTTCGAATCTTCTTAGTGGTTTCACACTTTTCAGCAAAGGAAAGAACTTCACTAGCAGCCTTATCTAAATTGTCAGAATCTAAGAGTCCTTTTTCAGCTTTATCCATCATCTCATCATGATGACTTTGTTCGTAAGGCATTTCCAAACTGAGACCAGCATTCATGGATGCTTCAGAATCTTTGACAGCACTCCAATCAGAGATGATCATACCGTCAAATCCGAATTCTCTTTTTAGTATGTCATATAGCTTCTTGTTTTCGCTCATTCTTCTTCCGTTTACGAGATTATAGGAACACATGACAGACCAAGGCTTTGCTTCGCATGCTATTTCAAATGGCTTGAGATAGATTTCTCTTAAGGTTCTCTCGTCAACTTCCATAGAAGCCCAATGGCGTGAAAACTCACTGTTGTTGCAACAGTAATGTTTTAGACAAGTACCGACATTCATTGACTGAACACCATTGATATAGTCTCTTGCCATCGTTCCGGCAAGATAGGGATCCTCTGAGAAATATTCGAAGTTGCGACCGTTTAACGGGTTTCTTTTGATATTGACTCCAGGACCTAAGACAACATCCACATTTTGCTCAATGCAGTCATTGGCAATTGATTTACCCATAAGGTGAGCCGCATCCTTGTTCCATGTCTGGGAAAGAACCTGAATGGAAGGATATGCAACGGAGTGAATTGTGATATCGTTGGTTTGTTCGGTAGTGTTTCTATTGGTTGGCTGTCTTAAGCCGACAGGACCATCGGAAACTACGAACTTGTAGACTCTTCCTCCTAATGTCTCATTGCACCAGAAATCAGCGCCCATAACCAATTTGGCTTTTTCTATTGCAGATAATTCTTTAATGTCCATGAAGTTAACCTCTTTTTAATAAAAGCAAAGGAGAAAGATGAAGTTCTTTCCCCCTTGCATACGACTGAAATTTATTCGCCGACTTTTGCTAAGTAGGAAGAAATGTCGGAAGTGAAGGAAAGAGTAAAGTCTCTATAATCGTTATCGCTTAATCCAGTGGCGCCATAGATGAATTCCATTTCGGTGTTCGCATAGGAACTATCCAATGTTCTCTTGGCAAGATAAGTGTCATCAAGGAACAAGTAGACATTGACACCATCACGGACGAATGTCATTGTAAGTGTTCCGTTTTCTCTCTTAGTCTTGCAAGCTGCGGCAAATTCCTTCAATTGATCAGCACTCATAACGGTGCTAACTGCCCAAGAGGAATTGTCATCATCACTAGAATAACTTAATAAGTCACCCCAATCCCAACCATCCATCGTAGCCTGAGTTTCACCGCCTCCGCCAGCTCCAATATGCCAATTCAATGTATCAGCAGAGAACTGAACCTTTGTTCCTCTTTCATCTCTTGCTGAGATGATGTCGTAGGAGTTGTCGCCAGTCTTTACACGAGCGCCTAGAGCGTGCTGTTCAAGTGTTGCGCCCTGATTGAGAACGGTAGTGATGGCACCTTTCAAGTAGGTCTTCTTTGTGCTGACTAACAAACAACTGTTGTTATGTCTGAATGTTCCATCTTTTAATTTGGTATTGTCGATGTCATGATCCCAACCGGCAAGATGGGATTCTAATGCATCTTCAGAAACTTCGATGGCAGTGGAATAAGTCTGTTTATCAGCAATGGTGATTTCACCTGAGGCACAGTATTCTGAATCATCAGTCAATTTAGCAGTGTAAGTTCCTGTTTCGATCTTAGCAACGTTGATTTTTCCACCTGTGACAGTTGTCTCGACGGTATTTGAGTTGCTCTTTAACGTGACTTTTGTTCCATCAGAGAAAACATGCTTCTTCAATCCGTCGAATTCAACACCGTTGAATGTAGCATCAAGAACACCATAGGTCTGTGCTGCAAATGTGACGACAATATTGTTTTCACTATAAGCGAGAGTTCTCAAATGTCCATCAGCATAATCGGAAAGTACATCAATGCCGTTATTGGTGATGGCGGAAACCTTGCAGTTTTCATTTGGTGTGATTTCGATGTCTGTCTTTGTTCCTACAACAGTGTGCAAGTCCTTGTTTGTAACGGTACCTAATGTGCTATCATTTGCACTCGTATTGATTGTTGCTTCCAAGTCTTCGAATTCAGAGGAGATATCGAAGTGGAACTCGACATGACCTGTTTCAGCATTTGCACAGTCAAAGACATAATAGCCGACCTTGCATTTTTCGTTTGCAAGTTCTTCCGGCAAGTCAAGAGTTTCTACCACTTTGCCTTTGACGATCATGTGCATTAGGCTTCCACGGCGGATCATACCGATTTTAAGACCATCATCGCTGTTGTAAGCAGTCTGTTCTTCTTCGTTCAATGTATAGCCGCCCCAGCCTGTGAAGACGTTTTCGTATTTGATTGTGTCTGAATTGGAATCATATCCCCAGAAATTCGGCATTCTTTCGAAATTGTAGTTGTCGCCGTTAAGCTGAATCGGTGCGATCTTGTTGGCGTTAGGGAATAAGAGATAGATGCCTTGGTTACGCTGTGTGCAGGTAGAGATTCCATTCTTCTTTGCGACCCAAGTTGCATAGACGTCATCATACTGATCGGAAGTATTTGCAATCAAGGTCTTTCCGCCTTCTGAATAGTTGAATCCTAAATAGGGGTCTTCATCGTTGACGTGGGAATAATCCATCAAATCAGCATCCCAATTTGTCTTCAGATCACGTACAAATCTTTCATATTCAAGAGTGACATCTTTAAGAGTTACTGTTTCTTCGTTATCTGCCATAACAATCTTTGTTGCTGAAAGATATCCGTCTTTTGCAAATGTCAATGTGATTGTCTTCTCTAATTCGCAGTTTTCGACTTTGTATGTTCCGTCATTGTTGTTTGTGATGACAACGCTCTCATCATCAGCACTGATAGTGACTCCTTCATAATCTGTGACATAAGCGCCGAGTTTATGAAGTTTGATTGCTCCACTGAAGGAACCTTTTCCTTCATACATATCATATCCGCAGACATCACATACATGGCCGTTTTCGCTGTAGACATGATCAGCTTCCTGAGACTTTTCGCCATCATTGGCATCGCATTCCTTCCAATGCTTTGTGCTGTCGTGCTTCCATGAGCCGGTGAAGCTGTGAACGTGTGCTTCTGTTTTCTTGCTTGTGTCGGAAGTGCTCGACTCTGTAGTCTGTGTTCCTTTTGAGGAATTGTTGTCAGTTGAGTTGGATGTTTTGTCTCCGCATCCGACTAATCCGACAAGGGCGGTGAGAAGTAGTAACGTCTTTGTTGTTTTTTTCATAACATTTTCTCCTTTTAAATTTATTTATGTCTTTTACTAATTTTCTAGTCAAATGTAGCAATAATCGTGCTATCTTGTGTGAACTTGAGAGATATGGAACCGATGCCATTAGACCAAATGACCTTGTCCGTCACATCTTCTCCGTTAAAGACGAGTTTTGTCAGACTGGAATCATTGATCGGGGTGATTGTGAAATTTCCAGTGTGGTTCTTCATAATCTCTGTTATGCTGTTTTTCTCTTTGACAACTCCCTTTGCGCTACCTTCATATTGGATGTCATACGTGTAACAGCAATATCCGGCCTTATCGAAGAAGAACCAGCTAGAAGGAGTCAACCATTGTGAAGAAATATAATTCTGTGACCAATCGGACCAAAGCCTGTCTTCGTTCAAATCCGTTCCGTTATAGCTGAATGAAGTGATGTGAACCGGATTGATGGCTAGTTCGAAGTTCTCTTTGTCAGAGACATCATAACCGCACAGATCCAAGAATTCGAAGGGGAAGAAGACCTCATAGGTATATCCCGTGCACTCGGTCGTGTTGACTTCGCCTCCGATTGTTTTAGAAGCGGTGATAGGCAAATAAGCATCTGGAGAATAGACGGTGCTCCACGAGCCATTGTCATTGAAATACTCTCTTATGGAATAGGTTCCATCAGCAAGGAAATCGATTTCCATGCATCTTCTGTCATATGGTTTCATCTCCGGTGAGGCCATATACATTTCAATGCAGGAGTTGAAGTAACTCGCTCTTTCATGATTGACATAGATGTTTGTCCCATGTTCATTGACTTTGAGTCCGAAATAGATACCTAATTCGGAAAAACTGGTTGCCAGTTTGATGTCAGCGTATTGTGTCTTGCTGATTCTATCGATGCCATTGAGCCATTTAGCGCTTTTCCAACGGTCCTCATTGAACTCTCCATCTATTGTCATATCAGAATCGATAGCATGCTGTTCTGTTTTGGGATTGGAGAAGGTATAGGGATTATCATCTGTGACATAATTCACCTTCGTTTTTCCACATCCAGCTAAAGATAAGACAAGAGTGGAAAGGAGAAGGGCTCTTTTTATACTTGATTTCATCGTGATGCTCCTTTACTTTCCTAAAATACGGATCTCTGAGATTCCGACTTGTTTTTGATTTTCAGGAATATCGATTGTGACTTTTACAGAAGTGACTTTCTGATCATAGAACTCAGCATAAGCGAAAGCCCCGGATTTCACATAATCGACATTTCCATCATAGAGCTGACCATTCTCTTCGAAGTCGAATTGAATGTCCTTCATCGTCTTTGTGATGGTCATATCGCCATCGACAACGGATAATTCGATTTTAGAGATGGTTCGGAACGTATCGCTCTCGAAGGCGGAATTGTAGACCATTACGCTTCTGACATCGATAGGATTATCAAAACTGTAAGTGAATGTTGTTGTCTTCTGAATCTTTGTCTCTTTGATGTAGTCCATGAAAGTCTCATCAGCTGTTTTGTAGACAGATAATAAGCCGTCATTGGTATAGGCAGGATTGCAATCCGGATTGTCAGTAGAGACTTTTGCCTCTTCAGCGACATTTCGATAGCCGGAGACATATTCTGGAAGAGGCTGAATGGAATCGGTTGGTCCATTTGTATAGGGAACAGTCAAGTCATTTCCATCAATGTCCTTGACATCGATCCATTTGACTTCATCAATGGCGGTGTATCTATCTCCGCCACCGGCATTGAAATCCCTATGGCGATGATAGATGATGTAAAGCTTTCCGTCTTTTTCCATGAAGGAATGGTGTCCGGCACCGGAGACGGTCTTGCTTTCTAAGTAGGAGGAACAAAGAAGCAGACCGCCTTCCTCTTCTCTAAGTTTTCTGAATGTGCCTAAGGGGGAATCACTGACCATCGTTGCGACAGAATAGGCAGAGGTGCCGTAATCGTTGAATGAATAAGTGAGATAATATTTGTCTCCGTGCTTGATCATGAAGGGACCTTCTGTTGTTGTGGTCTGTTCATAAGAGACATGGTCGACTTCTTCACCGGCAAGTGATTTCTTCCAGTCTTCAACCGTATAGTAGGAATTGACTCCTAAATAGGTTAATGTATCCCATTTTGGAGTAAGCCAGTCTTCCATCTCGATGCCGATGATGATGTTTTGTGCATTTCCGTAAGCTTCGATTTTGAAATAAAGATATTTCTTTCCTGTGCTAGGATCGACATAGGGTGAGGGGTCAATGGTAAAGAAGTATTTGGCTGTGGCATTTTCATTGACAAGTGTTCCATTCTTTCTGATGATTTTGGAAAGGATGTCAGGTGAGAATAAGCAGTATTTTGCATAATACTGAGGATAAGCGGCAAGGTAATAAGTTCCGTTCTCCTCTGTGTAGGCGTATTCACCGGAATCAACCTGTTCTTTTGTCAAAGTGATATCGGTTGCTGTGTTGTAGGTGTGAACGTTATCACCGAGGACGTTCTTATCTGTAAAGTCTACTAGTTTGAAAGGTCCAACAGGTGTCTTGCTTGTAGCGACATACATGTTGTATTCGTTTCCGTATTCCATTGCGACGCCATGACCGGTGATTTCTGCTTTCTTAGGACTGGCGGAGAAAATTATGTAATAGAGTTTGGTTTCTTCGTCATAGATGACTTCGGATGCCCAAAGGTTGCTTGTCATGGCATTCTTTTCATCTTGTGTCATATCTCCGCGGATAAAGACATTTCCAGCACCTTCCCAGTGGAATAAATCCTTGCTTCTATATGCGCCTAATGTGTTATCGGTGAAATAGACATAATAGTATCCGCTTCTTTTTGTATCATCTAAGACAAAGGGATCTGGTCCACCATACTGTGTTTTGTTTGTGTAGAAAAGATTCTCATTGTAGATGCTATTGCCATCGCTATCCTTGTCTTGGCCTTGGTAGAAGCTGAGTTCTGTGACAGTGACGCTCTGATTGCAGGAATTGAGGCTGGCACAAAGAAGGGGGAAGAGGATTAATGACTTCACGTGATTGTTTTTCATGATTATTCTCCTGTTTATGGATTGCATTCACGTTCTTTGTTTTGATTATTGACGTGAATGATCTGTATAAGTGTTCTAGTGAATATGGTGGCAAGGATGAAACTGATGGAAAGATAGTAGATGATGCCAGTCGGAAGGAAGAATGATAAGAGAAAGGCAAGAAGTGAGGCTACAATTCCGCTGATAAAGAAGTAAAGCGCAGAGAGGTTCAGCATGCGGAAGTAATTTCTGAGGTAGGCATCCTTTAATATCGTTCCAATGATGGAGAAGATGATACCTAGAATCAGCCATCCGATGATGAGGAAGATAGCCATTCGTATTGTGTAGACAAGATAGTTGAATAGAGTGATGTTTTTGGTGGCTTTGAATGCCATGAGGATAAAGGAATCGACGTTCCTCTTACTCTCTTCTTCGTTGCTGTTCTGATTTGAGAGAGAGTGGGACTTTTGATTCATGTATCCTACAATGTTATGTGAATCTCCTTTTTCATCTAGGAAGTATGTGAATAGAGAATCATCTAGGATAACTAAGAACTTTTCCTTTTTTCGTTTTCCTTTTGTATCGGTTCCTAGGTAGTTGTTGATGTAATAGGTTCGCATCGTAGGAACAGTTGAATACTTTTCTATTGATGAGAATGATGGATAATATGCTTTGCAGTAGAGCTCGTATAAGGAATTGTAGTTTTCTTCATTCACCTTATCATCGACCATCAGTTTCTTCGTTTCCGATACGATAGTCTGATCATTGTTGGAAAGCAGATATTCAAGGCAAGAGTTTATTTTTTCTTCATTTAGTTCCAGAGAATGATTCGAATAATTGATTTCCATCGTGTAATTCACCTGAAGAGAAGAATCAAGTTTCAGATAATCTTCATAGGTGATTGTTTCCTTTTCACTTCCTTTTCCTTTCGAATAAGATAAAGTGAAATCGTTGTAGTTTGTTTTGGAATCTCTTGTGTCGATGACAAGTTCATATCCATTCATATCGTAGGTTGTGTCGGTTACGGAAACGGTCAGTTCTTTTGTTGGTTTGGATGTTTTAGAAGAATAGAAGATACCATTATCAAGTTTCAAAGAAATGGAATTCGTGTTACCGAAGGCGGAATATAGGAACTCTTGATAGGTGCTCGATTTTCGGTAATAGACAGGGAAAGATGCTTGATAACCGAAGTAGAAGGAGAACATAAAACAGATGATTGCAATAGCAAAACATAGGAATGAGGAGAAGAAAGAACGTTTTCTGCTTTCGTTGGATCTCTTATAGGAAAAGAAACTTAAGAAAGTGTATTTAAGCCAATCTCCCACCTGGGTGA
>CAVALL010000005.1:0-46842 GCA_963589675.1 Alistipes onderdonkii | reverse complement strand
AAATAATATAGAATAGTAAGGTTTTATAAATATCATTTATATGGGAGGCTATATGTTAAACAAAACGAGCGATGCTTATAAAAAGCACATCCCGGCCCTTATATTAGGCCCATCACTGAAGATGATCGAAGCTATATTCGATCTTCTCATTCCGTTGTTCATGAAGGCTATCATCGACCTTTCTAAGAACGCATCCGCATCCTTGGATCCATTCTATGGCATGAATGCGATCAACAAGGGTATCTCCAAGTTCATACTTTTGTTTGGAACATGGATTGATAATAACCCTTCCCTTAACTATGCCATCATCGGCGGAACCATCATCCTGATTATGGGTGTACTCGGTTTTGCCACTACAATGGTGACTCAGTATGTGGCTGCTAGAACTGCAGTTGCTGTCGGAACAGACTTAAGAGATTCCATCTATCAGAAGATCCTCTCCTTATCTAAGAAAGACAGAGAAAAATTAGGAAACAACAGACTCCTTACCATCCTTAACGCTGACTCCTATCAGGTTCAGCAGGGTGTATTGATCTTCATCCGTCTTATCGTTCGTGCTCCGTTTATCATCTTAGGCGCTCTTATCATCTCTATCATCTTGGATTGGAAGATCGGTCTTGTCTTCTTAGGCATCATCCCTTTGATTTTATTTGTCATCTTCTACATCATGGGAAAATCCAGCAAAGAATATCTCACTATTCAGGAAAAGCTCGATACCCTTTCCAACAAGTCTTCTGATACATTGGATGGCGCCAAAGTCATTCGTGCCTTCAATTCCGAGAAGATGGAAAATGAAGACTTCTCCAATAAGGCAGAAGACTATCGTAAATCCGCAACTCATGTTCAGAAGCTCAACGCTCTCATCAACCCACTCACTTTTGCCATCATCGCTTTAGCCACCTCCATGGTCGTTGTTCTCGGTGGTTTCCCGATTCTCTCCACGAACTCCACAGATCCTATCTTAGCTTCCCAGACCTCTTCAACTATCATCACCGAAGTCGCTTATCTTGCCCAGATCTTCACTACTTTGGTCCAGCTTACCAATGTCGTCATGATCCTTACCAAGAGCAGTGTCTCCACTAAGCGTATCGATTCCATTCTTACCATTACTCCTTCTATCCAAGACACAGCTAATCCGATCACAAAGAAGATTGAACAAGGAGAGGAAATCTTCTCCTTCGATAATGTCTCCCTCGGATACAAGGACGAAGGTAACCTCGCTCTTCAGAATATTGATTTCAAACTGAACAAAGGTCAGTCTTTAGGTATCATTGGTGGTACCGGTAGCGGTAAATCCACTTTGATCAACCTGATGGAAAGATTCCTCGATGCAAGCGATGGAAAAGTCACCTATAAAGGTGAGGACATCAAAAACTATTCTCTTTCCAATCTGAGAGAAGAGATTGCTCTTGTCCCACAGAAATCCGTCCTCTTCAAAGGCACCATCCGTTCCAATATGCAGATGGCAAACGAGAACTGCACCGAAGAAGAGATCACAGAAAGTCTTAAGAATGCAATGGCTTATGAGTTTGTAAGCAAGTATCCGGAATACATCGATTATGGTGTTGAAGAAGGCGGAAAGAACTTCTCTGGCGGACAAAGACAGAGACTTTGTATCGCAAGAGCATTAGTCAAACATCCGGAAGTCATCATCATGGATGATTCCACATCCGCATTGGATTTATTGACCGATAAGACTGTCCGTTCCAACATCCACAATCAATATAGCGGAATCACCAAGGTCATCGTCTCACAGCGTGTATCCACTGTCTCTGACTGTGATTTGATTCTTGTCTTAGAAGGGGGAAAGATGATTGGAAAAGGTACACATGAAGAGTTGATGCAGAACTGCTCTGTCTATCGTGAAACCTATGAAAGTCAGACCAGAAAGGAGAACGACTAATATGGATTACAAAAAGCGTTTCTTCTCTTATCTGCTCCCGCAGAAGAAATTGATTTTCCGTGTTGCTCTCTTTGTTCTGTTATTCCTCATCGCTCAGCTTTCCCAGCCGTTCTTAGTTGGAAAAGCACTCAACGCCGCATTAGATGGCAAGCAGAATGTCTTCCTTATCATCATCGGATGCTGCTTTGGTTTATCCCTTATCGGTGCTATCGCTGACTTCATCTTTGAATACAGCGTTGGCATCATGACACAGAAAGTCATCTACGAAATCAGAAAAGACGTCTATCAGAAGTTCAATTCCGTATCCGTTGAGACGATCTTCAAGGAAAAGCATGGAGACTTAGTCCAGCTTGAAATCGGAGATGTCGAAAATGTCGCCAATGGCCTCTTCTCTGTCTTCAAATCCTTGATTGAAGGTGTCCTATCCATCCTTATCACCATCATCATGATGTTCACAGTCAACTGGATCCTCGCTCTCGGCGTTATCCTCCTCTCTCCTCTTTCTGTCCTTATGTCTAGATTCGTTGCCAAGTTCTCTCACAAATATTTCAAGAAGCAGGCTAAGCTTCAGTCTGATCTGAACAGTATCTCCTTAGAGGCGATTGACAATATCGACTGTTTGCAGTCTCTCAACTATCAGAGCCGTTCTCTTGCCTCCTTCAAGAATCAGGATGAGGAACTGAGGAAAGAAGGAAAGATTGCTCAGTTCTCTGCCTCTTGGACCAATCCTACTACCCGTTTGGTCAACAATACCATCTATGCGATCATCGGTATCTCCGGTATCATCATGATTCCATATACGAATGTTTTAAACGCCTATCATGCCGCTATGACAATCGGTAGCCTTTCCTCCTTCTTAAGCTATACAACCCAATACACCAAGCCTTTCAACGAAATCAGCTCCGTCTTAAGCGAATATGAAAGTGCTGTCTTCTCCTTCAAGAGAATCGATGCCTTCCTAAACAAGGCGGATGATATCGATGAAGGAACAGGTGATGTAACTAACATCCAGGATATCCAGTTCAAGGATATGTACTTCAGTTACGAAAAAGACCAGAAGCTCATCGAAAACTTCAATGAGACGGTCCATAAAGGTGAAAAGGTCGCTATTGTCGGACCTACAGGCGCTGGAAAATCCACCCTTATCAATGTCTTGATGAGATTCTACGATCCTACTAGTGGTGCCATTCTCTACAATGGAATCGATGGAACCACCATCAAGAAATCCGCTTTAAGAAAGAATTTCGGTATGGTTCTTCAGGAGACCTGGATCTTCACCGGAACCATCATGGACAATGTCCGCTATGCCAAGCCTAGTGCAAGCGATGAGGAAGTCATCGATGCCTGCAAAAGAGCACATGCTGACACATTCATCAACACATTACCTGAAGGATATGACACCAAAGTCAGCGCCAAGCAGGGACTCAGTGAAGGTGAAAGACAGATGCTCACCATCGCCCGTGTCATGCTTCTAGAGCCTGATATCGTCATACTTGATGAGGCGACTAGCAATGTCGATACCAGAACAGAAAAGCTTATCACCGATGCCTTTGATAGGCTGCTTGAAAACAAGACATCCATCGTCATCGCACATCGTCTATCCACCATCCGTAACTCCGACCTTATCCTCGTCTTAAAAGACGGTCATATCATCGAGCAAGGAAGTCACAATGTATTGATGCAGAAACAAGGCTTCTACTACTCCATGTATGCGTCACAATTCAAATGACAAGGAGTATCCATATGACAAAATCCAAAACATTGACATGTTTGCTTCTACCCATTCTACTTGTTGGCTGTGGTTCCACGAACCCAGTAAGTGAAAACACAAATAGCGAAAACTCTGTTATTCCGACAGACAACACACCGGTCAAACTCACCAACGACATGTTTGAAAAGGCTGGCAATGAGAATGCAACCTACTTAGAACACATCAACGCCAGCAATTCATCCACGAGTTTCGAATACGACTTGATGACAAAATTCGCAAAGGATCGCTACTTAGGTTCCATCATCGATGACTTTGACAACAAAAATATCCTTTCCGAAGTGACCTATTATTCCAACAATGGAAAAGTAGCCTACACTTCTCATCCGGACAAGCACAACAAGGTAAGCGAAGTCGTATCCTCGTTGAAGTGGAATCAGAGTGTCTATCTTAACGCTCTCTCTTACCTTTCAAAAGACCTCTTTGACTATGTCAGCAAGGATGAATTCGGAACAGCAACCTATACGATGTCTCAGATCGCAATCACCAGTTCAACTAGCAAAGCTGTTGTTGACCGCATCTACAATTCCGCAACAACCTATATCCATACAGGAACTGATTCCAAATTCGGTTCTGACCAGCTTGTCAAGATGGACCTCTATGTCGATAAAAGCGGAATCTCCGGCTTCAGCATGAAATATTCCAAGATCGAGAATAGTGTTAGAGCCTATACAGAACTGACTGTCTCTTTGATCGATGTCGGTACGACAAGTCTGACACAAGAGGATGTCTGTCCGACTCCTTACAGTTATGATTCCCAATACAAGACACAATACGAATCTTTGAAGAATGCACTCTCCGAGATGAAGAACGACAACTACGAATTCAGCGTTGAAGTCAGAAGAGGAAACACCCTCTTCCAACGCTCAAAAGGATTCCTCTTTGATGAGGGATATTCCGGTTATGATGAACTTGTCAGTTCTTCTAAATCTTCCTTTAGCTATTACGGAATCCATAAGAGAAATGACGGAAAATATGAGCGCTACACAGGAAGTGCCGTCAATGACTTGAAGGGAACAGGTTATCAGACCGCTCCTCATCAAGGACTGATGAACTTTGACTTCAGCCATGAGATCTTTGAATACGACAGCAAGAATTCATCCTCTGACAGATATGTATTCAACCTCTATCCTGATTTCAAGCTATACAACACCATCAGCGATATCACGGAAGACATGACTTATGATGAATATGCTGAATATGCAAACGGACTCACATTGGAAGTCGAGGATGGGCATCTTACCTCCTTCTCCTTTGCTTTCTCTGACACACTTGGAAACACCTATTCCTTTATCGAAGACATCACAAATCACGGAAACTGCACAAGCGTTCCTAGCGATATTGCTGACTTCACTTCCTATACGGAATACGTTTCTCCAACCTCGTTTGATCTAGTCAGTGTCGCTGTCTATGATATCAGCACACTTACCATTTCCTCTTATAGTGATGCAAAGAGCTTACTCCAATCCAAATTGTATGATTCCAGCGCTCTTAGTCTTCTTCCTTTCCCGTTAGTCGATGATGCTGCCTACTATTATAATTCGGCAGCCTTCATCCCAGCCTCCATCATCCCTGCATGCCTATACTTCTTCTTTGATGAAGGAACGGATGACATCGCTACGGCCTATAGAAAGATCAAGGCCAGCATCAACTCTGCCGGTTATCAATTAGCCGATGTTGATGAGAAGAGCTGCTCTCAGACGATCAATAACAAGTATGAGATCAGTTTGGATTATTCTTCCGGCGCAATTGCACTAACCTATACAAGCCCAGCAAGCTACGAAAACTAAGACTTTAAAAGCCACCCATCAAGGTGGCTTTTTCAATGCTTAGTAAGTGTAATTGACTGTGGAAGGAAGAGAGGATGAGATGAGTGTAGAATCTGTTGTAACAGATAATTCCGTGAACTTTGCAATCATGTTTTCACAAGATAAAGAGAACCCACTCACTTCACCTAAATCCTTCGAATACCATTCATCCTGGAATTTGACATACGCTTTCGTGCCGGATAAGATGGCAGTGAATTCATAATCCGTATTGGCCTTTACGCTCTTCACGCCTTTCTGAACATTGAAGACAAGAGCCTGCTCGTTCCAGAGAAGGAACTGCATCGAATTTGATTTCTCCCAGAGGTCAGTAGAAGGACCGAAGTATAGTTCGATGAAATGGTTTCCGGAGGCGGTTGGATATTGTACTTTCCCTTTCACCATCAGATCACCTTTATACATGTTTTTATGATCAGTTGTATAGAAGAGACGATTCGGTGTCGCATTCTGACCACTCTTTGTCGCATCGATAGTAAGAGAGGTATCCTCCTCACCACGGGTGACATAGTTATCATTTGCAGCATTCAAAGCGATGAACTTCTTTGTCGCTGTCGTATCCTCTTTTCCAGGAAGAAGAGTCATCTCTAACCCGGCTTCCTTTAAAAGATTATCGTAAAGAGCATAATTCTCTAGTTTTGGATGAAGTCCATCACGAAGCATAGAGGAATTCGCACCCGTGTTGTTATCATTCATGAAGAGAGAGGGAGAATCAAGATAGGTGACATAATCACTCTTTTCAGCATAGTCTTTTGTCAGTTCGTTGCAAATTAGTTCTTTGCTCAGATTCTGCGAGAAGGAAATAGACGGCTCTATTCCAAAGATATAGATTTTCGTCTCAGGGAGTTCCTCATGAATCTTCTCAAAGATATCGACAAGAAGTGAATGGGTGTTCTCACCAGACATTCCAGCGTCATTGATATCATTTGTGCCTAGATGGAAAACGATGTTGTCCGGTTCAAATGGAATCAAAAGCTTGCTGACATAATAGTACCAGTCATCGGCCTGAGTAGCAGAAATTCCCATCGTATAAGTGTTGTAATTTCCATAATAGCTAGAATAGAAGTTTGACCAGAACTCCGTATCAAAGAAAGAATCGCCTGCAAATAAGGTTCTTCCTTCCTCTGGATAATCGCTATTTACATAGCTATTGAATCTGGATGTCACCTTGCTAGAGAATCTTTCATCACTGATGACATGAGCATAGAAAGAGGTAGCCTTAAAATGTTCGCTTGTGACAGAGACTTTATAATTTCCGGCTACTAATCCATACATCATTCCGTCTTCATCGATTCGAAGTCCGTTCTCATCGCTTGATTCATAATGCAGGACTTCTGTCTTTCCTACCTCCTCATTTGTAAAACGAGGCGTGATCTTTCTTGAATATCCGACACGGACCTGATGCATACCGAAGGAAAGCTTTCCATAGTCTGTTACAGTAGAAGAGGAAGAAGTGGAAGAGGAAGCACTAGATTCCGTCGTAATTGTATCAGGCATAGAAGAATCCTCTGTCGGCTTTGCCGTTTCATTACATCCAGTCAATAACATAAGTGTCATAAAACTCATAGCAATCTTTCTTTTCATGATTTGCTCCTTCTAGTCTACAAGCTGACAATGCTTGATATCCGAAACATATATCTTATCAAGAGCATCGATATGAAGTTTAGCAAAGTAGCATGTTCTTGTCTCAGCACAGTTTTCACGGCCGTGGAAGAAGTAATACTTTTCTCCTTCTTTTTCAATCACGCAGCCATGACCAGTCGAATAGAGAGGAAACTCAGGGATTTGATGAATGATAGGATTAAAGGCATATTTCTTATAACAGTCTAACGGTTTATCCGCATAGGATACACCGACTCCATAATACGCATTTTCAAAATTGTTGCTGGAATAGAAGAGAAGATACTTATTCTTTCCATCAAAATCATAACGGATTGTCATGCTTCCTTCCGACCATCTTCTGTTATGTTTGACATGATTGGAATTTTCATAATCATTGACATGACCATTCTCCCACTGCTGTGGTTCCTGATGATAGGAAATGATCTGGACATATTTGTCTTTTCTTTGTCCGTTTTCATCTACATGGACATAATCTTTTATAGGCTTCGGCTGTGTCTTAGCTTCTTTGTCATACCAGAAAGAAGGATCCAATTCGACGCCAAGGATATTGCTTTCTTCGACATACTTATGTAACTTCGGATCAAAAAGACAATTTCCATAACAGCATCTAGAATAATAGAGATACATCCTTCCATCATCATCGATGAAGAAGTCCGCATCGATTGTCGGAATATAGACACCTTTAGGAAGGGTATTAGTATCGATCTCACTTGATTCTTTGCTGAATGGATCTTTCGCAACTGCATCGATGTTACGATATCCCTCATCATAAGGATAATAATCCAAAGGATGATCCTCGATATTTGTAAATGGACCTTTCGGTGATGTGGATATAGCTACACCGATTTTGCAGCATTCCAAAAAGTTTTCAGTACCAAAATACTGCTTTAACAATCCATCTTTCACCAAAGAGGAATAGAACATATAGTAGTGCTTATTGTTCTTGTTGTAATAGACTTCAGGAGCCCAGAACCAACCTTTTCCCCAATCGTTCTTGCTCCTATCTAAGCCATATCCGACTTCTTTCCAATTCAGAAGATCATCGCTTTGATAGATGATAAAGGGCTTTTCATCGCCGTTTCCTGTGCAATAGCAGTAGTAATGTCCGGAAACGGGGTCATTCATGACGTAGGGATCAGCCCCAATTACACTTTTCTTTGCCATTTTACACCTCATTAAATGAGATCAGCTATGGCAACATACGAAGAGTCATCATTCTCTAAGTCCGTTCCAGAAAGTTGGTTAAAGTAAGTCACAATTTCTGTCTTATTGCTCTTTTCATCGGTTTTCGAGATATCGGAATAGCTAGCAAGAACCTTCAAAGAGGAAGGATCATCGATTCCGAGTTCCTCGTAAGGCAGATAGAGTTCCATCGTCATGCCCGTGCAGTCTTTTCCACCGCCTGGGACATTGACCTCACCGGTTGTGATCACTTTGCTCTTACAACCTGTGACTACCTTCTTGTAGTAGAGATTGTTGGCTGGGATATAACTAGAAGATCCTGAATCATAGAGTCTTAACAGATTATCAGAACTTAAGAATGCGGAATAATGAGAGGAAGCATCACTTGTGGTGAAATAGATTCTTAAATCATCATTGATTCCCTTCTGACCCATATCTCCGCTTTCCCAGGCTTCGCCATCAGTATAAAGCTCCGTATCCTTGATTTCTGCACGGACATAGAGACCATCATCCGTAGAATAGAATCCGACAGACGCCTTATCGTTGATCTTATGTAACTGATTTGTCCAATCCGTTGTCTTTCCGTCGATGAAGGGATCATTGTTTATGACAACATTCATTTCACTAGAGACATCTCCCCAATTGGTAGAGGCAACTACTTTCACCTTCTTTTCACCGAGAGATTTATCATCAATGCCATCCGGATAAGTGACTTTGATCATTCCACTCGTTCCATTAGAGAAGTTGGCATTCAAATATTCAGGAAGCGTTCCATTGCCGTTCAAAGGAAGATAATAGGTATCATCCAATTCAAAGGATGTGACTTTACGGTTATCGTTTAAGGCTATGATTTCCTCTGCCATTCTCTGACCTAAGATGATATTGCTCTCAGCAGAGAAGTGCCATGGTTCAAAAGAGTTTGTGTATAAGTCCGATGTAGAGACAAAGGAGCAATGACTATCAGATGTAGAGACACTTTTTTGAATTTCTCTCAGCTTATTGGAATATCTGGCTGCATTGGTTGCCGCCTCTGAAATAACAAAAGGAAGATCAGACATTCCAAAGTAATCACGGAAATCCTTGATGAAATCTTTCAATGCCGTCTCATAGATATCCATATTATCTTCAAACTTGGCATCCTGTTCTCCGTGGCAGAAGACAACACCATCAATGACAGGTTCATATCCTTCATTTTTAATAGCAGTAACAGCATTATCGACAAGCTGATATAAATTATTGGTAAGCGGTCCCGTCGCATTTCCGTTCTTGTCTTCACGAATCTGGGAAAGAGAGAGTTTAGAGGATAATTCATCATCGTCAACAAGGGACTTCGAATACCAATGATCCGTAAATGTAGAACCGCAGGCAGTATATTTGACGATGACTGATTTTCTTGTTGCGCCATCTTTGGGATAGCGGGTCGCCATGACTTTGCCCATGCCGATTTCAGGACCGAACTCACTGGCAGAATCACCAAGACCCGGTTTAACAGGAATCAAGTCATCCGCTGTGACAGTCTCAGGAATCTTGCTGAGCTGTGGCATGGTAAGACCATCAGAGAGAATATCGACATCGTAATTCTCTTCCTTATCCTCATCAGCAAGATCAGCAGTATGAGCTTTGCCTCTTGCACCGCTCTGTCCAGCTAATACAATGATATGAATCTTATCATCCTCAACAGGAGCCGGCTTCGATGATTCTGTTTTTGCAGTTGACTCAGACTTCTGATCACTTCCTACTGGTTTTTCCGTTTCGGATGTCTTTCCACACGCGATGAGTGTCAAAGAGAGAAGGGAAAAGAGAATCGGCTTGATTTTCGTATTCATAGATATATCCTCCTATTTCTACAATTCATAAAGACTTCTTTCATCTTTTGTTATCTATATTCTATAGATTGTAATATTTAGATTGCTATCAATAAAAATAATGATGAAAACTTTTAAAAGATACTCGCTTTCTCAATCTTGATTTGGGTAATTATTCCTTTGGCGTGATAAGCTAAAAAGCCACACTTTCCATGGAAGTTTCCTTTGCTGACTGTATAGGAGAATATCTCCTCATCATCAAGGTAAGCAAAGAGCGTATTGCCTATCATCTTCAGACTCAATTGAATTTCACTATCCTTGACAAATTGATAAGAGTAGGAAAAGAGATTGCACGTGTAATTGAAATCAACCTTTCGTAGTATGATGGAATCCTTTGTCAAAGATAACTCAAATCCTCTAAAGGAATGAGGATTATCTTTTCCGTCACCATCCTCAATGAAATTGTTGCAGAACTCACTTGCATGATAGAGAAGAGATAATGAACCGTTATTCTCAATATCATGTGGAATGAGTGAGAGAGTCACTTTTTCATTATGAAGTTCCTTCTCATAAAGGATGCCGCTGCTAGCACTATCTGAAGTCAATAATCCATTGTCATCATGAATCATCTCATCACGAAAGAAGAAATCGGTTTTCTCAATTTCACTCTTAAAGTCATTGATCTTATACTCATTATCATGAATGAGTTCAAAGTCAATGGAAGCAAAATAGATATCATCCTCACCGATAAGTGAAAGAGTCTGGAACCCTTTGCTAAGATGAACTTTCGCAAGCATCACTCTATCTTCCTCTTCACCAGACTCCTCTTCTAAATAGATAGGATAGAGCAAGCCTTTTGAAGCCTGAAGAGAGAACTGCTTGAATGCATATCCCTTCTTCAATACTGCACTAACCTCATACTCTCCATCTTCTTTAACATAGATACGATAGGTAGCACATTTACCATTTGAGAGATGAATATAAGGGGAGACAGGAGAGACTCCCTTGCTCAATCTAGGATCAAATGAATTGGCTAAAAGAATATGATCCTTATAATACTCTTCTTCTGAAGAGCCTAAGGCAAAGCGAGACAAGGAGGTAGAGCAAATCCGTTCAAATGCATTATCGACGAGATACCCAACCTTTCCGGCTTCAAAACCAGCTGGGAACATCGATAATTTCTCCATATGATCAAAGTAAAGAGAAACATATCCTTGACGATGTTGCAATAGGAAACTATGAAGAACATCAGTACGATATTTTTTCTTCAATGGAATGACTTTGAGGACTTCTTCATCAAAAATCTTCTTTCCTAATACGATGCTGTCGCCTAAAAAATCAATATACCCATAATGGTTCTGATCCAAGTATGAGAAGACCATTCTTCCTTTTCCGACATTGTTGAATTCTACAGAGAAGGTATCCTCGGAAAACTGATCAAGAACATAGGCGCCGTTCTCATCAATCAAATAATCAGAATTAGGAACGGATTTTGCTTTCTCAACGAAAGGAATCTCCTTAGTCCTTGCTCCATTGACAGCAAGTCTATCGGAATAGAATGACAATCTAGAGATGTTATAGAATCTTCTTTTGTCAGCCAAGAGATTATGATAGACGATGAAATAAGAATCCAAATCCGGTCCTAATACAGTGCAGGAATGACCTAAGCCTTGGAAATCTTTCTTTGTAGAGATAAGAATGGTATCCTGTCTTGTATAGAATAATGGGGAGAAAAGATCACACCCTACTCTTGTAGTAGCATAATCAACACGATAATCCGTAGAAAGGAAATGAGCTCCACAATAGGTAAGATAATATCTTCCGTATCTTCTTAACATATAGGGTCCTTCATTCCATCTGCCTAAATGGCAGGGAGAGAGGAAAGACTCTTTTTTTCCAATCTCTTTGAAATCATCTGAGACTGAATATACTTTGATTGCATCATCATAAGCGGCATAAAGATAGATGTTCTCATCTCCATCGAGGAAGAAGGAACCATCAATCTTCCTATCGATGTTCTTGCTGATGCAATGGAATGGCCCAATAGGTGAAGTGGATGAAAAGATATAATGTCCGTTTCCACTCGGGCTTGCTATCATATAGAAAGTGCCATCAAAATAGCAGACTTCCGGAGCAAAAGGAGTCTCTGATTCCGGATGATTCTCATCCTTATCATAGTCATAGATCACACCTTTTTCTAAGACATGATTATCGACTTCCTCAAAGTGAAGGAGATCATTAGAGCAGTATGCGTAAAGTTTTTTTCCGCCTTTGGTGAAATAGAGATAGTATTTCCCATCGTATCGTAGTACAAAAGGATCTGGGCACTCTACATCGTCTCCCATCGGTTTAACATTGTCATACAATTCCGGTAATGCGAAGCACTTACTTCCTTTTTCATTCTCTAGCATATGGAATACCTCAAATATTATTCGTGTCCGTAAACTTCAATCTCGTTGATTTGTCTTTCTCCGTCTGTATCAAAGCCAATGATGACTTTGTTTGCCATGATTTCATCAAACTGATAGGTGAAGGATGAGCAAGGACGGATGAAGAGAGTTTCTTCATTGACGTATTCTCTTTCACGGAAGGTGGTGTCTAGAATGACATTTCCGTTTCCGAAAGAGATAAAGGATATATCAGAAAGATAATTGTCGTAATTGGCGGAATTATAGATGGAAAGTCCTGCGATAGAATACTCTTTTCCAAAATCAATCTCGATATAGGACTTACCTTCTCCTAATTTGACTTCCTTATAGTTTTCCCGAGAAAGGTTGTAATGTTCGACAATTCTGTTGTCGTTGATGTATTCTTCATTCTCGACATTCTCAGTGATGACCTTCTTTCCACTAGCGATATTCTTGTATCCGCTGATTTCTTCAGGAAGCGGCTGGATGGAATAAGTGGGGCCTTTTGCGTAAGGAGCACCTGTTGTAGGATCAAAGTAGAGGTAATCAAAACCGAATGCTCTGCCGCTAGATGAATCTTCACGGTTCTTATGAGCATGATATCCGATCATATACTGGTCTCCGACTTTGAAGAAGCAGTGATGTGCTGTACCGGACATAAAGCCACTCCACTGTTTGTAGACCTTTGATGTAGCCATACCGCCAGCGTAACCTAAAACGACATTAGTCCATTGATGGTCTGTATCCATCTTATCCGTCGGTTTCCACTCTCTTGTCTCATCATAGGGCTTTGTATAGTCACCTAACGGAGTATCACTTTCTGCATAGCAGACTGTGTAATATCTGTCAGGATAATGGTTGACAGAATAAGTGAGATAATACTTTCCATTGACGGGAGATTTGATCATGTAAGGACCTTCTGCAACACGGAATCCTTCATACGCTTCCCAAGCCATCGATGTCAAAGATGGATAAGCTACACTGGGAGAACCAGGTATGACAAGCGTGACAGAGGTTGACATATCCAGTGTGACAGGGTCAAGCATCTTAGCACCTTTGATGTATTGCATGACACCACTTTGATAAACAGACCAGAACATATAGCTTTGTCCGTCGTCATCCGTAAAGACAGTCTGATCAAGAACATCCAATCCGACTTCATCATCGATGCATTTGAAGATAGCCTCTTTTGTGCCATCCAAATCATTTCCGTTGGCATCTTTTCCGACATAGTCAACAAAAGGACCAGCAGGGCTAGAAGATGTCAAAACAGTAATGCTTCTTCTTCCACCCGATGCTGCGCTATCAGAATAGTAAAGATAATAGGTTCCATCGATATAACGGATCTCCGGAGCAAACATGGCACCGCCTTTTGCCCAATGTCCTTCCGGTTTCGGATAGATATCGAGATGAACATTGAACTTGTTGAAGTCTGTCGTATCATAGCAGTCAAAGCCTTGAGATCCAGTTCTATCCGTCGTTCCATAGACGTAGTATTTTCCGTCATCACCTTGGATGACATCCGGATCTGGGAGGTTAACGCTACTCAGATCATTTCGATACCACATCGTCCTATCGAAATCAGCTTTCGTACTAGTATCAAGAGCATGATCGATATAGGTAAAGTCACTCGTATCCGGTTTTACCTTATCGCTTTCTGCAATCGTTTCCTTTTCCGTTGTCTGATTGTCCGTCTTATTATCCGTATCATTCTTTGCCGTTTCTGTATTGGCTTCTTTTCCGCATCCGACTAAAAGAAAGGATAAAAGAAGCAACAGGCTATTTCGTTTCATGCTTTTCATTTTAATCTTGGGCCATCCAATTCAGTATCAAATGAAGGTTTTCCTGTTTTGACATACGGGAATCCCTGTTCATCCCAAAGAAGCTTATCCATAAAGAGATGTCTCGTTCCAAAGGAATCATTCTTGGAATAGGAATGATAATAGATCCAGTAATCACCGGCATCATCAACAATGACAGAATTGTGACCGCATCCGGCAATATTCTCATTGTCAACTCCAGCCCAAAGGACAAGTTTGCCTTTTGTCGTTCCGCCACCTGAAAGGGTCAAAGGATAATTGCTCGGATCGATATATGGACCTTTGATGTCCTTGCTTCTTCCGCACATGACACGATAAGTGGATTTCTTTCCTTCGCAGCATGTTCCTGCCGAACCGAAGTAATAGTAATATTCACCCTTCTTGATGATATAGCCACCTTCATACTGGCTTCCGTCCCATGCTGTAGGCATACCACCGATAAGAATCTTATTGTCGTTTTGATACTCAACTCCACCAAAGAGAGTGATACTTCCATCATCCTCTTGGTTCAACTGAACGAGATAATCTCCTTGGAAGGAACCGACAGTCATATAAATGTCTCCCGTCTCTTCTTCGACAATGACATTCGGATCGATTGCATTGTTGATTCCGATCTCTAGATAACTGAAGAGTTTTCCTTTGTCTTCATATGGTCCAGCGATGTTATCGCTGACACCATATCCGATACCACAGCAAGATCCCCATCCGGAAAGAGAATAGAAGTAATACCAAGTATCACCAATCTTCTGAACATCCGGTGCCCAGATATTGACGCTCTTTCCTGGCTGAACTTCAGCACCCCATGTCGGGAAATTGATGACACTATCACCCTGCGCATAGACTTCCCAACTGCAGCCGTCCTCACTATGAAGAACAACGCGGTCTGTAGAGAAGCAATAGAATTCACCCGTATCCGGATCTCTTACAACGGAAGGATCGGCAACTTCGGAATTGAAGACCGTTCCACTCGATGTCGAGACCATGACCGGATTGGAATAGGTGCCAGAGACATATTCGATCTCTTCCGTTTTCTGTTCCTCGGTTTTCTTATCATCTGTCTCTACAACAGGAGTATCACTCTTGTTTTCATTAGAATTGTCATCTGTTTTGATTCCGCAGCTTGTCAGCATAGCAATCATAGATAATAGTAGAAGACTCTTTTTCATATTTGTTCCCCCCTAATCCACTTTGACCCAATCAGCAATCGTATCGCCACTATTGACATCAAAGACTAAGACTTTCGAAGTATCAAAACTGAGTTTGACTTCCTCATGCGGTTTGACCAAGGTACCAGTTGAAATCTTAGCGACCATCTCTTTTCCTTCGAATGAGGTATGAAGGAGAAGTTCACTTCCTAAAAGTTCAACGACTTCACTCTTGCAGGTGATCGGATCACTCTTCGTAGGATCTAGATACTCAGCATCAAGAAGGATGTGTTCAGGACGGACACCGACTCTGACGCTGTGTGGTTTCTCTAATGCATATTCATAACGAGATAGTAGGTCATTGAGGGTGATGAAGAGATTGTTTGTCAATACGATGGAACTGTCTTTCATATGGATGACATTCTTATAGCCGGAGACAGCTTTCTTGGCTTTTCCATGGCGCTTGTTGTAGAAAAGAACCTCTTCTTTTCCATCCTTATCCTTCTTTGTCTTGCTGAAAGCCTGAACATTATGAAGGATGGAAAGTTCCTTGCTGGTGATGCCTCTGAGATTATATAAGGCATGATGGACGGTCTCGATTGCAATTCTCACACTCTTCAAGTCAAAGACATCCATCTGCTCAATAGCATCAAGGATGATCTTACCATCTTCATCTGAAGCGGAAATATCTTCTGCAATCCTCTTGATATGCTCAAAGCAGCTCTTTTCCTCATCGGATAAATCAAAGGCTTCCTTCTCTTTCTTATCGTTGAGAAGATCCTTCTTCAATTTATCAAGATAGATGATTCCTTCCATCTTTTTAACCGCGGGCTTATTAAGAAGTTCTCTAGTCTGTGCAATCTTTCTCTTATAGAAATCATCATGAGTTCTCTTATAATCATCAGACAATTTAATACGATATCCGCCATCGAAGACAAGATAACCATCATCGTAAGTTCCTTCAAAGATGTTCATGGCCGGAGAACCGATGAATGTCGCGACAAAGATATTGTTCGGATGGTTATAGATGACACTCGGCTCATCGATCTGCTGCACCCAGCCTTTGGACATGACAGCGATTCTAGTAGCCATTGTCATAGCTTCAGTCTGGTCATGTGTGACATAGATTGTCGTAGCACCGATCTGCTCATGAATTCTGACGATTTCACTTCTCATCTGAACTCTCAATTTTGCATCGAGGTTGGAAAGAGGTTCATCCATAAGGAAGAGCTTTGCGTTTCTGACGATAGCTCTACCTAAGGCAACACGCTGCATCTGACCACCGGACAGTTCCTTCGGCTTTCTATCAAGATAAGGTCCCAGATCGAGAATCTTTGCAGCTTCAAAAACCTTCTCTCTGATTTCAACAGAAGTAAGTCTTCTCTTATAATGGACAGGATTCTTGTTTTCATCTAAGCACTGTAAACTCTCCGGATCAACTGTCCATCCCTTCTTTTCGATATTCTGTTTTTCTTTTTCAATTTTTGCATCAAGTGAAGCAAAGATTGCATCTTTGTTGTTTACGATGTCATCAACAGACTCGATCTTATTCTTCAAGATAAGCTTCATAGCAGAATCACGGACATGAAGTTTGGTAGCACAATATACATATGCCTTAGAACGACTTATCTTGTTATCTAAGCATTCATTGTAAGCATCATAAATAGCCTGGGGATCTGAATAAAGTTTTTCAAGGTCTCTACGATCAAGTTGCTTCTCGGCAGAGCGGATCTTATCATAAGATCTTACCTTTAACGGAAAAGCAATGTTTTCATAAACCGTCATCTGCGGATATAAGGCATAAGACTGGAAAACCATGGAAATATCACGGTTCTTGCTAGGCACATAGTTAGACAAGACTTTACCGATATACAAAGAACCGGAAGAGATATCCTCAAGACCTGCAATCATACGAAGCGTCGTAGATTTTCCGCATCCGGAAGGTCCGACGAGGACGATGAAATCCTTTGGCTGAATTTCGATATTGAAATCATAGACGGCCTGAATGCCATTAGGATAAATCTTGTTGATGTCCTTTAGTTCAACGAAAGATTTGACGTTTTCATTGATGATTTTTCCATCTACGTTCTTGAATTCCTGATTTTCAGTTATGTCTTTATTCATAAGTGCCTCCTTATTTGACACCAAGCGAATCATTGAGCGCTCGGATTTCCTTCGGATCGACTTTGTATCTTCTATCAAATGTCAATAGACCATTGACTTCCTGTTCTACGTCGGTGAGCTGTGTATAGCAGATTCCGGTGATACACTCGGACTCTTCAATGGCTTTGTAGATTCTTGTCAGTTCCCTGACATAATCCTTTTCATCATTGCATGTGGTGTAGCCCCATGCCTTTCCATCTCCTGTATCTTTGTTGAAGGCGATGCCACCAAACTCACTTAAGAGAATCGGCTGTCCTTCATCCTCATATCCAGGATTTAAGATAAATCTTCGGATGTTATCGTAATTACAAATGTTCTTTCTCGTCTTGAGTGCTTTCTTAAAGGCAAGATATGCTATTTCATCGCCTTCTTTACCGTGGCAGTAATTATGAACCGTGATCAAGTCCGTCTTACACTGTTCCCAGCCATCGTTTGAGATGACAAGACGTGTTGAATCAAGAGAATGAATCAAGTCGTAGAGTGAAAGTGCAAAGCTTTGAATCTCTTTATCATAAGGAATGCCTTCGACTCCCCATGACTCATTGAGCGGAGTATAACCGATGATGGAAGGATGATTGTAATTGTTTTTCACAATATCGATCCATTCATTGAGCATCCTTCTAGGAGAATCCTTGTCATACCCGTAATTGGATGCACATTCCTGGAAGAGGTAGAATCCCATCTTATCGCAGAGATAAAGGAAATAAGGGTCTTCTGCTTTCTGATGGATTCTGCATCCATTGAAACCCATCTCCTTCATCATCTTGATGTCATTTTCCATATCTTCAACAGATTTGGCAGTGAGAAGACCACCAGGATAATAGCCTTGATTTAAAACAAGCTTCAAATAGACAGGTGCTTGGTTAACAGTCACATATCCATCCTTTGTCCCAACTTCCCTGAAACCGAAGTAAGAGGAAATTGTATGGACTGTCTTTCCATCCTTGTCCTTCAAAATCATCTTCAAATCAAAGAGGAATGGATGTTCGACACTCCATATCCTTTCATTGACAAAGTCATCCGGAAGAGAGATCACATACTGTTTTTTCTTCTTGTCGACATTGAAGGTGTATTCTTTTCTGTCATTGTCATTTGTGATGACAAAGGTAAGACTTCCTTCATCGGTCGTCAGCTTGACATCAAAACGCAACGTATACTTATCAAGAGTTGTAGTCAAGTAGTAGGAAGCGATTCTCTTCTCATTGACAACTTCCATCCAAACGGATTTATAGATACCGCTTGTTCTCGTATAGAAGATAGCATGACTCTTCTCTTCCCAATCCTGCTTTCCTCTTGGAATGGAGCGGTCCGTACTTGGATCATAGCAATAGACGACAAGATCATTCTCATCATCTTTTAGATAATCCGTGGCATCGATTGTGAATCCACCATTTGATCCGATATGGCTATCAGCTTTCAATCCATTGATGTAGACAACAGCAAGATAATCCACGCCTTCAAAGTGAATCAGAAGTCTTTCATCCTCTTTCATCTCTGGCTTTGTGAATGTCCTATGGTACCACATGTAATCGTGGAAGGATGTATCATGTATGCCAGACAGTTCAGACTGGAAACAGAACGGAACTTCGATTTTCTTCGAATAGGTATGATTCAAGAACCAATGCTGTTTCAATCCAACATTGGAATCATCGAAATCAAAATCCCATTGTCCGTTCAGACTATAGAAGGATTCACCTTTGAAATCAGGGCGTGGATATTCGTTGCGCATATTTTCTCCTTAACGTTTGATACCAGCACTTGCCATGCCTTCAATGATTTTGTTCGCAGCAATGAGGTACATGACAAATACAGGAAGCAAGCAGATGACACCACCGGCTAAGGCAGTGCCAATCAAATCAGAAGTCTTCGAATTGTTGATGATATAGGACATACCGACCTGAAGCGTCCATAACTTGGAATCTTTGACACCGTATAACATCTGAGGCCAGACAAGGTCGTTCCATCCGCCCATGAAGCCGAATAAGCCTTGGACGAAGAGGACTGTCTTACCTAAAGGAAGGACAATCTTCAAGTAGATCTTCAAGTTCGAATAACCGTCCATCTTTGCTGATTCAATCAGATCTTTCGGAATGGAGCAGAAGAAGGTGCGGATGAGATACATTCCGTATACGCCGCCTAATCCTGGAAGGATCAAGGCGAGATAGGATTTGTTCAATCCGACTTTGAAGATATTGACCTGGTTACCGACAGCTGTTGCTGTACCTGGGATGACCATGGTAGCGACAAGGACAGCGAAGAGGACATTGCGGAAGCGGAAGTCGATGAAGGTGAAGGCATAGGCAGCTAAAGAAGCGACGATAAGATAGAGGACCGTTCCACCGATAGCAGAGACGCAGGAGTTGAAGAACCATCTTCCGATATCGTAATCGACCGTAGAATTGTGAACGACTCCTTCCGGATATTCACCTAAAAGCAAGATCTTATAGTTTTCCAAGGTATAGCCAGAGTGAGGATAAAAGAGTTCCTTCGGATAGAAGGTCGTATCGTTATGGCCTCTTAATGAGCCACAGGCCATGATGACAAATGGCATGACCCAGATGACACAGAAGACAAGAAGTATGACAAAGGAAACAATCTTCGAAGTAGGAACAGCTCTTTTCTTTGTATCTTTGGCTTTCAACGAGCCAACATACTGTTCCGTGGTTAGCTTATACGTTGCCATTTTTTGTATTCCTCCGAATATTTGTTTCCTGATTTTCTGTCTCTCGTGCACCACATCTGGAAGCCAGAGATGCAACCGACCAGGATAGCGTAGACCAAGGATGCCGCAGCGCCTAAGCCATAGATGGTCTCTTTGAAGTTAGCGTTGTTGGCAACGATATCCTGAATGAAGTAGATGACAGTGGAAGTCTGACCAGAGCCAGGAAGTGTCGTCGCTTTCGGACCACCGCCGGAGAGAACATAGTTCTGTCCGTATAGTCCTAAGTAACCGATGATGGTAGTAAAGAGACATAGGACTAACTGACCTTTGATTCCAGGGATCGTGACCGCTCCGATCTTTCTTAAACTGGAGCAGCCATCCATGCTGGCTGCCTCATAAAGAGATTTCGGAACGTTCTGAAGGCCGGCTGAGAGAATGATGAAGTTTCCACCCCATCCGCCCCAAAGGCACATGAGGAAGATTGGAATCCAGGCGTAGGGAACATCGACTGTGTATTTTCCGATATTGAAACTGAACCAAATGTCATCAAAGAATCGAATGTTCGTATTGAAGAATTCGTTGAATAATCCATGGCTGTTCTTATCCATGAAGAAGAGCATGAAGATGGTGCCAGATGCCGTCAAAGGAACGATGGAAGGAAGATAGATCATAGCACGGAAGATCTTAAATCCCGGAGGCTTGATATTGACTAAGATGGCAAGGCCTAAAGGAAGAAAGACAGCAATCGGAACCATGACGATAGAGAAGAAGAAGGAGTTAGCAAATGATTTCCAGAAATTGGCGGAAAGCTTTGCGGCTACACTGATTTTCGGATCACCGAATAGGATACGGTACCAGTAAAAGGCATTGTATTTTGCTTCTCCTGGAGCTGAGAAACGGAAGGTGGACAAGGAGATCTTGATTCCGTAAATCAAAGGAATGATGAAGAAGCAAATAAACGCGACAAGGAACGGCGCTAAGAATAATAGCGCCGTTCCATATCTTTTCGCGATCGATTTTGCCTTTGAACCCTTTAACGCATCCATTTCCATTGCGTTAGAGTGATTCATAATTTAACTTAAGAGGTTAAGATCCAAAGCGGCCTGTCCGTCGGATGCTGCTTTGTTGATCAATTCCAAGGCCTGATCTTCTGTGCATCCGCTCGTCGTCTTAAGCTGAGACTGGACTAGAGAGACAGCGTTAGCAAGAGCATTGAAGACAGTCGTCTCATATGCTAAGCCTTCCATAGCGATGATGTCAGCCGGATCTCCTAATGCACGGAGAGTGAGGTTCTTCGAATAATAGTTCTTGTATTCTTCGGAATCATAGACATTCTTGTATGCAGGGATATGTCCGGAGTTGCACCATGTTGCTAGGTTATAGGTATCTGTATCGGCATCCTTACCCTGAGTGAACCAGTTGATGAAGGTCATAGCGGCCGCAGCGGACTGAGAAGAGGTGATGTGAGAGGTAAGAGAGATGGCATGTCCATTTCCGTACCACTTGCTTCCATTGTCAGAGTCTTTGTTTTCATCTAATGTCCACCAACCAGTAGGACGGGATGCGGTATAAGGAGTGTTGTAAATAGGATCTTCGGCATCTTCTGCTGTAACGCCGTTAGAACCAGCTTTCTTCAATTCAGTGTTGTTCCACTGTAAGGTGTACGTTTGAGAGACCCACCATGGTCCTTCAGGGAAGAGGACGTTATTGCCAGCTCCAAAGGCTTCGGCATTTTTGCCAGCAGCATCCGACATCAATCTGCTGTTAAAGCGTCTGACCTGATCAAGAATATAGGTTTTGAAGCCTTCGTTGTTCTGGAATGTGATGGTAGTGCCATCGCTAGAGACCATATTTCCACCGTTTGCATAAAGAGAGGAAAGTCCATCCGGATCGGTAGACTGGAAGAATTCAGGATAGAAGGTATCCTTATTTGCCTTCTTCCAAGAGTGATCCTTGCCCTTGTTGATGTCACGGATCCAGAGTTCACCGGCATCGGCTTTGCTTCTCAGGTTCTCTAACAACTGCTGATATTCCTGACGAGTATTCGGAACATATCTGGTATTGCCATCAAATCCAAGCTCGTTCTTCTTGATGATATCCTGACGGATAGAGGTGACAAAGCCATGAGCATCCATCGGAACAGCATAACGTCTTCCAGCAAATTTGGTGACACGGTCGATGTTGGAATAGACGGAAGAATAGTCTGTTTTGACTGTGGTCTTCTTCTCAATCTCATCCAAAGGAAGAAGATAGCCAAGGTTTGCATATTCTGCAGTCTTTTCATTGTGCATGACTAAGATGTCCGGCATGGATTCCTTATCGGTGCTGAAGGTGTTGTTGAGGTTTCCGTAGAAGTCATAGTGTCCGATATAGGTCATATTGAGATGGATAAGACCAGAATATTCATCGTTGAACTTCGTGATCAAGTTGTTATAAACGACTTGATCGGGATCACCGATGATGCACCAGACCTTCAATTCAACCTGATCTTCGAATGTGACTACGCCTTCATCATCAAGTGTAAGGTCATCAGCAAGCTGATCAAGGTTCTTGATGGAACGGGAATTATCCGGAACGACAGTGTCGCCGGAATTAGAGGTCTTGTCTCCTCCGTTTCCAGATCCGCCGGATGATGTCTGATCAGAGCCACCTCCGCAGGAAACGAGTGAAGAGATCATCAGCAAAGAAAGCAAACCAGAACGTAATAGACTGTTTTTGTGCTTAAGCATATTTTCTATCCTCCTATTTGAAAGATGCACTACGCATTTTCTCCATACAAGTATAGTATCTAAAAAAGGGCTTTCACTTGCAACAAAGAGATATCATTAATAATAATGCTTATTAAAATGGATAGCATTAAAAAAGCCCGAAATATCGGGCTAATAATCTCTTCCAGAGTTCATTTCCTCATCGGTTGATTCACCGATGTTTTTCTTATCTTTGAGCCTTATTTTGAAAAGCATTTCAAGGAGTGTTTCTCTATCTTGGAAGAAGAGAGAAGGAACATAGTTGATAAGAAGGAAGAACATAGGCAGAACAACAATCCAAACCAGTGACATATTTCCAATAAACGGAGTGAACATCGAGTCAAAGACACCATTGAACGGAGGAAGCATATAGAATAAAGCGATGACAGGAAGATATCCAAATACACCTAAGAATGAACTGAATGCCGTATAGTACCATTTGACATTCTCTCCTTCCATATCGGTAAGATAGAGAGAGAATATCTTTCTTCCAAATGTCTGATCATGTTTAAAGATGAGTTTCGGAAGGATGATAGCAAGGAGATAGGAAATAACAATAGAAATGATGACAGCGTAATTCAATAACCTTCCCTCTTGTGAAAGAGCATCGCGATAGACAAGATAGTGGGTTGAATAATAAGGTTCCGCCTTGACACATAAGGATTCAGCCGAAGATAAGAAAGAACTATAAGTCGTATGGAATGTGGAGTAATAGGTTTCACCAGCATTATAGATACTCTGGTTGACATCATTCTTTTCCTCAGTCAGATAGACAAAGAGAGAATAAGCGATATGAGACTGAAGAACGGGGAGAGTATTATAATCCGGATAAGTGAAATAGGAAGACATAGAGCTATTCTTATACAAGCCATAGACATATAGTGCCGCACTATCTCCTTGATAGGTGACAATCTTATATTCCTGTTTTGGAACATAGACCGTATAGAAGTAGCTGATATCATCATTGGTAAGAGACGCTTCCCCATACTTAGCTAACTTCGAGTCTTCCTTGATGACATAATCGGAGAACTGAGGAGTCTCTAATTTCTCATCAAAGGTCTTGTAAGAGTGATATATCGCCTTAGCAATATTCTCAAAGACTAGGATATCGGAATCTTTCCTCGTCGTCTTCTCCTCATCGATAAAGGAGACGAGATGAGTTTCAGATATGTATTGATTGTAATATTTGATCTCTTCCTGAACTTTGTTTTCACTTGCCTTGTAAGAGGATGTGTTTCTAAACAAAGGAAGGAATCCTAAGGACAAAAGATAACTGACAAGAGCAAGAATGACAAAGTCAACAAAGAAGCAAACAAAACGCTTACCCGATTTGACCGGGTAAGCGTTCCTTAATTGCAAGTTGGTTTCGAGTTGTTTTTGAGAATTCATTTATAATTTGTTAATCAGCAGCCCATTCATCATCGGCTAAGAAATGAGGAGTTACGATGCTGCCAATCTTTTCCTCAACCTTAGCAGAATCACTTTCGATACTGTACTGAGAGAAAGTGACATCGGAGTTGAATTCGAAGAATCCTATCATTGAGGCAAGATTGTTCTCGCCATTGGCGAAGAGAGCATCCAGTGTCTTGCAGGATCCTGCATAATTATCGTTGACAAAGAAATGGAAATCAAGATTTTTCCTGACCATGGTGAGTTTGAAATCCATGTCATAGGTAACAGGTGTCTCAGCGACATAGAGATTGTCTTTATGACGGGCAGTCTCATTGGTGACACCGGCATTCCATGCCCAGTTGGCACCGTTCTGAACTTCACAGATACCGAAGTTGCTCCAGGCGGATTCACCATTGGGCATTTCAGCATTGAGGAAGAAGTACATCTTATTGTTGGTAGAGGTATCTTCAGCGGCATTCTCACCGGTAGAGCAGACAATACCGACTTTAGGGTACTTTTCGTTAGAGGCAACACTATGCAAGGAGAAGGTGCAGTTTGCAATGAACTCCGTTGTGCTGATGCCTTTGACAAAGAGGTCAGCAGTAGAGGAACCCTTGGTTCTTACAATTCCACCATCTTCCGGAAGTTCCTTGCTGAAATCATCTTCGGAGCTGATTTGAGAATAGTTGCGGTCAAAATAGACCTCTGTGACATTGACCGTGAATTCACATGTTTTTGTCGGATCCTTCTTAGAGGTGACGGTAATCTTTGTCGAACCGACCTTAAGTGCCTTCATGACCTTATTTGTGATCTTGATGACAGTCGGATCTTCTGCGACATAGGTGCAGGCCTTTTCAGCAGAGGTCGGAGTTCCAGAAGACTTAGTTACAGTATAGTAGTTTGTAAGAGTAGCAGACTGGTCGACCTTCAATTCAACAGTCTCTGTTGTTGCTTTAAGAGTCAATGTGACCTGAGTAGCTTCCGACTTCTTCTCATCAGAGGTTGATGATTCAGTAGGTTTGTCTGTTTTTGATGTATCGGCAGTGTTGGTATTATCCGTAGGCTTGACTTCACTTGTCTTGTCTCCGCAAGCGACAAGAGAGAAAGACAACATAGCTAAAGTTGCTAATAATAATGTTTTTTTGGTTTTCATATTTCGTTACCTCTTTTTCCTTCGTATTTATCGTAAAGAAATCGCTTACAAAATACAATCATCCCTTTTCGTTTACACTCTATCCATTTCACTGAAAATACCGATGACTTCGATACTTTTTAGTAAACTGAACCATTATTATTAATGGTATTTTCTATGATAGTATAAGAAAGCAATGCTTTAAAATCTAATCGGTAATGAACTATGAATGCAATCAAGAAAATATTTGCGCCTGTCGATCTCACACACGGTAAACCGATAACGCGTCTTATCCGCTTTGCGATTCCAATCCTTTTAAGCACCATTCTTTCGAATGCTTTCTCACTGATTAACGCATTGATTTTAAAGACAACTGTCGGCGGAATATCCGTCACGGCAACCAATTCGACCTCTTCTATATCAGCAATCCTCTTCAACTTCGCCTATGGCTGCACATCCGGTTTTGCAGTCATCATGGCAAACAAGAAAGGAAAGAACGATGAGGATGCACAGAACAAGACACTCTACACTTGTTTCACACTCGTTCTTGTTATCGGCCTTGTAATCACCATCATCGGTCTAGCCTCCTATAAAGCATTGATGTCCTTCCTTAATATTCCGGAGATGTACATCGATAAAGCATCCGATTACTTTCAGATCATCCTGATCGGATTCTTGATCACCTTGATGAGCAATCTGATGTCGAACTTTGTCACGGCTCTTGGTAATTCCTCTGTTTCCTTATTGGTCTCCTTTGCTGGAACGAGTGTCAACATTCTCTTTGGGTTTCTATTGACTGGTGTCATCAGATTGGATACAAGAGGTGTTGCTATTGCAACACTGCTTGCCAACTGTACAACATTCACACTGAACTTCCTATACCTGATGAAGAATCATTCCTATCTACGGTTGAGAAAAGGGGTATCCAGAGTTGAAAAAGGACTTGTACTAGACTGTCTTAAGATGGGACTTCCTTTAGGATTCCAGTGGTCCATTCTCTTTATCGGCTCCTTCTTCCAGCAAAAGGTTGTCAATGGATTCGGAAGAGAGCTTGTCTATGATTCAACAACAGGAAGCAATAAAGAAATCGGCTATGCGACAATGGCTAACACTTGCTATAGCAGCTTCGAAGGGTATCTGACTATTCCATTATCTGTCATGTCCAGCGCCCTTCTTCATTATGTCGGACAGAATTACGGAGCAAGAAACAAGGAACGTATCAGACAGGGTATCCGTTCTGCGATACTCATTGACTTAATCACTTATGCTCTTATCTTGATCATCGGTTTATCCTGTGCCAAATATGTTCCATATATTTTCCTAACAAAGAATGATATCAACGAGAGAGTTCTCTTCTACTGTTCTACCTATCTCTATGTTCTGACTCCTTTCCTCATCTGTCAAGGGTTATTACAGTTAAGCAGAAGTGTACTGCAAGGAATCAAAAAGCCACTGATTCCACTGATCTCCGGTATTGGAGAGCTTGTAGCTAGAATTCTAGTCTGTGAATTCATTCCAGGACTTGTCAACAGTTCCAATCCAACCAGTGATGCCTCTTATATCGGGGTCTGTTTCTCCACTCCATCAGCATGGGTCGTATCCGTACTCATCATGGGTGGAACAGTCTTCTACTTTGTTGTAATCAAAAAGTTGCAAGTCGTCGATAAAGCCATACAGATGGATAAAAAGGAAGACACAAAGACTGAGGGTAGATAATGATCTAGCCCTCTTATAGAATCCTTGTTCAATGGATACGGCTTGAATAATCTGTTTTGTCTTTTTCCGTGATTTCACGAATCACTTTACAAGGATTTCCTGCCGCTATCACATTAGAGGGAATGTCTTTTGTGACGATGCTTCCGGCACCAATGATAGTGTTATCGCCGATTGTGACTCCACCAACTATCTTAACATCTCCGCCAAGCCATACATTTTTGCCGATGTGAATCGGTCTTCCATAGCATCCGCCATGAATTCTTTCATTCATATCAGTAGAATGATTTGCAGCATACAATCCTGCGTTTGGTCCAATCAAAGTATGAGATCCGATTGTCACTTCAGCGCAATCTAAAATGATACAGCCGAAATTGATATACACATCATCTTCAATGATGATGTTCTTTCCGTATTCACATCGAAAGTCTGGTTCGATCCAGACGTTCTTTCCAATATTCTTGAAAAGTTTCTGCAATAGTTCATTTCGCAGTTCAACTTCTTCGTCATCGGTTTTGTTATAGGCCTTGAACAATCTCTTCGCTTCGACTCGTCGATTGAACAGGTCCTCATCGAAGTCATTATAGATTAAACCATTCTGAAGTCTTTCCCATTCTGTCATCCTGACACCTCATTTCCTGTTAACAAAATGTACCATTCTGAATAGAACGGCACATAAATAATACTATTTTCGATTAGAGGATCTTTCTAGTATGAAGAGACACTGTGAACATCGTAGACTGTTTTGTTCTCTGAATATCTTTGAATCGATCCTTCAATAAGCGGATTGCCTCTTTGCAGATGGCATCATAATCAAAGCTGACACTTGTTAGATCGACAAGGCCATGTATGCATTTTGAGACAGCATCAAATCCGACAATGTGAAGATGAGGATAGACGATACGGATATTCGGAACAGCCTTATTGAGTGAATATAGAAGATCATATGCAATCTCATCCGAGAAACAAAATATACCTAAATATCCGTCATTGATTGATTTCAATAAGGATTGATTGACCTGTTTTGGTTCAATGACCATAACCTCATTCTTGTCACTCAATGATGAGATCGTATTGACAAAGGCCTGCTGTCTTCTCTTGGAGCATTCGACATTAGGCATCTTCACATAGATGAACTTATTGATCTGATGATAGTTGGCAAGATAATTGGCAGCTAAGGTACCACCCATCTCATCATCAGTATAGACTTCATCGACATAATCTTTATCGAGGTGTCTTCCGATCATGATGATCGGCATATGATTCAATTTTGCATAATCGATCATATCATCCTCTGGTTCAAGAAGAGTGATGATGCCGTCTACTCTTTCACTGATGCACTGTTTCAAAAGGGGAAGAGAGAGTTTCTTGCTCAAGGAATAGACGATAGTGAAATCAAAATTCTCAGTTTCAAATAAAGAGACAAGCTTGTCACAGATGATCTGGAAATAGAGATTCTTGAAGTTGTTGACGACAATTGCTATCAGTTTCTTTCCATCTTTCTTGATGAACTGAGATATCGAGTTTGGGAGATACCCCATCTCAAAAGCTTTCTGCCTGACCTTTTCCTTTGTGGCAGCAGAGATGTCATCACAGTCACGCAAAGCACGGGAAACCGTATTGATAGACAAATTCAGCTCATATGCGATACTCTTTAGACATGAAGATTTTCCAGCCATGAGATATCCTCCAATATATGTTTAGTTTAAAACTTTTGAACAAAGATGACAATATTATTTAAGTTTCATAAAAGCCCTAGCGAGATGCTAGGGCTTATAAAATTCGTAGAGAACGACTTACTTAATGCTGACCAATTCGACAGAGCCTTTGGCGAATTCAGCGCCTAGGCAAAGATCGAGAGAAGCAGCAGTAGTCTTAATTGTAGATGTGTAGTGGAAGTTTCTAGAGGAATAGGCTTCAGCTGTCGGATGAATGACAGAATTAATAGTAATCAAGTTACCAACTCTAGTGATTGTTGTATCAGTGGTGAAGGAAGTGACTAAAGTAAACATTTCTGTGTTGAAGTCAAAGGAAACTTGATCATCATCTTTCCAAATGCCGGTATTGGATGCTTCAGACCATCCATTGCCCTGAGTGAACTGGCACCAATCCCAACGGAAGAACGCGCCATTTCCATGATCAGCTGCGTCAAAGATAACAGGGAATGTTGTTCTCCAAACGTTGTCGCTAGCGCTTGTTCCATTGGTTGTCGTAGTGTTAGAAGTCTTGATAACAGCAGTGAAATCGCCAGAGATACTATGCTGGAATGTGACTGTGTCAGCATAAGGTCCACCAGAATTCGATTTATCTAAATCAAGCTTATCGCCAGCAATGACAGTCTCTCCGCATGTCGTGCACTTATGCTCGGCCTCAACATAACCTTCATGGTTGGAACGATCCTTTCCGCCATTTGCATTAACGGTCTGTCCACAGACTTCACAGACGCATTCGACAACAGCATCTGTGCTGCAGGTGCCTTTGGACTTGACAGTACCCTTGCTAAGATCGACTTTGTGTGCAGATGCATCGGCAGCGATGACATCGGTATCTTCATGTGCACAATATTTGCAAGTTCTAGTCTTTATACCATCTTCACCGCAGGTGTTTTCCTTTGTGACTACCCAATTTCCATATTCATGATCGCCGTCCGAGCAGTATTTGCCATCCGCGTGCATGAAACCATCAGTGGTGACTCTTAAAGCGGCATCGGCTTTGTCAAAGAAGTCAGCAGCTTTCCAACCAGAAGCAGGGTTCGAACCGACATAGATAGCAATAGGAGTATTGATATTGTAAGTGTTTGCATCAACTCCAACATTCAAAGTATCATAAGAGGTAAAGGTTTCATAAACGATATCATATTTGTTGGTTTCTTCATTCAAGACAACATCAGAAACATAGAATTCATCCAAGTTGCTAGTCTTGTTAGCGGAAATCCACCACTGACCATGATTACTGATATTTGGGCCCTCAATAGCGTTCTTTGTGGTAGTGTCGACAAATCTTCCTTCGAAGTTATCATTTTCCCACCAATCAGAGCTTCCCTCATCATTCTTCTTTGCATTGACATGTGCTTTGGCGAAGAGATAGATACCACGGCTGTTCTTAGCACCATAGAAGTCGATGTATTCGCCAGCGCCATTGAGGTTAAGACGATAGAAGTTAGCTTTGACCTTATCAGACCATAAGACATCATCCATCTTACCATCAACATCGACTTTGAATGCAATATCATCAGTGACATTGATTGTGATCTTCTTTGTCAATGTTGTCCCATAACTGATGGTGATTTCCGTGCTTCCAGCCTTATTCTTAGCTGTGACAAGACCGGTATCGGAAACAGTGGCGACCGTTTCATCAGAAGAAACATAGGTCAATTTCTTGCTATCGAAGTTGATGAAGTCAGCAGAGACATTGAGCTGATAGGTTTCCTGGATATAGAGTGTGGTTCCATCACCATTGACATTTAATGAAGATGGAGTTCCATACATGCTATCGACTGCATTACCGGATAAGGATTTGAAGTTGGAGACTTCAGCAGCTGTTGCCCAGCCACCGACCCAAGCATAGGTTGCCTGATCAGCAGGGATAAGAGTATCGACAACATGCTTCTTGCAGACAAGTTCACCGGGTGTTCCATCTTCATTCTGCTTCGTGACAAACTGATAATAATCCTGACCGTCTCTTAAAAGACCTAATGTCAAGGTTTCACCCCTCTTGTAATTGTAGTTGAATCCACCTAACTGACCACCCCAATTCCAATTGGCATAGGTGTTATCGGTGACAACAGTGTTGAAATTGCTCCAAGAGGAAGAACTATTCGGATTGTTGGTGTCAAGATAGAAGAAGTTGTTATAGCAGATATCGGATTCGGTTGTAGCAGACCAAACACCAGCCTTATTTCCAGTCATGATACCAAACTTCGGATAAGCATCGCTCTCTGAGAAAGCAGTATAGGTGATATCAGCCTGAACATACCACTTGGTGCCATAGACATCAGCATAAACCAAAGCAGTATCTCCAACACTGGTAGTAATCTTTCCATCAGAGAGGAATTCAGATGTATCCAAGTCTGTAGCTCTAGAGGAAGAGAAGTCAATCATGGAATGTTTGACATGGAATGTGACGGATGCACTCTTTGTTGTATCATCTTTGCTTGTTGCAGTAATGGTGACATCGGTCTCTGCACTGACAGAGAGGAAGCGAACAACGCCATTGGTGACCTTGGCGACTTCCGTGTTGGAAGAAGACCATGTGACTTTAAGACCAGTCTTATTTGCTGTGACAGAGGCCTTTAAAGTGACATTTGTACCATCTAAGACAGTGAGTTCATCTTCACTTAAAGCAGCACCGTCACTATTGGTGATGGAAACACCAGTGACTTTGATGGTATCCGTTGTGGAAGTAGAATTCTTATCCGTAGTCGGAGTGTCAGAAGACTTGGCACTGATCGGAGCATCACTTGTCTTTTCACCGCATCCTGCTAGTGTAAACATAGCAGCAAGGGCTAAAATCGAAACCAGATTCTTTTTCATATCTGTAATCCTTTCTTGAATGGAAGATTGTCGCATCAGACGATTGCGACATGGTAACCCCTTCCATCTGGTTTTATTATATTTGTATGGGCTTACATTTTGTAGCATTAAAAATAAAGGACTGAATAGGAATCACAGTGCACTTAAAAAAGTGAAACGCAAAAATCTAGCAAAATCATATGCAATCATTCCTCTACTCAAAGGAAAATTCATTCAAATAAGTCATCCAAAACAATCACATTCTGAAAGACAGAACTGTACTGGTTCTTGTTCACACCGAAGGTAGTGACAAGAGTATTGTGTACCGATGTCTTCTTAGATATGTACTTTCGTATTTCCTCATCTCTTGAAAGTACTTTTCTATAAAGAGATTCGTCCACAGTATAGTTATCGCTATAGAACTTCATCTCACACATATTCACAACATTGTCATTTCGTGAAAGAATCAGATCAATCTGTCCAGAACCATCTTCACTATTGAAATTCCAAGATGATGTTTTTGTGATCACACCGCTTACGCCAAGTGCCTTTTTCATCTCATTGACATGGTTAAGGCAGACATTCTCAAAGGCAATACCTCGCCATGAGGAGACTTCCTGTGATGAAAACGCGTTTGTCCAAAAAGAAGAATCTCTATTTTGATCAAAGCAGAATTTGAGATAGAAAATGCAGAATGGATCGATCAAACGATAATTCGGAATCTTGCTATCACTTCCAAACGGAACATATTTTTCAATAAAATCACTTGAAAGAAGAGCATTGATAGCCTTAGTCAAGTTTCCACCATCGCTTACAGATAGTCTCTTAGCGATTTCACCGCGTGTAAATCCTTTTCTCCTTGTTGCCAATAGTCTGACAATCTTTTCGGCAAAACCGCTATTTTCAAATGTCGAAAGAAAAAGGCGATCAAATTCTAGTTTCAAATGAGCATTCTTACTAAAGAATAGATCATCAATATTTCCGGCAATGCTTTTCTCTTTCTTGAAATAACCTAGATAATAGGGGATTCCACCTAAAATCATATAAGAGGAAACAATATCATATCTTGTAAGAATCACTCCTCTTTCTTTGAAGAATTCCTCACATTCCTTTAGATTGAATGGTGAAAGCTTTATCTCATAGGTGACACGGTCATATAACCCACCATGGCTATTGATGAGATGATTCTGAATCCATGAGTTTGCACTTCCGCATACAACGACCATCAGATTGTTCTTTGCACATCCGTATCCATTCCAAAAGCCTTCAAAGGCCTTGATGAAATCTGATTTCTTGCTATCTAGCCACGGTAACTCATCAAGAAAAACAAGAAGTCTTTTACTCTGTTCCTTGCTATCGAGGAGCTTTTCCAATGAAAAGAAAGCTTCAAACCAGTTCTTTGGTTTTTCTGTACTTGAGTCCATTCCATATCGAAGAAGAGAAAGGTAAAACGCGGTAAGTTGATTTTCTAAGTTCTTACCTTCTTCTCCCTCATTTGAGAGCGCTGTATGTTTGAAAGTGAATTTATCTCTGAAAGTCTCATTGATCAGGAATGTTTTTCCGACACGCCTTCTACCATATACAGCAACAAGCTCAGCACGATTTCCTTCATAGAGCGAGTTGAGTTCATCAATTTCTTTTTTTCTTCCGATCATACGCACCCCCCCAGAGCGAAATAGTAGTTTCCTTAACTTTTTTCGCTTTAATCTATATATATTAAAGTCAAATTACAAACGGAAATCAATATCAAAAGCGAAATAGTATATTTTTATTTGCTTTTCGCTTTTGAGTTTTCTAAACAGAAAAGCCTCGCATGATACGAGGCTGATCTAGGAGGTAATCAAATGAGTATGGTCACTACTCACTGACAATCAATGTAGAGAAGGTAACATCCACATTGTGAGAGAAGATACCTGCTCTTCCTCTTAATGTGCCGATATTGCTTGAACAGTCGATGACTAATTTGTCATCGATATAGAACTTGTAATTATTGTTTTGCTGCACTGCTTTTAAGTGATAAGTCATTCCATCTTCAAAATAGAACTTCCCGGCTTTGACCTGGCTTGTGAAGCTGAAGTCAGCATAATTCATCTGTGCCTTGCCGTTGGCAATGACAAACTGATAACCGTTGTAACTATTTGGATCATTGACATCATCTTCTTCAATGGAATAGTCTTTGACATTCATGATGATTCCGGCATAGCCATCATTCTCAATGGAATGGATGGTCATATCGGTTTCAACTGTGACATCAGAGTATTCTCCATCTGTCAATAAGCCAAAGGCACCCTCATTATCGCTACGAATGCCATCTGATGTCTGTTCAACTGTCGTATAGGAGCCTCTTCTTGCTGTCAAGGAAGAAATATCATCACTAGCAAGATCTAAATCGTATCCATCATAGTGATTGACTTCCTCATAATGAATTTCATTGAAAGCTATCTCATCCCCAGTGTTGACAATAGTGATGTTATGAGCACCAGGTTCAATCTCTAAATCAGCAACACGGACTAAGGCATCACCATCTTCCGTCTTAGGGACGGAACCGTTCAATGTGACTTCCTTTTCAACCTGTCCATCGATCTTGATCTGGAAACTAGAGGTGACAAAGTCACTAGGAAGGCGAAGTGAAATCTCATACTTTTCCGCATTATGCGCATACATGCGGTACGTGACAAAGTCACCGGAATTCTTGAGCACAAGATTATTCGATCCAGTATTGTTATAGTTTTTCTTCGATTCAATAAGTTCTAATCCAGAACCATTCGTCAGATAGGAGAGATCCGGATCATAATTGCTAGCTAGTGATACCTCATCAGAATAAGCTTTCGCATCCGATGTGCCTAAGGCAACATTGCTATAGGCGGAGTATCCTACCTCAGAGAAATCAGAAGACACATATCCAATCTTTCCACCGGTCAAAGAGATGCCAGAATCATCTACCTTCATCATATTGTCAAAATAAAGGACTAATCTTCCCTTATCATACTGAATACGATATGTGTGATAAGTTTCCGTATCGAATTCATGATTGAGTTCCGCTTCGGAAATTGTTGTATCACTATTGTGATCAACAGTATGGATTGTAAGAGTATTGTTGACAAACTCGATATAGGAGTAATTGCTCTCATCGTGATAGGAGAAGATCATCTTTCCTTCTCCGATTGTGTTGAATTCAGCCGAGAAAGTATCCCCTGTCGATGTTGGAGAAAGCATATACTTTCCAACGCTCTCATAGGATTCCAAGCCATCACTATAGAATGGAGGCAAATCCGTTCCAACGCAGTCATCCGGTCTTACAAAGTTTGTCACCATATTCGCTCCATCAAAGGAAAGACGGGAGAAATTGAGATATCTTGTTCTTCCTGGAATCATATTGTGATAGGCGATATAGTAGGAATCGAGATCCGGTCCTAATACTGTGCAGGAATGGCCTAATCCCCAGAAAGAATCTCCCGTTTCAAGAAGGATTGTCTTCTTTCTCGTGAAAGAGGAAGAAGAGAGAAGATTGCTGTCTTTTCCCGCATAGCAATAGTCAACGCGGTAATCGCGATTGATGTAGTTGGTTCCAGTCCAGGTCATGTAATACTCACCATATCGGTTAAGGAGGTACGGTCCTTCATTCCATCCGCCCATATGACAGGCACCGATAGGAACAGAGTATTCTTCTCCGCTATCATTCGTCTTGAACTCTTCAAAATCATCATTGAGCTCATAAGCCTGAACACAGCCGCTTCCTGCTCCATACATCAGTATCCTTTCATCATCGGTGATGAAGAAGGAGCCGTCGATGCTTCTTCCGACATTGCCGGTGATACAAGAATATGGGCCATCTGGATTATCGGATTTGAGGATATAGTGACCGTTTCCGCTTGGGGACATAATCATATAGAAGGAGCCATTGAAATAGGTGACTTCCGGCGCAAAAGGAATCTGGCTTGATGGTGCAGAGGAACCGTCCGTAGAATATTCGTAACAGTATCCTCTTCCATTGACACCATTGTCACAAGCTTCCCAGTTGATCATATCATCCGAGACAAAACAGCGCACCGCTCTTCCGCTTGTTGTCGGATAGAGATAGTATTTTCCGTTGAAACGAAAGACAAAAGGATCCGCTGTCTCTTGTCCACCTGGCATCTTGATAAAGTTGTCATAGCTATAGACATCATCCACTTTGGAAAGTTCCTCATCACTCGGTTTAGAGACAGAGTCAGTTGAGGTCTCTTTTTCCTTGTCGGTAGTGGAAGTCTGAGGCACATCGCTCTCCTTATCCTTGCAGCCTACAGTCTGAAGCATAAGAAACGGAAGCATTATCAGAAACAGTTTATTCTTTTTCATGGTTTCACCTCATTGAAAACAGGGCAAGGGAAGCCCTTACATTCATTTTAAATAAGGCACTGAGTAAAACATATCATTAAAAATAAAGAAAGTTCAGATCAATGCTTCTCCACCCAATTCTTAATACGATTGTTTGCCTTTGAAACAAGGCTTCCCGGTATAGGAAGAGGATCAAGGACAGTCGCATTTTTCGCTAATTCTTTGATATGTGAGATACTTGCTCCTAATCCACTGCCTTCATGAGTAGCAAAAGGATAGATTGTCTTTCCTTTGAAGTCTTCACTCTTTAAGAAGGTGATGACAGGGGAAGGAAGATCTTCCCAATAGATTGGATAACCTAGATATATCGTGTCATATTCGGATAAATCCGGAATTTCAATTAGTTTTTGCTCGTTATTGGTAAGCTGATCATTCTTCGCTTGTCTTACACAGGTCTCATAGTCATGAGAGTAAGGAGTCTGCATTTCAAGAGAGAATAGATCACCTTTTGTTGCTTCCTTTATATAGGAAGCAATCACTTCCGTATTTCCAATGCTGAGATTACGGATTTCACCTTCTACCCAGTTTTCACCGCTCCTAGAAAAATAAACGATTATTGTTTTCATGATTTTCTCTCACTTTTCAAGATATAGTATAGCGAAAAAGAAGATAACAAAGTTAAATGAAAGGGCTTTTATAGCAAGATTATATATAATTTCACCCTCTAGCATTGATGAGATGAAATATTCTTGTTAAAGTATTCGTGTCAGTTCGAATAGAGGAGCGATTACAAAATAGTACTACTTCCACCAAGACCGATTGGGAAGATAGGAAAGGTAAGAATCGCCGAAACCTTCATCCTTTGGTCAAAGGATGTCGAGTTGGGACATAGGGGAACACCTTATGTACTCTCCGAAGCAAAACTTCGGTTGGCACTATTGATAGCAGTCCTTACTTCGTGAAAGGTCGCTGATTAGTGCGACCTGACTCATGAAAGGGGGACATTTTTTCATGTCTTTAAAACACACATTGCCGTTATGTCTTTTTACGTTAGCTAGTCTTTTCTCCTGTGGAAAAACGGAAGCAAAGGCAAAGACCATCACTATCGATGGAACATCCTACACAGTCGAAGCTGAGGAACTTGTCATTGGAATGGAATGTAACTACTCCCCATTCAATTGGACCACAACAAAAGAGAGCGAGTACACTCTCCCTATCACAAAGAGCGAATTCGCTGATGGCTATGACATTCAGATAGCAAAGATTCTCTCCGAGAAGATGTCAATGGATGTCAAGATAGTAAAGGAACAATGGGAATCATTGATCGAAGACTGCAATATGGGAAACACAAATCTCATCATCGCAGGCATGACCGACACGGAGGAAAGAAGACAGTCCATTTCCTTCAGCGATGAATACTATCGTTCTGAAGTTGTCCTTCTCGTCAAGAAAGAAATTGCAGATCAGTACCAGGACAAGGTTCTGACAAATGAGGATTTGAAAGAATTATTAGCAGGAAAGCAGGTCATCTCTCAGAAAGACACCGTCGAAGATGATATCATCGATACCTTTGTCAAAGAATATGGATCCATCCATGTCGCTGGGCAGACAACTTATGGTTTAGCAGCAAAAGAGGTTGAACAAGGTTTAGCCTTTGCTTTGACCGTTGAACTTCCTGTTGCAAATGCCTATGTAGCAACCATGAGCAATGTCGGTATCCTTCACGTTGACCAGTCAATTTTAGGTGTGGATCTTGCTGAATTAGGTGTCTCCATCGGAATCAAGAAGGGTAACGATGGACTGAAAGCTGCTGTCAATCATGTCTTATCAACAATCACTGCGGATGAGAGAACAAGAATGATGAACGAAGCCGTAGAAAGAAGTGCCGAATAATGTCATCCGACTTTTCCTATCTTATCAGCCATTACTGGCAGTTCTATCTAAAAGGAACTCTATCTACCATCATTCTATCGGTTGTCGGCACATTCGGTGGTCTTTTCCTTGGCGTCTTTCTCGCTTTCGGCAAAAGACTCGAAACGAAGAATTATCCTTGGTACCATCTTCTTTATCGTCATCCGATCAAGTTCTTATGTTCCCTCTATTCTCTTGTCATAAGAGGCACACCGATGATGGTCCAGGCGATGATTTTCAAATATGGAAGTCAGCTGTTATTCAATCTCAACTGGAACAATGTTCTACCAGGTGTTGATACCTTCAATGGTTGGCTGATAGCCGGACTTATTGTCATCACCTTTAACACAGCAGCTTATATGGGTGAGATTGTCATATCTGGACTAAACGGCATCGATCCCGGTCAAGTGGAAGGAGCAAGATCATTAGGCATGAATTCCTTTGAGACATTATTCCATGTCACTCTTCCACAAGCATTACGAAACTCAATCCCTACTATCGGAAACGAGTGGGTAGTCAACATCAAGGATTCCTCTGTTCTCAATGTCATTGCAGTCAGCGAACTCTTCTATACAGCGGAGTCAGCTGCAAGCAAAAACTATATGTACATGCAGACCTATCTTATCATCGCTATCATCTACTTATTCCTTACTGTGATTGCGACACTGATACTGAAGGGTGTCGAATTCAAATTAGATGGAAAGAAAATCAAATTCAATCCGAAGAATCTATTCTTCCATTTCCGTAAGAAGGAGATTTAATATGCAAGCATTATTGGAAGTCAGTCATTTAGCAAAAACATTCTCCGAGGAAACTGTCGTTTTGAAAGATGTGAGTTTCACTGTCAATGAAGGAGACTGCATCAGCATCATCGGTTCATCAGGAAGTGGAAAATCAACACTGTTAAGATGTATCGGATTATTAGAGAGACCGACTAGTGGCACAATCCTATTGGAAGGAAGGAATATCCTTTCCAAAGAATGCAAAGAAAAGGAAGTGCACAAGAAGATGCAGATGGTCTTTCAATCCTTCAACCTATTCAATAATATGGATGTATTGAAAAACTGTATGATTGGTCAGACCATGATTCTGAAAAGAAAGAAGGATGAAGCAAAGAAAATCGCATTAGAGAATCTAGAAAGAGTCGGGTTATCCGACCGTGTACACTTTAAGATCCGTGATCTTTCCGGAGGACAAAAGCAGCGTGTTGCAATAGCGCGTGCACTATCCATGAGTCCGAAGATCATTCTCTTTGATGAACCGACATCCGCACTCGATCCTGAAATGGTACAGGAAGTCTTAAAGGTCATGAAAGAATTGGCCAAGCAGAAAGTCACCATGATTGTTGTCACACATGAGATGTCCTTTGCTAAAGAAGTATCCAACAAGGTCATATTCATGGATGATGGATACATCAAAGTCGAAGGAACTCCGGAAGAAGTCTTTGAAAAGAGTGAAGATGAAAGACTCCGTTCATTCCTAAGCCGTCCAACACAGTCACCTGTTTTCAAGCCACGTGAACCAGAAAAGCTCTTCCAAAAGACATTGATTGGAGACTAATTTCTTCTTTTTTTCTTCTCTCCTACTATAATATACATACCCTTTTGGAGGTACTATGAACGACACGATAGAAAAGAAGCATCTCACAGGTGAAAGAGCACTATTTCACTGTTTTAATAAAAAAATAGTAGACTGTGTTTTTGATGATGGGGAATCCCCGTTAAAAGAAGGGAATAACCTTCTTGTACAAAGATGTACATTTGGTTGGAAGTATCCTCTCTGGTACGGAAACAATCACACAGTCAAAGACTCTACATTCTTAGAGATGAGCCGTAGCGGAATATGGTACACCAATCATTCTCGCTTTGAGAACTGCCTCATTATCGCTCCAAAGCTTTTCCGTAGATGCTCTGATATTTCTTTAGCCAACATCGATTTCAAGAACGCTTTAGAAACTCTTTGGACATGCAGCGATGTATATTTAAAGAATGTGAAGGCGGAAAACGGAGACTATTTTATGAAGGACTCTACGAATGTTACCGTAGACTCCTTGACACTGAACGGGAACTATTTCCTTGATGGCGGAAAAAATATCAAGGTCATCAATTCAACCTTGAATAGTAAAGATGCTTTCTGGAACTGCGAGAATGTTCTTATCGAGAATTGCACCATTGTTGGCGAATATTTCGGTTGGAACAGCAAGAATGTGGTCATGAAAAACTGCAAGATCATCTCTCATCAGGGCTTCTGCTATATGAAGAATCTGACCATGATCAACTGCACGATAGATGAATCCGACCTCATATTTGAATACTGCGAAAATATCGATGTCGATATCAATTCGACACTCTTGTCAGTGAAGAATTCTATCTCTGGAAGAATTCAGTCTTATGGAATAAGAGAATTGATTCAGGATGATCCTTCACTTGACACATCAAAAGTCGAATACATCACTAAGGAGTCCTTATGAAATACAATTTTGAAACAGCACCATCTAGACGTAATACGGATTCCTGCAAATGGAATGTTAAAGACAATGAGCTTCCTCTTTCCATTGCAGACATGGATTTTGAAACTGCACCTGAGATTAAAAGCGCAATCTTAAAGCGTGCTGAAAATGGAATCTATGGATATACAGAACCCATGGATGACTGGTATCAGGCTTATATTTCATTCTTCAAAGATAGATATGATGTAACACTTGAAAAGGATTGGATGATGTTCTCTACTGGTGTTGTACCTACGATTTCTTCCACTGTCAGAAAACTAACCAAGGAAGGAGATAACGTCGTTGTTCTCTCTCCTGTCTACAACATCTTCTATAATTCCATTGTCAACAACAATAGACATGTTTTGGAAGTCGAATTGATTCATGATGGTGATGATTACAAGATTGATTTTGATGCATTGGAGAAAGCTTTTGCACTAGATAACACATCTCTTATCATTTTCTGCAATCCAGCTAATCCTGTAGGAAGAATCTGGAATAGGGATGAACTTGCAAGATTAGGAGAACTCGCATCTCGTCATTCCGTTGTTGTCCTCAGTGATGAGATTCATGGTTTCATCACAAGGCCAGGAACAAAATATATTCCTTTCTTCTCAGTCAACGAGACAAATAAAATGAATTCGGTCAACTGCATCTCTGTGACAAAGCCATTCAGCTTAGCAGGAATACAGACATCGCTTTGCTTTGTCCCGAATAAAGAACTATTCAAGAAAGTCAATAGACAAATAAACACTGATGAAGTTGCAGAACCAAACATCTTTGCATGCCCTGTCACAGTAGCGGCATTGAACGAAGGAAGAGATTGGCTAGAACAAGCAAATAAGGTCCTATTTGAAAATGAGGATTATGTAAGAGAGTACATCAGAAAAGAAATTCCTCTTCTATCCGTAACTCCTTCCAATGCCACTTACCTTCTTTGGATTGATGTTAGAAAGATTTCTTCTAATAGCAAAGAATTCACAGACCACTTAAGAGAGACTACCGGTCTTATCCTGGCTGATGGTGCTGTCTATGGAAAAGGCGGAAACGGATTTGTCAGAATGAATGTCGCATGTCCAAGAACCACAATAGATGATGCTTTGGCTCGTTTAAAGAAAGGTGTTGATTCCTTCTTATCATCTCATAACAAGAAGTAAACATCTAATTCAAAGAGAAAGATGGTAATCATGTTTATTAAAACAACCATGGTCATTTAGGCCATGGTTGTTTTTATTACGATAATTTCTTAACGAAAGAACGCCTTCTCTTGTGTTCTCTGTTTTCAAAACGATTCCACATGTTACGAATCGCTGTATTGTCTTCTAGATTGAGATTGGTTTCAAGGTGATCGAGATGCTTATACTTCATACAGGATTTGACAACCTCTGAGACAAAGACAGCAGTGATTCCGCTGTTCTTGTATTCTTTTGATACGGCTATTATCGCCATATCGATTGTCTCTGGGTCTTTGATGACACGAAGAAGTCGTAAGAGGGACAAAGGATAGAGATGACCTTTGCTCTTGCTGACCGCTTTACCGACACCCGGGAAAGTCAAAGACAGTGCAACGACCTTGTCATTCTCATCGACGATGAAAAAGGCTTCTTTCAAGTCGATGATCGGATAGAAGCTCTTCATGATGAGAGCTCTTGTCTCTTCGGTAAAGGGAACATATCCGTATAAGTCACCATATGCTTCAGTGATGCAGTCGAAGAATCCATCGCCATACTTATCCAAAAATTTCTTTTTGGAATATTTGGATGTATCAACAACTGTCAGTTTGTTTCTATCCAAGATATGCTTTGCGATATGTTCGATTCTTGGATCAAGCTCTTTAGGAAGATAGATTGCACTCTCAACCCAATCCACTTCTTTTTCAAAGCCACAGTCTTCAATCAGTTTCTGATAATAGGCATAGTTATATTGTTCCTCAAATGTCTGTACTTCTTCAAAGCCTTCAATAAGAAGTCCTTCCCTTTCCATATCGGAAAAGCCTAACGGACCACAGATCGTATCCATGCCTTTCTCTTTTGCCCATTTCTCAACGGCATCGAAAAGAGCATGGGAAACAGCGACATCATCAATCGCATCAAAGCGGGTGAAACGAACTCTATTCTCATTCCATTTCTCATTGTACTGCTTTTGGATGATAGCCTGAATCCTGCCGACGACTTTCTTTCCGTCATAGGCTAAGAAGGCTTCACTTTCTGTGACGGATTCATATGGTGATTTATGATTAAGGACATCCATCTCCTCCCCATAGAAGCAAGGAACAAAATATTTGTTTCCTTTATATAGTTCTAGTGGGAAATTAACGAAATCCTTTTTTTGTTTTCTTGTTTTTACAGTAACGACAGATATCATGATAGTTTCCTCGAATCTTTAAGATTCTACCATAATTGTCGATAATGAGAGAAAAAAACAAGATTTTCAATAAAATTAAAGGCTTGGAAGATAGGAGACAGTTGCCTTTACAAGTTTCTTAAGGAAGTTGTCGTTCACCTTTCCCATCTTAGCTATCACTCTTCCTTTTGATATCCATCTGACATTATCGACAATGATTCCGGTGTTGTATTCAAATCCATCCTCTAACGTTCCGTCTAGAATATCATCATAGTTATGTCCGTATTTCTTCGTTGAACATGGCGCTACAAGCATAAATGCTTTCCTTTGTGCTAAAACGACACATGGATGAGGAAAGGATAGTTCAAATCCGAAGTTCATTGCACCAAAATCGACATAGAGGATGCTACCAACCTCATAATTATCGTAGTACGGATTCTCTCTATCATCCTTCACCCAATGATCGATGTGATTTATCATCTGCGAAAGTTCATAGCTTGTCGCGTTCTTGTAATATATTTTCAGCTCGTCCAATGATTTCAGGAAATAGTCGTTCAGTTTCTGATTGTCTAATCCTTTGTCATTCTTCCCTTCCCGGATTCTTCCTAGGCTCTCCACTTCCTTTCGATTGATTCCGCTCATATTTCTGCCCCTTTCACTTAGATATATGTGCACGAATTAAGAAAAAGAGAAAAAAGATTAAAAATTTCAAAAGAAAGAAAACTATTTTTGTTTCGTTTTCAATAAAGTACTATAATGTATTGGTTTTATTAATATTTATATAAATATTAGAATGGAGAATCCTACTTATGAGAAAAATGACAAGTGATGAAATCCGTGATACATGGCTCAACTTCTTCCATGACCATGGACATTACATCGAGCCTTCTGCTTCCCTGGTTCCGAACAATGATCCTACTTTGCTTTGGATCAATGCCGGTGTTGCCGCCTTGAAGAAGTATTTTGATGGCACACTCACACCGAAGCACAGAAGAATCACCAATGCACAGAAGTGTATTCGTACTAACGATATCGACAATGTCGGCCATACCGCTAGACATCACACCTTCTTTGAAATGATGGGTAATTTCTCTATCGGCGATTATTTCAGAAACGAAGTGATTCCGTGGGCTTATGAACTCCTTACCTCGGATAAATATTACGGACTTGATCCGCATAAGCTTTATGTCACCTATTATCCCGATGACAAAGAGACTCATGACCTTTGGGTCAAGTGCGGTATCCCGGAAGAGAACATGGTTCCTTCCACAAGCAATTTCTGGGAAATCGGCGAAGGCCCCTGTGGCCCGGATACGGAAATCAACTACGACCGTGGTGAAAAATGGGATCCGGAACATTTAGGACTGAAGCTTTTACAGGATGATCTTGATAACGATAGATACATTGAACTTTGGAACATCGTCTTCTCCCAGTTCAATTCCATGCCTGGTGTTGCAAGAAAAGACTACAAGCCACTCCCTCAGAAAAATATCGATACCGGTGCTGGCTTAGAGAGACTTGCCTGCATCATGCAGGATGCCGAAACCAATTTCGAGACCGACCTCTTCATGCCTTACATCCGTGCTTTGGAAGCAAAGGCCACATATCCTTACGAAGGAAAATATAAGCTTGCCTACCGTGTCATCGCTGACCATATCCGTTCCATCACGTTCGCTCTTGCTGATGGCGCTGTCTTCTCCAATGATGGACGCGGCTATGTCTTAAAGAGACTTTTAAGACGTGCTTCCCGTTATGCTCAGACGATCGGACTTCCTGCCGGCACACTCGCTTCCCTTGTTCCTCTTGTCACAGAGAACATGTCTCACTTCTATCCCTACCTCAAAGATCATCAGGAAAGAACGATGAAGATGATCTCTAGCGAAGAGAACAAGTTTGCCAATACATTGAAGACCGGTGAGAAACTCCTTTCTCAGTATTTGAAGAAGGAAGGAGACACTCTCTCTGCTGAAGACGCTTTCCGTCTTGCCGACACTTATGGCTTCCCATTCGAATTGACCAAAGAAATTGCAGAAGATAATGGTAAGAAGGTCGATGTCGAAGGATACGAAAAGCTGCTTGAGGCCAGCAAGGAATTAGCCCGAAAGAGCCGTGGCGACAAACAGTCTTTCGGACTTCAGTCCAAGGATCTCATCGCCTTTACGGAGAACAGCGAATTCACCTATGATGAAGGAAAAGACTTTGTCTCTAAAGTCAATGGATTATTCGTTGATGGTGTCAAAGTCGATTCCATCCAGGATGAAGGAGATGTCTGCTTTGAAAAGACTGACTTCTATGCTCTCTCCGGCGGTCAGGTTTCCGATAAAGGCTTCATCCACAATGAAAACTGTGAAGCAGAAGTCACCGACGTCAAGGCATCCAACCATGGTCAGCATTTGCTCCATGTGAAAGTCTTATACGGTGAGATCAAACTTGGCGACGAATTCGAAGAGAAAGTCGACTGGGAAAGAAGAAACAAGATCAGAAAGAACCACTCTGCTACCCACTTATTGCAGAAAGCATTGCAGGAGAAATTATCCTCTGAAATCCATCAGGAAGGCGCCTATTATGATGATGAGCTTCTCCGCTTTGATATCAACTATGATAGCAAGATTTCCGATGATGATCTCAACAATGTCGAAAGAAGAGTGAATGAGAAGATCTTCGCCGCTCTTCCTGTCAAGACTGAAGTCCTCACCAAGGATGAAGCCTTGAAGAAGAATGCAATGCATCTCTTCTCTGAGAAATACGGGGATAAGGTCAGAGTCGTTTTCATGGGTGATTATTCCGTCGAATTCTGCGGTGGAACTCATGTTGACAACACTTCCGAAATCGGACTCTTTGTCATTGTAAGTGAAGAGAGTGTCGCTGCTGGTATCAGAAGACTCACCTGCTACACTGGCGTCAAAGCCTATGAATATCTCAAAGAGAAGCAGAGCCTTATCAATGAGGCAGCAACTCTTCTTAAGATCAATTCCGATAAAGGTGTCAGAAACAAGATCATGTCTAACAATGAACTCATCTCTTCCTTAAACAACACCATCAAGGTCTTAAGAGAAGAGAATGCCAATAACCTCATCGGCGGTTTGGAAAGCAAGATTGAGAAGGTTGACGGAAAAGAACTTCTCGTCTCTACCTTAAAGAATCTTACCCATGAACAGGAAGACACATTAGCACATAACTTGATTGACAAACATCCTTCCTTGCTCGTCTTCTTAGCTATCGATAATGGCGGAAAGAAAGATATTGTCGCTGCTAGAGGAAAAGACTTACCTGCAATCAAGGCCGGCAATGTCATGAAGGAATGCTCCGCTCTCCTTTCCGGTAGAGGCGGTGGAAGACCGGATGTCGCTTTCGGTGCTGCCGATGACCTTTCTAACCTCAGCAAGGTCAAAGATCATCTCTTAGGATTACTCAAGTGAAAAAGAACCTCCTTGCCCTCGATTTAGGAAAAGGAAGCATGGGTGTCGCCATTTCCAGAAGCGGTATGTTCATCACACCCATCACGAATCTTCGTTTCCATGCCATGCAGTTTCAGGAACCTATCGACTACCTGAAAGAACTTCTTGTCACAGAAAAAGTAGAGACTTTCGTATTAGGGCTTCCTCTCTTCCCTAGCGGTGATGACTGCGAAATGACAGTCATTGTAAGAAAGTTCGCAGAGATGCTGAAGAAGGAATTCCCTGATATCGAAATCGTCTTTCAAGATGAAAGATATTCGACAATCGAAGCTTCCTCAGTTCTTCATAAACAAGGACAAAACAGCAAGAAACAGCACAAAGGCATTGATGCCGCTGCAAGCTGTGTCATCCTAGAACGCTACTTGAAATCCATCCATCAGATGGATGATGTAGCACCATTCTGATTCTGTAAACTTATCGATTCGAAAACAGTCCTATTCTGAATTCAAGTCAGCATCAACATTCATACTGATAATTCACGATAGGACTGTTTTTATTTCTGTCTCATCGTGTCCACTTTATAGGGGA
>CAVALL010000004.1:45953-47236 GCA_963589675.1 Alistipes onderdonkii | reverse complement strand
CTTTATTTAGTATAGGACTTAAAGCAAAAATAAGAAAGTTGTTTTTTAAGATTTCTTTATGTATTTCATTATTTTTCATCTATGCCGAGCTCTTCATAGACAAATGAAGGTATCTTGGTGAAATCCGGTAGCACGGCTTTGACTCCAGCAAGTTCCTTTGCCTCTGGTCTTTGTCCCTCTGGTTCGATTGCAATGATGGTATCGACATGACCCGCATAAGCGGCCTGCATACCAGAGATAGAGTCTTCAAAGACAATGCTGTCCTCCCCCTTCACATTCAGATGAGAGAAGGCACGAAGGTAGATTTCCGGATCTGGTTTTCCTCTTTTCAAGGTTCCATCATCATAGATGATATCATCAAAAGAAAACCATTTCGGAAGAGGAAATGTTCTCCAGTACCAATCCACATTCGGTCTCATGCTAGCAGTGCAGATAGCGATCTTGATATTGTTCTCCTTCAATGTCGTAAGGAACTTCTCAAGACCGGAAACCAAATGAAGATGCTCCTCATCCTCTTCACAGATTCTCTGATAAATGAGTTCCTTTCTCATCGCATAGTCATCTACTTCCTCTTTCGTGAACTTCCTTCCGGCAAGATAAGGAAGGATTTCATCATTGCTGAATCCATGGATATGAGAGGAAAACTCCTCATCCGCTATGTCACGGTCAAACATCTCCTTTGAGAATACACGCCAGGAAATGACATGCTTATCCTCATCGAAGAACATCGTACCATTGAAATCGAATACTACTGCTTTTTTCATTTGTCTTTCACCTCTGTATTGATCTTCGGAAAACACTTCTCATAAGTCTTTTTCAGATCCTGAATGGAAACATCCGTATAGATGCTTGTTGTCGATACTGACTCGTGTCCTAACAGTTCCTGTACGACTCTTAAATCAGCACCATTGTTCACTAATTCTGTTGCAAAGGAATGACGGAACATATGAGGATGAACATGAAGAGGGAAGGAACATTTCTTCGCACAGTCGGCAACAATATATTCTAACCCTCTTTCGGTCAGTTTCTCTCCACTTTTGTTCAAAAACACATATCCTTCGTCCTCTTTGTCTCCTAATAAGAGGATACGAAGAGTAGAAGTGTAGTCATTCAATGCCTCTTTTGCGACATCATTGAAATGTGTGATTCTCTCTTTCCTTCCTTTTCCGATGACTCGGATTGTCTTCATTTCAAAGTCGATCATCGAATATTTCAAGGAGATGATTTCACTTGCTCTTAAACCAGAAGCGAATAACAGTTCCATAATCGCCTGATCTCTCTTT
>CAVALL010000004.1:0-45943 GCA_963589675.1 Alistipes onderdonkii | reverse complement strand
AGTAATCAGTCCTTTTTGCATTCTCATCTAAAAAGGAATTGATTTCCTCGTGGGTAAAGAATTCAGGAAGTTTCTTGCTCTTTCTAGGCAAAGAGATAGTAAGAAACGGATTCTTCGTCACAATATCATGTCCTTGAAGATAGGAATAGAAAAGACGCAAGGCAGCTATCTTTCGACGTATCGTTGTATTCTCAAGTTTTTCTTTCCTCAATTGGAAGAGATAATTTCGGATGACACTCTTATCGATCATCTCCTTGGCTGTATTCTCCTCTTTCAGATAGAGGAGAAATCCGGCTACATCCTCTCCATAACTCAAGACAGTCTTATCCGAGAAGTTGCGTTCCTCTTTCAGAAAGATGAGAAATTCATTCAAATCCGAATCATTGGCTTTTGAGATTCGATTTTGTTTCTCTTTCATGCCATCACCGCAAAAAGAAGAACGCTAAGATACTGAAGCAAAGTACCAACATTGACAAAGAGATGGAAGATTGAATGGAAATAACGCTTCTTTGAACCGATTCCGTAGAGGATGGAACCTACCGTATAGGAGATTCCACCGCCGATAAGAAGCCACATGCCGGTCACACCAAGGCTCTTGATCAAGACAGGATAGAAGAAGATGATTCCCCATCCGACTGCAATATATAGGATCATGGAAATGACTTTGACAGCCATCTTTCTCATCATGGTCGCATTCAATACGATACCAAGGATTGATAGGACATAGACAGCAGCTAGAAACACATAGTGCCATGGTGCAATCGATTGTAAGCCTAATAAGACAACCGGTGTATAGGTTCCCGCAATCAGGATATAGATTGTACAGTGATCTAGAACCTGTAAGACTCTCTTTCCTTTTCCGATAGGAAGGCCATGGTAGATAGCCGAAATCGAGTATAAGGCAATCATCGTAAGGCCGAAGAAGATCATGGAGAGGACAGTTGTCACATCACCTGGCTTATAGATACAAGAGCAGATGATTCCGATAATGAGGAAAGCAACTCCAAATCCGCCACCGACAATATGAGTGATCATATTGAACATCTCTTCTGAATGGAGATAGAAAGGAAGTCCTTCCTTGCTTCTCAGCATTCGAATCTGTTCCTCAGTAAGATCCTTCTCTCTTACTTTCAGTTCTTTCTCGTAATCGATGGATCGATATTCTTTCTTCAGATATCTTCTCTTCTCTTTGTTTTCTTTCTTCAGTTTTTTCTTTGCCTGATGGAAAGCTTTCTTGTTTTCCTTGTATTCTTTCTTTTCTTTTTTGAAGTCTTTCTTCTGCTCCGCTAAGAGCCTTTCCGCATCTTGTATCTTCATCTCCTTCTCGACGAGGAGAATCTCTTTCATCTCATTATATTGAGTTTTATTCATAATGCCTCCTGAAACAAAAATTGCTGGCTCTGATCAAATCAGGGCCAGCAATAATATACCTTATTCTTTGCTCTTCTTAGTAGACTTCGTAGACTTTTTTGCCGTCTTCTTCTCATCCTTCTCGTTTGGAACGATATAGCGGCACTTCGGATAATTGGAGCAGCCGATGAATGTCTTTCCCCAGCGGCTCTTCTTCTCGATGAGATGACCGGTATGACATCTCGGACAGATAGGAGCATCATCAGGAATGACGACTTCCTTCTTCTCCTTGACTAACGGATTTCCCTCTAAATCTTCCATGTAATCACATTTTGGATAGTTGGAGCAGCCGACGAATTCACCGCGTTTGCTCTTTCTCTTGACTAGTTCATGTCCACATTTCGGACAGACATGGCTTGTGATGACTTCAACAGCCTCTTTCGGTTTTTCGATGTATTTGCACTTCGGATAGTTAGAGCAGCCGATGAATTCACCGTATTTGCCTTTACGATAGACAAGAGGACTTCCGCAGTCCGGACAGACTCTGCCTTCGACGACTTTCGGCTGAATCTTTTCCATCTTGTCATCAGCAGCGGCATAAAGCTGTTTGAACTCATCCCAGAATGTAGTGAGAAGAGTCAATTTATCTGTCTTTCCATCAGCGATGCTATCAAGAGCGTCTTCCATATCGGCTGTATAGGAGGCGTCCATATACTTCGGGAAGTACTCTTCTAGTTTATCAGCTGTCAAGATACCTTGTTCCGTCGGAACAAAGGATCCCTTCTGATTCTCGACATAATCTCTTCCGACAAGTGTTTCCACTGTCTTTCGATATGTGGAAGGACGACCGATACCCTTTTCCTGCATCAGTTTGACGATCTTGCCTTCGTTGTAACGGGCAGGGGCTTTGGTGAAATGCTGTGTCTTCTCTATCTCTGTATTGAGATAAGGATCACCAGCCTTGATTTCCTTCGGAAGCGTATTCTTCTTCTCTTCATCGATTTCACCATAGATCTTTGTGTAACCATCAAAGACACATTGTGTGGCGCTAGAGGAGAAATCATAATCATTTCCAGAGAGGATGATTGTTGTTGTAAGTTCCTTCTTTGCCGACATCAAAGAGGCGATAGCTCTCTGATAGATCAATGTATAAAGAAGATATTCGTCATTGGATAAGTAAGGACGGACAATCTCCGGAGTCAAAGCCAAGTCTGTCGGACGGATAGCTTCATGGGCATCCTGGACATTCTTGCTGCTCTTCTGGAGGTGTCTCTTTCCTAAATATTCGTTTCCGAAGTTCTTCACGATATAGTTCTTCGCTAGTGCGACAAACTCATCGGACAAACGGATGGAGTCAGTTCTCATATAGGTGATAAGACCGGTTGTCTGTCCATTGATTTCTTCACCTTCATAAAGTTTCTGAGCGATAGCGGAGGTTCTCTTGATGGAGAAATGGAATCGAGTGAAGGCTTCCTGCTGAAGAGTGGCTGTGATAAATGGATCCTTCGGTTCCTTCTTGACTTCGGTGGATTTGACATTCTTGACAACGAAATCTTTCGGAAGGGCAGAGATGATCTTCAATGCTTCCTCTTCGGTATGGATTTCGATGCTCTTATTCTTATATGCTGTAAGACTTGCAGCGATGTTGTTCTTGTTCTCGTTAGCGAACTGACCTTGAATTGTCCAATATTCAACAGGAACAAAGTCCTTGATTTCTTTCTCTCTTTCAACGATGAACTTCAAAACGACAGACTGAACACGTCCAGCCGACTGTGATTTGATCTTCTTCTGAAGAAGAGTGGAGAGTCTAAATCCCATCAAACGGTCGATGATACGTCTAGTCTCCTGTGATTCAACAAGAGGCATATTGATCGTTCTTGGTGTGGATAAAGCCTTGTTGATGGCTGACTTTGTGATTTCATGGAATTCGAGTCTCTTGGTTGTATTGACATCCAATCCTAAAACTTGAGCCAAATGCCAGGATATCGCTTCTCCTTCACGGTCAGGGTCGGTTGCAAGATAGACGTCATCTGCTTTGCTAAGAGCCTTCTTCAGCTCCTTGACAACAGATGCCTTGTCTTCCGATATTTCGTAATTTGGTTTAAAACCATTATCAACATCAACTCCAAGTCCCATCTTTCCATGACTGGATAAATCACGGATGTGACCGGTAGAGGCTAAGACCTTATAATCCGGTCCTAAGAAATTTCCGATAGTGACGCTTTTATGCGGTGACTCAACGATAATCAATTTCATTTTCGATACTTACCTTCTTAAATCCTACCTATTATTAAGATGAACGAATGCTTTGTCAAGCAAGATTTTTCTCTTAGCTATGCTAAGAAAATTTAAGAGATTGTATCTCCTCTTGCTTTGACCGCCTCAATGATATCATCAGCAGTTAATGCACTGCCTGCTCCGTCTTTTATCAGAGTATTTGTCAAATCATCCCCTGTCGTATTGCATGGCAAAGCTAGAATCTCGTTGTTGAGTTCAATCGCCTGATGGACTGTCGACATCGATCCGGAAATCCTTTTTCCACCGCCTACAAAGGTCACATAAGAGAGAGCAGCAAGAAGTCGATTTCGAAAGACAAAATGATCCGGTTTTGCTTCTGTCTTAAGTGGATACTCGGAAAAGACAAGACCTTTTCCACTTTTGCAGTACTCGTAGATTCCATCATTGTCTTTTGGATAAGGATCATCGATTCCAGAACCGATGACTGATATCACCGGTGCATTCTTGTCCATCGCCGCTTTCATTCCTGACTGATCGATTCCTTTTGCCATTCCAGATACGACTACCATCTTATTCTCTAGTTTATCCTCACATTCCTGAACGAAAGAGTAGACAGTATTGTTTTGATATAAGGTAGGTTTCCTTGTTCCGATGACAGTAAGACGGTACTTGTAGGACATAAGAGACAGGTTTCCATAATAATATAAAAGGAATGGAGGATTATAGAGGTGTTTGAAGAATTCCGGATAGTTATCATCCACTATGGTGATGAAGTTTGCTTTTGTCTCTTTCTTGGCTTTCAGAATGTCCTCTTCCTTTATTTTCTCTTTATCCTTGATGCACTGATAAATCTGAGTCCAATCCCCTGATTTCAGATACGACAACGTCAACAGCACTTCCCTTGCATTCATAATAAAAGCCTCCTTCAAATACATATATATTCGAAAGAGGCATCTCTTTTAGAAAAGTTTCAGCTGTTCAGTGTGGCTAGCCATACTCTTTATCGGTTCAAAGCTTAGACGATGTACACCATTAACATATCCATATTGCTTCAACGCTTCTAGATGTGCCTTTGTTCCATAGCCTTTATTTTTCTTGAACTGATACTGTGGATACTTCTTGTCCAATTCGATCATATAGTCATCTCTTGTGACCTTAGCAAGAATGGAAGCCGCAGCCACAGAGAGCGATGTTGCATCTCCTTTTGGAATCGACAATGTCGGAATGGAAGTATGCAACTTCATATAGTCTGTGATCAGATATTCCACATTGGTCTTCTTCAAAATTTCAGCAAGACAGGTCTCCATTCCAAGACGATCCGCTTCTAAGATATTGATCGTATCAATTGTCTCAACTGGAACAAGTATGACATAGTAAGAGACAGCAACCTTCTTGATTTCTTCAAATAGAACACGTCTTTCTTTATCGGTCAGTTTCTTACTGTCATTGATCATATCATTCTGATAATCAGGAGGAAGAACAACACCGGCTGAACTTACTGGCCCAGCAAGAGGTCCACGTCCTGCCTCATCAAAGCCAGCAATCCATGTGACATGATTCTCTTCTCTTTGACGATTATCAAACTCATACAAGGAATTAGTCATCGAGAGAAATCCTTCCTAAAGCACCGCTTCTGAATTCATATAACAGAAGTGTACGAGCTCTTTCTGTATCAGCAATACCACCAGGAAGAAGCAGGTTTCTCTTCAATGCGATTTGAGAAAACACCTCATCATCCGTAAGGGAGTAATCCACAGGGAATCTCTCCATAAGGTTATCCATATATTTCTCTTTGATAAAATCAAGAAGGAAATCACTCAGTGCAATAAGGGGAAGAATATCCTGTTTCACGGATCCTAATAGAGCGAGTTTAGCAATGACTGTCTTATCTTCGTAGTTTGGTTCCAATATGCCAGGCGCATCAAAGATATAGACTTTATCTGAAACATGGATCAATTGTTCAGCACGTGTCTTTCCTGGTCTATTTTCAACAGCTGCCTTTTTCTTTCCTGATAATGAATTAATGAAGGTAGACTTACCCACATTTGGAATGCCTAAAACGATGAATCGTTTGATAGGTAGTGGAAATCCTAACTTCAGATAACGATTATCCTGACTGGTTCTGACAGAGGCTAAATAGTTCAGAAGTTCTTTTCCACTCTTTTTTTCTCTCAAGTCATAACAGAAAGGTTCAATTCCTTTCTCTTTCATCTGTTTCATCTGTCTATCTAAGACAGCAGGATCCGCTAAATCGACTTTGGAAAAGACAAAAACTTTCACCTTTCCCTGAGTCAGATTATCCAAATAATCTGGAAAAGAGGAGAAAGGAGCTCTTGCATCACCGATTTCGATTACACCATCACACTGTTTCAGTTTTTCCTGTATGCGATTGATTGCTTTTCGCATATGACCAGGAAACCAATTGATTTCATTAATACTTGCCATGGTTAAAATGATAGTGATTTTTGCTCCAAATTGCAATTCAGAGATGCTTTGAAGTTTGTTTTCCTTTAAACAAATATTAAGCAATGTTCATCTTTAAAATTAATGTAAATGTCGATTTATGCCTTAAAAAGTGATGAAAATGGTGCTGTGATATACAAATAATGTGCAAAATTTAAAAATCAGGTTGACACTAAAGTTAATGATAACTAAAATGTGAATAGAGGACTACAAAATGAAACTAAAAGAAAACCTAAGATTTCTTAGGCGCAAAGCTGGCTTAACACAAGCCGAGCTTGCAAAGAAGATGCATTTGAGACAATACAACATTTCCGATTACGAGATTGGCAGAATCGAACCGAACATTCAGACATTGATGCGTTTTGCTGATGTCTTCAATGTTTCCCTCGACTTCCTTGTTGGAAGAAAGCCGAAATCAACAATCACTGCTGACAGTGATGACAGCATCATCGAGCAGGATGTCCAGTCTTACATCTCTACGATGCAGATTGACAAGTACCTCATCGATATCAATGACAACATCAGAAATCTTCCCGAAGATGAGAAGAGAAAAGTCACAGCAACTGTTGCTTTCATTGTCAACAACTACTTCGAAAACTAAACTCAAAGCAAATGCTCCTACCGATCGGCAGGAGCATTTTTGTTGCGATGCAATTTATTAAAGTGAGAAGCCAGTCCTTTGATAAACAAAGGGAAATACATCAGAAAGCGGCATATGAAGGGAAACGGACAATTCATTCTTAAGCAACAGAGAAAGAGATTCTAATAACCTTCTATCAAAATCAGAAAATGGTTTGCCACTATTCAGTCTCTCCTGACGATAGACGATAAGAGACTTAATGACTCTACAGATTTCATCTCTATTCCCATTCGAGACAATCTTCGTATAGAAGTTCTTTCTTTCCCTTGGATTGACTTCTGGATATACTTCCATATCTTTAAAGGAATCGATGAGCTTCATCGCTTCCTCTTCATTCATGATAGGTCTTAATAAATTATCTGACTTTTCAACAGGAACAAAACTGACATATCCTGCATTGAAGTCATACGGGAAACAAGGCTTCATTATAAAATACGGCTGTATGCCAACACCAAAATCCTTATCTTCAATACGATCAATGATGAAAATTTTGCCGTTCTTATCTAAGACCTTATCACCAATTTGAAACATAGACTCTCCTTTCAAATTATAAAGAAAACAGGAAGCAATATTCCAAGCGACTAAACAATATAGCTGTCAATTTCTATATAAATTATAACACAATTTATCAATTTTTGTTGAAAATAACTCAAAAAATCAGAAACTATAATATCATGGAAGAGTGAGTATCTGCCCATATATACGGCATATTTGATGCCTCAATGTTCAAAATTCTAGTCTCAAAAAATCATTGATTTTAAGCAAACAAAGAAAAAAGCACGGATTACTCCATGCTTAATTTTCAATGGCGGAGCAGAAGAGATTTGAACTCTTGCTACGGTTACCCGTACTAAGTCCTTAGCAGGGACTCCTCTTCACCACTTGAGTACTGCTCCAAATAGTGCTCTATTATTATCTTTTTTTCGACCACAATAGTCAAGTAATATTTAAAATAGCGCACATAAAGACTCAAAAAGCGCTAGGCGATAACCTAGCGCTTAATCCGTTAAAAATTTAATTATTTAGCGACAACAGTTAATTTAATAGCAGAAATTCTAACTTGATTACTTGAAGCCTTGAAAGCAACAGAAGAAGTCCCTTCAAGATTAGACCATGTTCCGACCGTATCGTTGTATGTATAATTAGAATCGGTAGTTGTAAAACATCCAGGACCATATTTAGTAGTTCCAGAAGCTGTGCAGGTGAACTCAATCTGGCGGAAAGAATACTTAGTGGAACTAATTGTTAAAGTTTGGTTCTTATAAACTCTTAACTGGGCAGCATAATTGTCATCAGCAGGAGCATAAAGTCCTTGTGTGCAAACATAGCTAATATCATCAGCAGTGGTAGAAATTTCACCCGCTGTAATAAATGAACCAAATACTGTCGGAATATCAACAGTGATTTCGTTTCCAGCGACAGCTTCTTTTACTGTGACAACGCAAGTAGCAGTCTTTGTAGGATCAGCAACGGATTTGACTGTAATATTGGCAGTACCAGCAGCAACGCCGGTGACTGTTCCATTGTCAACTGTTGCAGCAGCAGTGTTGTCACTTTCCCATGTGACAGAATTATCTGTTACACCATCAGGAAGCTTAACAGTTGCAGTAAGGGCAAGAGTTTTACCAACTTCAACAGAAGCAGAAGATTTGTTTAATGAAATAGTGACTTCAGTAGGAGCAACTTCTGAAACATCGGTAAGAAGCATTGTTGCATATGAATATTTGGTGTTATAACCAGTGAAGAATCCTTCGAATTCATAGGTGCTTCCTTCTTCTAATGTTCCACCATAATAAGAATATTCAATCTTGGTAGAGGAGCCAGCGAGATTAAGGAGATAGTAACCACTATCGTCTTTGCTGACAGTGCTTGTCCATTTGTACTTGACGACTTCAGAGATAGCACCTGTGGAGTTGACAAAGCCATCAGCAATAGTGGTTGTAAGATCAACTGCATCAGGAACTACGACATCAGAAGTTTCATCCACCTTTGTAACTGTCGGCTTGGTGAACTGAGGCATCAAACCATTGAAAGTAGAGGTGGTACCAGCGACTTTGACAACATCACCGACTTTGACAGTAGGTGTAGCAGCCATATGGCAGTAAACTGTACCAGTAGAATCAGTTACAGTGAAGCCCTGGGTATTGGTTGCAGAGACAACACCCTTGACGACCAATTTCTTATCTGCGGTAACTGTATTGATTGCAACAGGTTCATCAGAATAAATTGTGAAGCTGAGATCAGCAGTCTTTTCAGCACCATCGACAGTATAGACAGCATGGATAACAACATCGCCAACAGCATTCAATGTGACCTGATTGCCATCAAGAGCGACCAAATCAGCACCTGTGGTAACAGTGTAAGTGACGCCTTCAGGTGTTGCACCATTATAGGAAGGAACTAATGTGATCGTATTACCAACCTTGGCATCGCCAGTATAGTCGAGGGTAAGGGTATCCTTTTCAATATGCTTGGTGATAGAAGCACCCTGACTCATGTAGTGGAAACTGATTGTGTTATAAGTGCTATTGACAGAATACAGCGGAGCAACGATATCGACCTTATCACCAGCCTTAAGTCCAAGAGCATCAAAGGTCTCCTTCAATTCAGAAATTTTCTTATCAAATGCTTTCTTAGTAGAGCCATCAGTAACTAAGTTGAATGATGTATCTCCCAACTTGAACTTGAGAGTGGATTTTGCTGTTGTGATAATACTGCCGGAAACGAATTCAGCAGTCATCTTATACATCTTTCCAGTATCAGCAGAGGCCAAAGCCTTCAAGTCAGCTTCAGAAATTTCTTTGGCATCAATTGGTGTGATTTCATCATCAATCTTAACAGCATACTTACCATCAAGATCAGTATAAGTGCCGTCGCCATTATTGATGCTTCCGCAAAGCTGAGCGGCATCATAATAAGCAGTTGCATAAGCATAGACTTCAACAGTCATTCCGAGCGTCCAGGAATAATTGGAAACAGATGCAGTATCCGTCTCAGCAAAATACCAGTTGTAAACGAAGATTCCACCAGTGCTATCAGCAAGATAAGCAGAAGTACCACTTGTTGCCTGAACTACACCACGGACAAGAACAGGAGTATAGGTATTGTTCTTAGCAAGAGCTCTTGCTTCAGCGATGGTGATGGCTTTAGCAGCATCTTCAACTGTGAATGTGAAATCTCTATAAACATCAGCACCTGCATCTGTCTTATAGGTTGCTCTGACAGAATGTGTTCCAGCCTTATTCAAGGTAGCCTTGTTGCCAGTGATATCCATGACAGTGGCATCAGCGGCTTTGTAGGAAACACTAGACTGAGGAGTGATAGGAGATCCATCATACTTGGAAACGAAGGAGACGGTTTCGCCAACCTTCAATGTTCCACTGACAGTGATTTCAAGTTTCGTATCTTCAACAGCACCCGAAGCAGAAGTGTCACTTGTCTTTTCGGAATCAGACGTCTTATTTCCGCATCCAACCAAACCGACGGAGAGAAGAGCAAGAAGAGCTAAGCCAAATTTCTTTTTCATGATTTATATATCCTTTCTTTTAAATCACTTAAGCTGATTGATTTCGTCAATAATCTTCTTCTGTCTACGATGAGCCACAATGAATTTGATACTTCCATATATGACTCCTGCACCACCTAGAACCAAGCCGAGCAGCATGATATAGAACGCCAATGATTTGACATCGATTCCAACCATGACATTGTTCTTTCTGCGATTGGCTAGGAAGATGAAGATGATGCCGATAATGAGAAGAATTCCACCGATGACTAGGAAGCAAAGAGCATTCTGCTGTTTGTCATACTGCCTTTGCGATTCCTTATGGAGTCGTTGGGATTCCTTTCTCTGTTCATCCGTTCTTTCTTCCATTGTATCAGTCTCCGACTTCAGTGAGTTTGTCGCCAGCGAAGTCTGCATTTCTGCAGATGTTAAGGCTATAAGTGCTATTTCCGGAAGTAGAGATATACTTAGCAGCAATACCGATAGGATTAGAGACCTTCTTCGGCTTATAGGAAACTTTGATGACAGTATCCTTTACGTCATCTGCAAGATCCTCGTATTTGACTGTGCCATTAGTAAGATCATAAGCAAGCTTTGCATTCTTCGGAACATAGTAATGAGGTGCATCATTGCCATTGACATCAGCTGTACCGGTGAAATACTTATAGGAGACAATAGTCTGATCATTGTCATCCATGATACGGACAGAATCGGAAATCTTGACACGGAGATAATTGTCATCACCAGTCAAAGTATTGAAGTTGCTGACATTGTCCATCTTTTTTCCCCATCTTCCGAAGATGATCATATCATTGTTGGTGTTGTAGAAAGGATGTGTGGTGTTATAGCCATTGACTTCCTCTTCACCGCCAGAAGCATAGGAGGTTGTTTCACCATTGTAGGTGTTCCATGTCGTACCGAAGTAGAGGTTGTTGTCAGAAGAGGTATCTTTGACTTCAACCAAGACATTATTGTACTTGCCAGATTTGATTTCAGCGGGTGTAGCTACAATCGGCTTAACCTCTTCAACGACTTTATTGCCGTTGCTGTCAGTGACATATTCGATATCGCCGACCTGTTTCTCACCTAACATTGTGTAGCTGACGCCAGAGAGCTCATAAATGCCGCTATAGAAGGAGAGAACACCAGAGACACGGAGACGGTTTCCAATCTGAACAGGAGCATAACTACGGAATGTGAAGACATAAAGTCCATAAGGTGTTCCATCGATCGTATCCTGAATGTAGAAGGAGTTTCCGCACTTTCTAGTGACAACACCTTCAAATGTCCACTTGGTGTATTCGTCACAATACATAGAGTATTTGACTGATGTATTCTTGTAGGTAGCAGTGTTGGTGTAATAATCCGTGTTGTAGAGTTCATCTAAGCCTAACTTCTTCGGATCACCATACCAGTAATGAGGATCTTTCTCATTGCTGTAGAGATGCTTTTTCAAGGCCTTAGCCTGATCATTTGCTGCGACAAAGGCATTGTAGAAAGAATCATCAACGACTGTCTCAGTTCCATCATCGTTTATCTTTGTCTCAACCATATCTTCTCTCGAACCGGAAAAGATCGAGTATCCTTCCTGAACCAATTCAAGGTTGAGGTTACGGAAATCATTCTGTGTCGGTGTTTCAACGTCGGTATACCAGACATATGCTAATGTTCTCTGATAGCCGTCTAAGTCAGCGACGGCTGTCTTACCGGTTCTAGCGCAGCCTGCAGACTGAACAATGACATGCTTTGCACTAGTAAGCTTGCCCTTATTGAACAAGGATGCGGATTTACCCCATTCTTCAATCTCAGAGGTGGATTCCGGTGTATCGATAGCAAGATAACGAACCTTGACAGTATAGAATCCATTATAGGAGGTGAAGGATGTTGTATCGCCATCGGTGTAGCTGGTGAAGACCTTGCTGGACTGACCAGTAGGATAATCACTTTCAGTCAGCATCTTTTCAACGCCATCCACATTGAAGTCACAATAGTTTTCGCCATCAAAGTCACCACTAGACTTATCCTGCATGACCTTGGTGAAAAGGTCAGCATCCAATTTCAGATGGGTCTGACCAGTATAGTCGACTTCAGTGATAGGTGTAGTCGTTGACTCTTTATTTCCGCCACAGGCGGTAAGAAGGAGAAGAGGAAGGATTGCAATTGAATATTTTGCTTTCATCGTTATTTTCCTCAATTTTGATTAGTTTCCAGAACCACGGATAGAGTTGACGCAATTGGTGAATGCCTTGACAATAGCAGCGCTGACTTTCTCTTCAGAAGTTGCAGCGGAGGAAGCTTTTGCATAGCTAAGGATAGAACCGATTTCGCTTCTTGCCTTGGCAGAACCGTTGAAGACAGGAGAAGTGATGTACTTATCTTTGATCTTGGCAGTAAGGTTCGGGATACGGTATTCAAGCTTAGCTTCGACATTATCATCGCCTTCAGCAGTCTTTCCTTCGCTTGTCCATTCCTTATAGGCAGATGTCTCATAAGAGGATGTCTTGATAGGATCATAGGAGTTTTCAAGAGCTAAAGCAGCATTGAGTTCAGCATCGGAAACGAACTTGGAATAGAATTCCCAAGCGACCTTTTCCTTCTTTGTATCCTTGGTGTTGAAGAAGCAAAGGGAAGGTCCCTGCATGATGTACATATAGTTATTCTGATAGCAAGGAACAGAATAAAGAGCGCAATCGAAACCGCCATCGGTGCTTCCATGAGGATCATTATAGGAAGAACCACCAGTAGAACCGATTGTGATCATTGTTTTCTTGGAAAGGAACAAATCAGAAGCATAGGAACCATAAGAACCCTGTGTGACTAATGTTCCGGAATTTGTAAGGTCAAGGATTTCAGCAGCGAATTTGACAAGGTCAGCATTCGGATTACCATTGTCATCGCAGAAAAGGAAATGCTTGCTTCCTGTTCCCTCAGCAGAGGTGTAAGGAATGTTTCTCATCGCCATCTGGGAGATGAAAAGGTTGGAGTCAGAATCATATCCTAAGGCATGGAAATCAGCCTTGCCATCCGGATTCTTTTCCTTTTGGACTTCGCTAGCAACATAGACTAAAGTATCCCAATCCCATGTGGAAGGATCACCGATCTTTGCGCCATAGTTTCCATAAGTATCATTCTTGTGATTCTTATAGAGTGTTGTGCCTTCAAACATCTGTTTGTTGATGTACATAGCTTCAGTAGACTTATATAACGGCATAGACCAGGTTCCAGAATACTGATAACCAGTTCCTTCATTATAGTAGCCAGGAACAAATTCATCCTTATTAAATGTGCTATCGGAAGAGATGAAGCTGTCCAATTTCAAGATTTGAGAATTGTCTTCACCCTTGGTACCGATGTATTCAGAGAAGGAATCCGGATAACCCATAGTGATGGAAGGGACATAACCAGCCTGAAGCTTGGTTTTGACTGCATCATGAAGGTCATCATATGCACCGGCTAATTTTTCCTGGACGATCTTGTATCCGTCTGTGGAAGCATGTTCTTCATTGAACTTATCAATGATACGTTCAAGATTTCTCATCTTGTCATGACCGATACAATGCCAGAAAGTGATTTCCTTATCATTGCTTCCACTATTGCAGCCAACAGCGGAAAGCATAAGAAGCATTGATCCAAATAAACTGATTGCACCTTTTTTCATATATTATTTTCTCCTTTTAAGTTAACCTTTGATACCGGCACGAGATACACCACGCATGATGTATTTACGGAAACAGATGAAGACAAGAAGAAGAGGAAGTGTGACACAGACAGTAGCAGCCATCTGTTTACCATATTCATTGAAGTCAGAACCTGTCTGGAAGGAATCTCTTAAACCGTTGGAAACGAGTTTGAATTCATCGTGTCCGCCAGCAACCAAGTTCGGCCAGATATAGGAGTTCCAGGAACCCATCAGTTTGAGAATGAAGATGGTGACAAGGGATGGCATTGCAAGAGGAACCATGACCTTCCATAAGTACTGCCAATCCGTCTTTCCGTCCACCTTAGCGGCAAGATAGAGTTCATTCGGAATCTGCATGAAGTTTTGTCTCAATAGATAGATATAGAAGACAGATACCATGAACGGAATGATCATAGATAAGTAAGCACCTGTTCGATTTCCGCCTGTCCAACCGAAGTTAGAGACAGAAATGTAGTTTGTGACAACCATCATTTCACCAGGAATCATCATCGTCGCAAGAAGAAGGGTGAACATGAAGTCTTTTCCTTTGAAGTCAAGTCTTGCAAAGGCGAAGGCAGCGAAGATACAGGTGAAGATTGTTCCAATTGTCGAGAAGAGACCAACAACAAGAGTGTTACCGACATACATGCCGAAGTTGAACTTCTTAGTCAATCCAGCATAGTTGTTAGTGAACTGCACAGGCCAGAATGTCTGCTTTCCCTCATATCCTTGCAAGAAACCCTTGATTTCAGAACCGCTCTTGAAGGAGGTGATAATCATCCAATAGAATGGGAAGAGGAAGAGAACAGCCATAACGACTAAGAATGCATAGGTGAAGACAAGACCAATGACATGAGCTGTTTTACTAGCCTTTTCCTTTGCTTTGGTAGACTGGCCTTCACTCTTGATGACAAGATGAAGATAGGAAGTATCAGCTCCGTTTGTGTTGTCTTCTGCCTGCTTTTTGCTTTCCGTATTCTTCTTTGTGTCAGCATCGCTAGTGTTTTGAGCGACAACCGGAGCAGAGACAGCAGGTTTCGATGCGACAACTTTTGTTTCAACCGGCTTTTGAACAAATTTAGGAGCGTGTAAGGCTTCGCAGTCATCTAAGTCGATTCTAGAATCGACTTCATCGCCGGAGACTGCTTTTTCAACCAACCTCTTCGATTCAGAGAAGCGAGTATTCAAAGTAGAAGGGTCAGTGAATTTACGGATGAATGCACTGCATTCGGAATAATTCGATTTTTCGTTTTCCATCAGTAATGTACCTTTCTCTTTGCAACCTGCTTTTGAATGACAGTGAATAGAAGAATGATGACAAGCAAGATAACGGCAGCTGCTGCAGCAATCTGTAGACCGCTCGTATTATTCATGTAATCGTAGATATAGAATGCAACTGTCTTCATGCTAGAAGGACCAGTCGACTCTAGGAAGGAACCACCATTTGCACCGAATAAAGCGACAACAGAAGTGTATTCCTTGAATCCTCCGATGAAGGAGGTAATCATGACGTAGAGAATCTGAGGTGAAAGAAGAGGAATCGTTACTTTTCTGATCATCTTCCACTTAGAGGATCCATCGACTTTGGCAGCGTCGTAATACTGACCATCGATATTCTGAAGTCCACCTAAGAAGATAAGAATCTTATATGGCAAGGAATGCCAGATAATGTAGACGCATAAGGCGAAGAAGGCTGCCCAATAGTTTGGAGCCTGTCCCGAGCTTCCTGCATACAGCCAGTTGATATCCGTATGGAATATATAGTTGAAGACACCGTTCTTATCAAAGATGACGGAGAAGACCATACCGATAGCGATAGCATTGGTGACATAAGGCATGAAGAAGATGGTTTGGAAGATCTTCTGCAATTTCTTGATTGAGTTAAGAGCGATAGCGATTGCTAAGGCGATGATGATAGAAAGAGGAACCGTTACGAAAGTGATGAGAAGAGTATTCGGAAGAGCTGCTTTGATGAACTCATCCTCATATATCTTTAACGTTCCTTGTTCAAATGTCGGTTTCAGATGAAGGATTTCAAGATAGTTATCAAAGGTGAACCCATCATATGTACCAGTCAAGGTATCATAATTCTTAAGGAAGGATATACCAAGGGTATTGACAATAGGATAAAAGGTGAAGACAGCCATCAAGATGATGACTGGGGCCAAATATAGCCATGCTTTCCAGTTATTCTTGCTTTCCATCAGAAGTAAATTCTTTCTTCACTTTCATGATCGAACAAGAACATCTTGTTCTTACGGATAGAAAGTGAGACATCACCGACTGAAACAGGAACATCGCTGTCAATGATGACCTTAATCTGTTCACCGATAAAGTCATGATGTGTTCCAACCAAGGACTTATCTCTTCCCTGAGTGATGATCTGATTGACAGAGATTGTCAGTTTATTATCATCACAGGCCGGAATGAATCCTTCTGGACGGATACCGATGATGACTTTCTTGTCTGTATCAAGCTTATCGCTCTCTAAGACACATTCATCACCGATGTATACTTTATGATTTTCAATTCTTCCTTCGAAAACGTTGATCGGAGGAACACCTAAGAACTTGGCAACGAAGAGATTCTTCGGATTGTCGTACATAGTCTGAGGATGATCCTTCTGCATTTCGATGCCGTCTTTCATGACAACGATATCATCGCAGATAGACATGGCTTCATCCTGATCATGTGTAACGAAAATTGTCGTGATACCAGTTTCCTGCTGAATTCTTCTGATTTCTTCACGAGTCTGAAGTCTAAGACGGGCATCCAAATTGGATAAAGGTTCATCAAGAAGAAGAACTCGCGGTTTCTTGACTAAGGCACGGGCAATAGCGACACGCTGTTGCTGACCACCAGAAAGCTCGCTTGGTTTTCTCTCCAAATACTGAGAGATTTGAACCAATCTGGCTGCTTCCTGAACAAGAGCATCAATCTCATCATTTGTGATTTTTCTCTTTGTGACAATCACCTTGCCATTCGAATCAAGGAATTCGTATTTGTCATTGAGAACGATATTCTTTGCTTTATTCTTCTCAAGATGCTTTTCCTTTTCATCCTGAAGCTTTTTGAGTCTATCATCGATGATCTTCTTAGGATGATCACTAGTATGAAGTTTCAAAGAGAACAATCTCTTAGCCATCGATGTGACCATGCGGAAATGATCAACCAAAGCCTGAATGGCAAGTTCCTTGGAAATCTTATTGTGATAAACAGACTTCTTTATAATGTCGATAATCTCATCGGCATGATTCTTAAGAAGTTCTGTCTCAACATCGATGTTCATGAGAACATCATCCTTAGAAGGAGCAACCGCCTTCATGTTGGTTAACGGGAAGGCGACATTGTCATAGACACTAAGATGAGGATACAAAGCATAGTTTTGGAAAACCAATCCTATTCCTCTCTTTTCTGGTGCAAGATGAGTAACCTCTTCATCTCCAAACCAGATTTCTCCATCCGTAGGCTGCTTCAAACCAGCAATCATGTACAGAGTTGTTGATTTTCCGCATCCGGAAGGTCCAAGCAAGCCTAAGAGTTCGCCATCACGGATATCGATATTGAGATCAGATACAGCGATTGTCTCAGGTCGATTCTTCTTAGCGTCTCCGGGGAATGCTTTCGTCAAATGCTTCAGTTTGATTTCCATAATTTTACCTTTCTCGGAACTCGTACCGGTCAAATGATGAATGAACGATGAATGAACATATATATTGCTATATACTTAGTAATTAATTATAAGGCTTAGACTAAATCATATCAACACTAAACAAAAGGCACAAATCTCAGGATGTAATATGGAAGTCCTGATTTTCAATGCTCGCCTTACTGCTATCTCGATTGCGGGAAAGATATTCCGCGTAACTGAGATACACGTCTTTCTTTGAACTATCAATGACGTAGGTGTTTGTGACATAGTCAAAGAAATCCTGTCCCCTCTTGGATAGATGCATCATCGTGACAGAGACAGCCCACGGGATAAAGATTGTTGCAATAGAGAGCCAATAACCGATGAATAATAAAAGCATATCTCTAGCAAACAAAGTCCACCCATTCACATTCAGGGCATCGACTCCGATAAGAGAAATCTTAAATAGATACATTCCAATTGTTCGTCTTCCTCTCTTAATAATTAGTGGAACAATTATAAATGATAAGATGTATCCAATAGATAAAGATAGTATCAATTCAATCACAGACGTTCTAACAATCGCATTAGTCGCACTGACATAGTCAGAATTTAATGACATATAGGCGATAAGGTAGTGTTCAATCTCAGAATAATAGAAGTTATAGTACTCTTGATCCGAATAGTTCTTTTCCTTGTATGTCTTTGTAGTAGCGTCTAATTCAAACAGCAGCCCACCGTCTGTTGCCTTTGCCTCTTTCTTTCTTTCCTGATACGCAGAATAATATTTTTCCTCTGTAAAAAACCTAGTATCCGAATAGAAATCTTCAATTGCGTCATTCAATGTCTTTTTCTTTTCTGCTACTGTGCTTTCACTCTTATCCATAACCAAGATAATGGCTTCCCCATCCTGATAAATAGATACTGAGTTTTCAATCTCATCTCTTTGTTTGACAACATTCTGATAAGCAGGAACGACTTTCGTAACAGCGCCCGTGGCTCCCATTACAAATAAGCCTAGAATCAATGCTATAAATGCATCGATAAGAAAGGCAAGCCATCTCTTGTAATTCTTTGCTCGAGTGTATTCCACTTCTTTCACTTGTTTATCATTCGGCATCGTTTTCTATCTTCCTATCTTGTTCAATCATGAAGTCTTCTTCTTTTTCATTTAGATTCACTGTGATTGTCTGAGAGGCATAGTCACTTAATGACTGGTTACTCTTACTGATGAAGAAGAATACAAGTGAAACTAAAATCATCAAGAAAGAGAATAATACCACTTGGAATAATGTGATTGGTCCAACTAGACTACATGATAACAACTCTATCTTTCCTAATAGAACTGGCATAAAGAATATCGAAGAGAAGCTCAATATGAATAAGACAACATCCTTAACAATCACATTCCACGCTTTCAGTTCCATGCAATCAGAACGAGACAGTGCCAAAGAGAAGAATCGATATCCGATTGTTCTACCATGTTTGAATGCTAACTGGAAAGGAATATAGCAAAGAAGGAAACCGATGACATAGGATAAGACAAGCGACCATCCTAGTCTAGATGAGTACTCCTTATATACCACATTGAAAGCATTCATCTTCTCTACGTAAGGAGTATAGTTCTTTTCTATTTCACTGATTGCGGTCATTACGACCGCTCTATAAAGAAGAACTAAGCTCTGATACAAGGACTTGCCACTATCCGTGCTGTAATTGACATAATCTAAAATGATATTGATATTCTCTTTGCTTAAATAGAAGATATCTTTTGAAACATCAAAATCAGAAGAGACTAGATTCTTATTATCACTATCAAGCTTTAATAGTTTTGTATTGATATCCTCTAATGAATAATCAGTAATCTCTTCAGAATAAGATGATTTATTTTGTTTTCTGAAGTTAAGATAGTAAAACAGGATTTCATCATTACTATAATTACCATCGCTATCCTGATAAGATAACAGTTCTTCATTCTTGATCTCAACAGTCTCTTTCTTACCCTGTTTCAATTCATAATAATCGATATCATCATATTTCGTTGTCGAGAATTTTAGAAGCTTGACAATATAATTCTTGCTTTCATTCGATACAGAAATAAGGTTATCTTTGTCATCTTTCTTTTGAAGATGAGTTGAAACGATTTCATCCATGACAGAAACCTGTTTTTCCTGATAGCGGCTCTCTATTTCTTTCGTAGAAGGCAGTGAATCAAATATTGGTTGAACAACCAAAGCAAAAAGAGAAAAAGAGACAAGCATAACCAAAAAATAATCGATCAACATTACAATGAATCGTCTACCTTTCTTTGCCGTCTTATAGGTAGAACAGTCTAGGATAGTATTGTTATGCATATGTATAATTATACAAAGAAAAAGGCCCATTGTCATTACAACAATGAGCCTGTAGAATCGATTGTTACTTTGTTATCTTCGTATCTTTAATGACGGACTTATAGAACCTGATATTGATCAGAGAATTGATAAGTCTAATCGTACCAAAGACAATCTCAAACAAGGAGATGGCAAGGCAGATACAGCAGACAACAAATTCAACGGATGCCGGTCTGAACTCTCTTACACGGATAGAGTTGTACTTGAATGATAAGAATAAGAAGAGAAGACCAACAATGAGAAGTATTGCACCAGTCACAAGAAAGACCAGTCCAGAATTCTTTTTATCAGTGTAGGCTGTGATGTTGTTATGAGCATTCTGATGAAGCTCATGAACAGCTTTCACAGTCATCTTGTTGCTTTCCTGATTCTTTCCGCAGAAGTGACAGACTTCCTCATTATCTCCGATGGTCTTTTTGCAATAGATACAATGCTTTTTCATTTTTTAGAATGTTGTGGACTTGACAGCAGTCTCGTAGGCAGACTTGAAAGCAGCATCAACAACAGCAGAAAGCTTCTCATCTGTATTGGTTTCTTCAACGGACTTATTGAAGACAGTGGTGATGATGCCACCGACTGCAGTTCTGGTTTCAGCAGAACCAACGAAGACATCAGACATGAAGTAAGAACCTTCACTGGAATAGGTCTCATTGAGCTTTAAGGACTGACCAGTGTAATCGTTGTACTTTTCGGAATAGGTTCCGGATAATTCAACGGTATTGGCAGCATTTGTCAAAGTCTTGACAGTCTCAGTCTGATAAGAAGAGGATCTGAGCGGGAAGTAAGCCTTGGTGACAGCTAACTTAGCAGAGTTCTCAGTGTTGGTGAGATACTTGTAGAATTCGAAAGCAGCCTTGTTGACATCGTTATCCTTGTTCTTGAAGAAGGTGAGAGAAGGACCCTGAGAGATGACCTTGGCATCAGAAGCCTTGCTTCCTTCTGCCCAGTTAAGACCATGGTTCAAGGAAGCCTTGAATCCACCGTTGGTTGCGAAGTAAGAGGCACCGGCTGTAGAAGTGACAGCCATGAAGATCTTACCCTTGGTGACCATTGTGGAAGAATATTCATGATAATGGTTGGTTGTATCGGTCTCAGGAAGCTGATTCTGTGTGCAGATCAATCCTTCATTGTTCCACTTCTTTAACTGCTTGACAATGGTCTTGACAGCATCTGTGTTCCAAGCTAATCTTCCAGAAGCAGTGTTATCGGCACCATTTGTATAGGTGAGGTTGCTGTTCTTCAAAAGAGTGATGAACATGTTTTCAGCAGAATCCCAGCAGAACGGAACAGCAGTGAAATAGTTGCTGCTATCTCTCTGATTTTCGAAGACTTCAGGATAATCAGCCTTGATCTTCTTAGCGACTTCGATCATTTCATAGAAGTTCTGAGGAATGCTGTACTTTTTCTTGGATTCAGCAGCAGTAGGAGCAGTGTAAACCGCGGCACCCTTAGCGTTAGTAGTATCTTCACCAGACTTTCCTGCGCCTTCCTGATCAAAGACTGTCTGATTGACAACTAATGTTTCAGCAGACTTGGAATAGGGTAAAGAATAGTACTTTCCGTTGAAAACGCCTTTTTCGATGGAAAGATAATTCTGGTTGAAATCAGAATCATTCTCTAATTCTTTGGCGAATTCAGTCATATCATAGGAGACTTTGCCGTTAAGATAATAAGCGACGTTATCCTGATATGTGGAGGCGATGGTCGGGATGTTTCCAGTAGGCATACCTTCCTTAATGGCATCATAAATCTTGGAATAGGTTCCCTTGTAGCTCATCGTGATCTTGATGTTCGGATGTTCAGCTTCGAAGGCCTTGATCAAGTCAGTGGCATAGTAGTATTCAGTATAGGTTGTCTTCTTACGATTTTCTTCTTCGGTTCCTTCAGACGGAACAGCATAGTTGTTCCACCAGATAACTTCAACCTGCTTATCGGAAGAACCGCTATTGTCCTTCTTGTCAGAAGTCTTATCACCACAGCCGACAAGCATCAAAGTCGTAAGAGCAAGAATACCTAACGACTTTCTCTTCATTAACTTCATTTTTGTTTCCCCCTTTATAAAGTTAATTCACGTATATTACCATTCCGTATCAGCCCTTGATACCGGCACGGCCAGTACCACGCATAATGTATTTACGGAAAATGATAAACAAGATAAGTAACGGCACAACAGTGAGAACAGAAGCGACCATCTGCCATGAGAACTGCGTTCTCATCGCACCGGTAGGATCTTCCAAGGCTAATTTGTCTGTACCACGTAAAGCGACAGAGATCAGCCAATAAGGTTCGGAATCACGGGCAGCTGAGACAGCAAGCTGTGGCCAAACGTAAGCGTTCCAGGAACCGATGATGGAAAGAATGGCAATCGTGATCAAGGTAGGAGAGGCAAGAGGTACCATAACCTTCCACAGATATTCCCAATCGGATTTGCCGTCAACCTTGGCGGCCAAATACAATTCATTTGGAATCTGTTTGAAGTTCTGACGGAGGAGGTAAATGTAGAAGACAGATGAGATGAACGGAACAATCATGACGAAGTAGGCCTGGAATCTTGTTTGATCGCTGGAGATCATACCCAAGTTAGACATTGTCTGATAGTTTGTAATGACCATCATTTCACCAGGAATCATCATCGTAGCTAAGAAGATTGTGAACAATAAGTCTCTTCCTCTGAATTTAAGACGGGCAAAGGCAAAGGCGGAGAATATTGTTACAAGCATCATCAAGATAGTTGTAGCCAACGCAACAGTGAGTGTGTTACCGACATATCTAGCATAAGAGAAGCGCTCCAATGTGTTGGAATAGTTGTCGTAGATGTTCTGGAAGAAGGCTCCTGTCTCAGGCCATAATTTACCAGAGATCAAGTCACTTTCCTGCATGAAGGAACCGATGATCATATAGTAGAACGGAAGAAGAGCAATCAAAGCAGCAAATACTAGGAAGGCATAAGTCAACACAAGTCCAATGATATGAAGTGTTTTTCCGACTTTCTGCTTTTTTTCTGTGCTGATTCGACTGCTGGAGGTGACGATATTGAGTCTCGTTGAGATTATACTTGGTTCTTTCATATCAATATACCACCTTTTTCTCACTGACCTTCATTTGAACAAAGGTAATGATCATAATGATGACAAAGAGGATGACGGCAGCAGCAGATGCATACTGAATCTGGTTTCCGCCCAACTTCAGTTTGTCATAAATATAGTAGACGACTGTATACATATCCGGAACATTTTGTGAATTCGAATAGTTTCGATTCAACAAACCGATAACGGAATTGTATTCCTTGAACGCACCGATGAATGATGTGACAGTGATATAGAGAATCTGAGGAGAGAGCAAAGGAAGTGTAATCTTCATCTCCGTCTTCCACCTCGGTGAGGAATCAATCTTAGCCGCATCATAATACTGTTTATCAATGCCCTGAAGACCAGACATAAAGATCAAAATCTTATAAGGCAATGCGTTCCAGATGATGTAGAGGCAAAGGACGAACATACAGCTCCCCCAGCTGCTTCCCGTGCCGATCCAGTCTTTTGTGATATGAAAGATGGAATTGAAGGCTCCGCCTTTTTGGAAAAGGACAGAGAAGACCATACCGACAGCGATAACGTTTGTAACATATGGCATGAAGAATATTGTTTGGAACAACTTCTTCAGTGGCTTGATGTTATTGAGCAAGATTGCAATGAGAAGAGCGATGATGACAGAGACCGGAACGGTGACAACTGTGATCAACAATGTATTTGCTAATGCAGAAGGACTGTTCCAAGAGAAGAAGTCATGATCGTAGACTCCAGTTCCCTTCGTCACTTCAACAGCACCTAAGACGATGCCATAGTTTTTAAACGTAAAGCCGGAGTGTTCTCCAAGCATATAATTGGAATAACTCGACATAAAAGACACGACAAATGTATTGATGAGGGGGAAGAAGGTGAATAATGACATAAGAATCAAAGCTGGCGCTAGATACAGCCACGCTTTCCAGTTATTCTTGCTTTCCATAGAATTTAGTCACTATCCTTATCGATGACGGCAATCTCTTCTTCTTTTGCCTTTGCCTCTTCGATTTCAGCAAGTCTTGCCTGTCTTTCTCTTTCGGCAGCCTCAACCTCTTCTTTGGTCAGATAGATTCTCTCTTCTGTCTTTCCATCAAAGACAAAGACCTTGTTATAACGAAGAGCAAATTTGACTTCACCGACCTTGGCATCGATATCGGAGTCGATGATGATCTTGCTCTTATCATTGACAAGCCAAGGAGAAGAACAGATGAGAAGTAAATCTCTTCCCATCGTCTGAACTTCATTACATGTCATAGTGAGGACCTTATCCTCTTCTTTTCCATCGGTCTCAAGCAAGAAGCCTTCCGGTCTGATACCGACATAGCATTCACCATCAAGGATATCGACCTGACTATCTAAGATCTTCTCGTTTCCGATGAAGATCTGATTATGACTGATATTTGCTTTGAAGACGTTGATCGGCGGGGTTCCTAAGAACTTAGCAACGAAGAGGTTCTTCGGGTTACGATAGACTTCCTGTGGATGATCCTTCTGCATTTCCTTGCCGTTTTTCATGACGACGATATCATCGCAGATAGACATAGCCTCTTCCTGATCGTGTGTGACGAAAACAGTCGTGATTCCTGTTTCCTGCTGAATTCTTCTGATCTCTTCACGAGTCTGGATTCTTAAACGGGCATCGAGGTTACTCAAAGGCTCATCGAGGAGAAGGACCTTCGGACGTTTGACAAGAGCACGAGCGATAGCGACACGCTGTTGCTGACCACCGGAGAGCTCACTCGGCTTTCTTTGCAAATAGTCCTCGATTTGAACAAGTCTTGCAGCAGAGCGGACCAAAGAATCGATTTCATCCTTGGAAAGCTTTCTAGTGACCAATTTGAAATCAGTACCGTTGTATAAGAGTTCATTTTTGTCATTGACAGAGATATTCTTAGCAGCCAAAGCGTTAAGTCTCTTATCCAAGTCAGCCTGGAGAAGAGCAATGGCTCTATCGACATTGGCATCAACCATATCCTCTTTTGTGCCGACATAATCAAAGATGGATGCGGCAACATATTTCGAGACCTTATAGGCATTTGTCAAAACGAAAATCGCTCTGCTCTTGTTGACAACTCCGTCAACAGCGCTAGAGACAATATGCTTGTATACCTCTTCCTTCTTTTCCAAGATAGCAAGAATGGTTCTATCCTTCTCAATGTCAAAGTCTTTCTGATTTTCTTCGACTTTGAGGTTCGTAAGAGGGAATGCGACATTCTTATAAACTGTCATATGAGGATAAAGAGCATAGTTTTGGAAAACCAAACCGATTCCTCTCTTTTCCGGTGCAAGATGAGTGACATCCTCATCATCGAACCAGATTTCACCCGATGTAGGATCCTTCAATCCAGATAGCATATAAAGCGTTGTGGATTTACCGCATCCAGATGGGCCTAATAAGCCGATCAATTCACCGTCCTTGATCGTAATGTTCAAATCATCGACTGCGACTGTATCCGGTATGCCTTTCTTAGCATCGCCAGGGAACTTCTTTGTAAGACCAACCAGCCTGATTTCCATAAGCATTCTCCTATGTATGACAATTAGATTATACTAAATATAGTATAAATATTCAAAAAAAGAAAAAAAGTATCTTATTTAGATTTCGTAGAACTACTTTTTCTCATCTTAGATATAACAACTCAAGAATTCATTTCTTCTTCATATAAGGCTCAAAATCGATTTCCTGATGTGCGATTCGATATTCGATCAGGTCTTTATAGACATCCTGATCCTCTATTGAGACAAGATAGGTGTTTGTCACGTATTCACTTAATGACTGGTGACTCTTCAATACGACTATCATCGTAATCGAAACGGCAACTGGAATGAATACGGCAGCAAAGGAACCGATAAGAATGATGAATAGTTTGAATAAGAATTTCAGTGTGAATCTTCCCACCTTGACTGAAAATCCATCAACGGATAACAAAGCAGTCTTCGTGATTTTCATGCCTAATGTTCTCTTTCCTCTTGAGAAGCAAAGAGGGATGATGTAATAGAAAACAGTATAGGACAAAACAAACATCAGAGGAATCGTAACAAGATATATAAGACTCGCCTTCTTCTTGCTGTCTAGATACTCTTTCTTAAGATTGAGGTATCCGAGAGCTTTATCATTGATCAAGGAAGAATAAGTAGAATAATAGACACTGTCATAATCAGAAGAGACAAGCACTCTATTTCCCTCATCATCGAACATTGATTTTCCGTCTGTTGTCTTACAGTCTAGCTTATAATCCAACAGAACTTTCTTTCCGGTTCCGTTCATCTCAGAGCTGACATAATCTTCAAAGAAGAAGACCAATGCATCATTCATCTGTTCTGATTTTTCATTGAATGTCAGATCATTGACTTCATCATAATAGGAAGGAAGCTTCAGTATCTTTCCTTCCTCATTTTTCTTATATAGTCTAGATTCTATCTTATAGTCATTCTGTGTAGTCAACCATGACTGATAGGTCTTATTTCCCTGAATGATGAATAAATCCGGAATCACAAGGATCACACCAAAGACAAAGAAGAGGAATAAATCTAACAAACGGCCTGCGAAGTTTCTTCCTAATGGAACAGACTGATAATCCAATTCTAGAACTTTCTCTTTATTTTCCTGCATTATCATTTTCTCCATCAAAAGTCTCTTCTACCATCATGACATCATTATCATGAACGATCATAAAGGATAAATATTCAGGAATAGACTGTTTTGTCTTACGTAAGCAGAAAACTAGAATCATAGAGCACACCATAAACACAATTGAGAACGCGCCTAAGGATAGATATGAGATGTTCCAAACAATAGAGGAACCAATCAGATCAAGCGCATCAGTTCCGTAATAGAGCAAGGCGACGACAGGGATGATCAAGGCAAACTCTAACACATGGACAGCATATTTGATAAGAAGCTGATACCATGCAACTTGATTCCCGTTCTTGTCGGTTGCCCCGATTTTCAAAATCTTCATCGATAAAGTCTGACCATTCCTGAATATGAGCGGGAACATCATATAGACGATAAAGAGTGTCAAAAGATAACAAAGGAACAGTTCAAGACATCTTATCTTATAGAACGCTTTTAATTTTGTCTGATATCCTTCAAAAAGAAGAAGGTAAGGATTGTAATTGTTCTGAAGATCTTTTGATCCGCTCTGCAACAGCAATGAATAGGATTCAGAGACCGATGTATAGGCACTATTACCAACACTATAGGAAGAATCACGGAAATAATTATCGATGGCTTTAGCAGAATCCAATGCAATGATAGGATACTTATCCTCAGTAAGAACGAAATGATCGGCGGAGGAATACTGTACCAATTGCTGATAATAGTAATCTGCTCCAACAGTTGTTTTTGCCTCTTCCTTATAGTCTGAAATATGAGAAGTCTTGAATGTCACGTAATAGTAGAATGCGTAATCCTTCTTCTCATCCATCTCAGTGACATCTTTATAGGTCTCCTCTGAGATACCTGTGACACCATTGCTTTTCAAAGAATGAAGGACAGCACCCTTCATATAATTCTCGACAAGCTGAGAACGTGACAACAGATTCTCGCTCTCATCTGCTTTGGAGATCCCGCTATCCTGAATCATATTGATCAGAGTTGTATAAGAGGAACGAACTTCCTCGTTTCTCTTCTTCATTCCTTCTGTGCTATTGGAAATACCTTCACATGCCATGAATAGAAGAACCATCAAAATGACAGAGACTAGAAAATCGAGGACATATGATGCGAATTTTCGTCCTGTCCTACACACTTCTCCTTGAGAATAAAATGAATTTTGTCTCATTTTCATATTATAAATTCTCCAAATACTTCGCAATATCGGAATATTCGTCAATCCAGATGACAATCAGATCAAAGGTGAAGAAATAGGAAGTCAGATCGCGATATACCGTCTCAGAATAGTCTTTTTCCTTTTTCAAGAAGATGAAATTGAACTTGAGGTAATTCAAAGCCAGTTCAAGAAGTCTCTTCATATCGGGGTCAGTCAAAGAGATGCCGATAAAGATACAGATATTGAACTTGAAATCATGAAGCTGCTTTGCAATGTTCCAGGAATAGGGATTGTTGTAAAGATAATAATATTCGGACTCGTTGAAGATCAAAGAGTCTGTGAACTTAGTCTCATCATATCTATCATAGGGAAGAAGACCATGCACATGATAGATATCGACACTTGCCTCTTTGTCGACAAAGGAATTGTCATCGTAGACAGTCGTATAACGGATTCCACGCTTCTTAAGAAGGTATTCTAGATTGGTGTCATAGTTGTAGGTAATGACAGTCGTATGAGGATGATTCTGGATATAATCTGCACAGTGATACAAGGTAGAATCCGGATCATCAAAACTCTTGGCAGCCGGAAACTCATACAATTCACGATTGAGTGACTTATAGGAATCAAATCCAGAAGTCTTCATGATCATAGATGAAGTGAAGAGTTCTTTACCGACATAATGTTCGATCTCATCCGCAAACTTGTAATCACCTTTGTAGAAATCGTTATTCAAGGAGTCAATCAAAGAAGACCAGTCCTTTGCACCATAATCCGCGTTGATTCCCGCTCCCATGACCAAATCGACATTCAGCTTCGATGTATAGAGTTTCATCAACCACAAAACAAAACAAGAGGCAGATGAATTGATGCCTGATAGTTTCTTATCGCTTCCAAGGTGGAAAAGAAGATCATCTGTGACACCCTTCTTCTTTGGGCAGAAGCGATAGGATATCTTCTTTCCTTCCAAATATCCAGTGGCAAAGAACTTAGCGCCATCAAAATAGATGTTCAAAGAGGCATCCGGTTCATAGAATTCACCATCAAGGTTTTTGACTCGGATGATATTGACATCACCCATGACATCCAATTTTTCAAAATTGACGCCAGACATCGATAGGAATATATGAGTCACATATTTATGAATGTGACCTTTTTTGCTTTTGACGATAGCTTTGAAATTACAGGTCGGATCAAAATTGAAACCGAATGAGCGAAGCACGACTGCATCATAAGGAACATCCGTGTAGTAGTAAAGAAAAAGCTGTAAAAGCAGAGATTTCTTCGCAAAGATATAATTGTCTCGATCCTGTTTTTTCATAGCACACCTCCGATTTAACTATTATATGATAAATAGTCCGATTTTTAACACAAAAAAACGCCCACCAATCATGATGAGCGTTTAATTTGAATCAAAGATTAAGCAATGATTTCGATGACGTTACCGGCACCGACAGTGTGACCACCTTCACGGATGGAGAACTTGGTCTGATTCTCAAGAGCGATAGGATGGATGAGTTCGATGTCAAGGACAACGTTATCACCAGGCATAACCATCTGAGTACCTTCAGGAAGTGTGACGGTACCAGTGACATCAGTTGTTCTGAAGTAGAACTGAGGTCTGTAGTTGCTGGCGAAACCAGTGTGACGGCCACCTTCTTCCTTGTTAAGGACGTAGACCTGACCCTTGAACTTCTTGTGAGGAGTGACGCTGCCAGGTTTGCAGAGGACCTGACCTCTGACGATCTGATCTCTGTCGACACCTCTTAAAAGGGCACCGATGTTATCGCCGGCTTCAGCGAAATCAAGGATCTTACGGAACATTTCAAGAGAGGTGCAGACGCACTTTCTTGTATCCATGATACCAACGATTTCAACTTCATCGTTCGGCTTGAGCATACCACGCTCGACTCTTCCGGTTGCGACAGTACCACGGCCAGTGATGGTCATGACATCTTCGACAGCCATAAGGAATGGCTTTTCATTATCACGGACAGGAGTCGGAATGTAGGAATCGCAAGCATCCATGAGTTCCATGATGTGGGTTTCAGCTTCCTTGTCACCATTGAGGGCCTGTAAAGCGGAACCTCTGACGACAGGAAGTTCATCTCCAGGGAAGCCATACTCGTTAAGGAGTTCACGAACTTCCATTTCGACTAAGTCGACGAGTTCAGGATCATCGACCATATCGCACTTGTTAAGGAAGACAACGATATAAGGAACACCGACCTGACGAGCAAGTAAGACGTGTTCTCTTGTCTGAGGCATGACACCATCGGTGGCAGCGACAACAAGGATAGCACCATCCATCTGAGCAGCACCAGTGATCATGTTCTTGATGTAGTCAGCATGGCCAGGGCAGTCAACGTGGGTATAGTGTCTGGTAGCGGTATCGTATTCGACGTGAGCAGCATTGATGGTGACACCACGGGCCTTTTCTTCCGGAGCAGCATCAATCTGGTCATAGTTGAGAGCCTGGGATAAACCCTTCTCAGCTAAGACATGTGTAATAGCGGCAGTCAAAGTGGTCTTGCCGTGGTCGACGTGACCGATGGTACCGATGTTTACGTTCGGTTTAGAACGGTCAAACTTCTGTTTTGCCATAATTATTTTCCTCCAAAATTAGATTCTTTATGACTATACACTTTTCAATATCAATTTTCAAGAATTAGGAGTGTATTAACCACGATTCTTGACAATTTCTTCCTGAACAGAGCGAGGAACTTCCTGGTAATGATCGAATTCCATGGAATAGATACCACGACCCTGAGTCATAGAACGAAGATCGGAAATGTAGCCGAACATGTTGGCTAACGGAATCTTAGCAGTGATGACCTGAGCATTGGCCTTCTGGACCATGCCTTCGACAGAACCACGTCTGGAAGAGACATCACCCATAACAGTACCGACATAGTCGATAGGAGTTGTGATATCAGCTTTGACAATCGGTTCGAGAAGAACAGGTTTGCACTTCTGAGCGGCGACCTTAAGAGCAAGGTCAGAAGCAAGCTTATAAGCCATTTCAGAAGAGTCGACATCATGATAAGAACCATCGATCAAGGTAGCCTTGACATCGATGACAGGATAGCCAGCGATCATACCCTTGTTGAAGGCATCCTTCAAACCATCGATAGAAGGCTTGATGAATTCCTTAGGAATGGCACCACCAGTAATGGCTTCGGAGATTTCGATGCCCTTGCCCGGGTTAGGTTCCATACGGAAGATGACATGACCATACTGACCATGACCACCAGACTGTTTGATGTACTTACCTTCGCAATCGGCAGTTCCCTTGATTGTTTCACGATAAGCAACCTGAGGAGCACCGACTTTGCAGGCGATGCCGAAGTCATTCTTCAAACGGGTGACGTTGACGTCGAGCTGTAATTCGCCGACACCAGCGATGATACCCTGACCAGTTTCCTGATCGGTATAGTAATGGAATGTAGGATCTTCTTCAGTGAACTTAATCAAAGTGGCGGCCATCTTGTCCTGATCACCCTTCTTAAGCGGTTCGATAGCTTCAGAGATGACAGGTTCAGCGAACTTGATAGCTTCCAAGGAAACGCGAGGATCGTTCTCACCGACTAAAGTATCACCAGTTCTTGTGGAAGAGAAGCCGACGGCAGCGGCGATTTCACCGGCCTTAGCCTCTGTGATATTTTCATGGGAGTCGGCATTGACGAGTTCCAATCTGGAAACTCTTTCCTTTGTTCCCTTACGGACGTTGTAGATGTAGGATCCGGATTTGACGGAACCAGAATAGATACGGAAGAAGCAAAGTGTTCCGAACTGGTCTGTCGTGAGCTTGAAGGCAAGAGCGACAAACGGTCCTTTCGGATCAGCTGCTAAAGTAACTTCATTTCCTTCATTGTCGTGGCCGACAGGTGCAGGAATATCGAGCGGAGAAGGCAAGTAGGCCTTGACAGCATCGAGAAGATACTGGACACCCTTGTTTTTATAAGCGGAACCAGGGATAGCGGGGAAGATCTGACGGGCAATTGTTTCCTTGCGGATAGCAGCCTTGATTTCTTCCGGAGTCGGTTCTTCTTCCATGAGAACCTTTTCCATAAGAGTATCATCGAAGTTAGCAAGAGCTTCGATAAGGATCTGATGGTAGACATGAGCCTGTTCGACATCATGGCTGTATTCAGTCGGAACTTCGTCGAGAGAGACGATGTTCGGCTGCATCTTTTCAGACTTCTTAGGATCGACATCCCAGAGCCATGCTTTCATCTCAACCAAGTCGATAAGGCCTAAAAGTCTTCCTTCCAAGCCGACAGGGTATGCAATAGCAACACCGTTGGCACCGACTCTTTCCTTGATGGAAGCGACAGACATTTCATAATCTGCGCCAGTAGCATCAAGTTTGTTGACGAAGACAATACGGGGAACATCATACTTATCAGCCTGTCTCCAGACAGTTTCAGTCTGAGGTTCGACACCGTTCTTTCCGTCGAGGACGCAGACAGCGCCATCGAGAACACGGAGAGATCTTTCGACTTCAGCGGTGAAGTCGACGTGGCCAGGAGTATCAATCAAGTTGATACGGATGTCCTTCCAGATACAGGTAGTAGCAGCGGAGTAAATGGTGATACCACGCTTCTGTTCCTGTTCGTTGAAGTCCATGGCGGAAGCACCATCATGGGTTTCACCGATCTTATGGGTTTTTCCTGTGTAGAAGAGGATACGCTCACTGGTTGTAGTCTTACCGGCATCAATGTGAGCCATAATACCGATATTTCTGACATTTTCAAGCGGGACGGCTTCGTATTTCGATACCATCGCCTGATCGTTATCCATTGCCATAGGCTAGTTTTCTCCTTTTATTGATTTCGAAACGAATTGAATCGAATTACCAACGATAGTGAGCATAAGCCTGGTTGGCCTGAGCGGTCTTATGCATATCTTCTTTACGCTTGACAGCACCACCAGTGCCATTAGCGGCATCGATGATTTCGCCTGCAAGCTTGTCAGTCATTGTCTTCTCATTTCTGAGACGGGCGAATGTGACTAACCAACGAAGGCCAAGGGTGACCTTTCTGTCAGGAGCGACTTCGACAGGGACCTGAAGGTTAGAAGCACCAACTCTTCTTGCCTTGAGTTCGACTTCAGGCATGATGTTGCCCAAAGCGATTTCGAAGACCTTGAGGGCAGGCTTGCCGGTCTTGGCTTCGACTTTGTTGAAAGCGCCGTAAAGGATTTCCTGAGCGGTGCCTTTCTTACCATCTAACATGATGCGGTTGATCAATCTTGTAACTAACTTTGAGTTATAGATCGGATCAGGTAAAACATCTCTTTTCTGTACAGAACCGTTTTTTCTAGGCATGGTTGTTTACTCCTTACTTCTTCTGGATGCTTCCATCTTTCTTGGTTCCGTATAAGGATCTACCCTGTTTACGGTTCTCGACGCCAAAGCATTCCATAGCGCCACGGACGATGTGGTATCTGACACCTGGAAGGTCGCGGACACGGCCACCACGGATCAAGACAACCTTGTGCTCCTGAAGGTTATGACCTTCACCGCCGATATAGGCTGTGACTTCATAGCCATTGGAGAGTCTGACTCTGGCGTACTTACGAGCAGCAGAGTTCGGCTTCTTCGGAGTCATCGTACCAACACGGGTGCAGACACCCTTCTTCTGCGGAGAAGGAATAGCTTTTTCCTTCTTGTTAAGAGAATCGAATCTCTTACCGAGAGCCGGAGCCTTGGACTTGTAAAGCGGGTTCTGTCTCTCTTTTCTGACTAACTGATTAATAGTAGGCATTTGTTTCCTCCCGGATTTCTTTAGATAAAGTACCTATATTCTCGTCCGCATTTCCGGGCGTTTCCTGTTCTCCCCATAAAAAGAACGGGACACTCCCGCAACACAGACGAAGAAATTATAAGGCATTGAAAAGAGCATGTCAAAGGTTTTTTTCACTTTTTTGAAACACCCGGAGTTGTGTGTACGTTTTCCAACTGAATTCAGGTAAAGAAAAGGCTCGCCGTGAAGCGAGCCTTTCAATTTCATGATTTGCTTTAATTCTTGCTCTTTGCGATTGCAACATAGTAGAGGACACGAAGGAAGATATTGATGAAATCGACATAGAGAGTATAAGCACAATAGATGGCGAGGTTGTTTTCAGAGGAGAATCCGCCGTTTTCAGCAATTCTCTTGACACGATTGATGTCAATGGCAGTGATGACAAGGACAACACCGAAGATGATGAAGTCAGTAAGCCAGTAGATCCATTCCAGTCTCAAGAAAATATTCACTAAGGAAATGGCAAGAACGCCGACTAACAGAGCAAGGATGAATGGAATCAGGATGCTAAGTGACTTCTTTGTGAACATTCCGAATAATGCCATAAGTAGGAATGCGCCTGCCGTGATCAAGAAACTGACACCGACAGTCTGCATGAAGTCCGTTGAACTAGAACTGACGGAAAGGATTACGAGGAACACAGAGGAGAGAAGAACACCCATCGCCAGTGCATAGACGACGAAGCCGATGGTCATCCATATTGATTTCGGTCTCCATGCCTTCAAGCCTAATAAGATTGCGCTAGGTAGCATAAGGACGGCAGATCCAATGATCAATCCGATATACACCTTGCCTAATGTGTCATCTGTCCAACCAAAGGACTTGCTCATTGCAATCAACAAATCCGGAAGGAAGAATGATACAACACCTGTAATACCTAAGCCTAAGACCATCCATAGGAATACCTTAGTTAGATTAAGGCTGACACCAGAGCTTTCTTTGACAACTTTCTTTTCTACTTTTTCGGGAGTAAATGTTTCCATAATTCACCCTCCTTTCATTTTTCAATACATTGTATCTTTTTTCATCTGAAATACAAAGAAAAATAAATCTAAGTTCGAGAATAGAATCTTTGATACGTTAAAAAAACACTCTTATTCAACTTCAACAGGCTTTACCCGATGAGGTATGACAACATAGTAGAAACATGATTTATATAAGATTGTTCCACATTTCTTATCTTTTCTCTTTTTAACGATAAAACTATCGGATTGTGAAACACCGGCACCAGTTAAATGAATGACAACTTTGTTTCCGTCTATAACATATTCTTGCTTTGCATTCCAATTTCGAAAGGTCGGACTTAAATTTCTACACATGATAAGAGCGATTGTCGAAATGATAAAGGGAACAGTTGAAATAGCCAATAAGACCAACAATACTTTCATATAGGTGTCTTCTGTCGTAAGATCACACGCATGTCCTACCATAAGCAAAGAGAAAAGCACATACAAAACATATACAGAAACCATATCTGCGATAAAAGGAATTCCAACGGTTCCTATCGTAATCTGATGTTCTTCTTCGCCTGTCAGATAAAACTCATATTTTTGTTTCATAGTCAATTCACCTCTTCTCTTGTTCTTCAATCACTTCAATAGGTATCGCAACATATCGATGAGATGACTCGTAATAATAAGTGGCGTATTTTCTTTTCTTGATTTTGTTGATATGTAACTCTTCATAGAAATTGTCTATTCCATTTGACTGGTTCACTATCAGTTTATTTCCATCAATCTCAATAATCTGATTGAAATACCAGTGAGTGTCCGTGATAGACGTATTATAACGGAATAATACAAAATAAGTAACAAAGACTACAAGAGGCAAAAAAGATAAAACCGAAAACGTGCCGAGTATATAGACCATAGGATAATAATCTACCCCTCTATCCTTGGAAAGCGTAAAAATCAAACTCGGAGGCAATATCCCACTGAACAATAAAACCATTGAAATAATAAATGCTGGTATCAATGGCCTATAAAGTATTGAAGCGGATTGACGTTCGCTATAAGTAAAACAATATCTTTCTTTCATTTCATAAATTTCCTTTCCATCGCTACATGCGATCACTTGGCTATCAATGATGAATCACCAATCTTTATATACCTTAATTGTACCTTAATTATTAAAAAGATTCAATGTTCATTTTGCCTTTTAACATAGTATTAGAAAATTATATGACATAAAAATACTCCTTCCAACAAATGAAAGGAGTATTCAATACTAAATCAGTTGAGATTAGATGTTCTCTAAGAGAGCCTTGAAGGACTCAGACTTGAGAGAGGCACCGCCGACTAAAGCACCGTCGACATCCTCTGCACCAAGATAGGCGTGGATGTTTTCAGGCTTGACGCTTCCTCCGTAGAGGATCTGAACTTTCTGAGCCGCGATCTTTCCGAAGATCTCATTGATGAGGCCACGGATATATGCGCAGATATCCTCAGCGATTTCAACAGAAGCATTCTTGCCAGTGCCGATGGACCAAACCGGTTCATAGGCGATGACGATGTAAGGCATATCTTCCTTGCTTAATCCGGCAAGTCCAGTGACGATCTGTTCACGGATGACATCCTTTGTGATCTTTTCATCATACTCTTTGGCGGTTTCGCCAACGCAATAGATGACATGGAACTTGTTAGCAACAAGTGCCTTGATCTTTCTGTTGCAGGAGAATGATGTTTCACCATCATAGGTTCTCTTTTCGGAGTGACCGATGATGGACCAATCGATGCCGATTTCCTGAAGCATCGGAATGGAGACACTGGAAGTGTATGCGCCATGATCCATATAGTGAGCATCCTGGGATGCGACGATAAGGCTATGAGCATGCTTGCGGACAGACTGAAGAGCAAGATAGGAAGGAGCAACACCGATCATGACGCCCTTGGCTCTGGCGATTTTGACAAGACCAGCATTCTTCACATCTTCACAGAAAGCATTGGCTTCTGCGATGGTGTGATTCATCTTCCAGTTGCCCATTAAAAACTTTTTACGGGTCATGTTTACTTATCCTCAATGACATCGATTCCCGGGAGATGTCCATCGAACTGGATGAGTTCAAGGGAGGCACCGCCACCAGTGGAAACATGGCTGAACTTATCGGAATATCCAAACTTCTTAGCAGCAGCAGCGCTATCACCGCCACCGATGACTGTGAAAGCACCGGCCTGGGTAGCTTCAGCACATGCTGTGCAGACAGCCTTGGTTCCTTCCTGGAAATCTTCGTTTTCGAAGACGCCCATAGGACCATTCCAGAAGATTGTCTTGGCCTTTGCAATTTCAGAAGCATAGAACTTTCTGGTCAAAGGACCGATATCGATTCCCTCATATCCTTCAGGGAAGTCGGTCTCATTGTTGTCGATGTACTTGATATCTTCAACTTTCTTCTCCGGATTCTCGAAATCATAGCCCTTAGCGACGATGGTATCGAGAGAGAGTTTGATCTTGCCAGTGGCAAAGCACTTTGCGGCATATTCAAGCTGATCATCTTCGCAAAGAGAATTGGCGACATTGATATGGAAGACTGCCTTCTTGAAGGTATAGCCCATACCGCCGCCGATTAAGATGAGGTCGCACTTCTTGAGTAAGGAGTCGATGACTTCAATCTTGGAAGAGACCTTAGCACCGCCTAAGATAGCGATATAAGGACGCTGATCATCTCTCGGTTCGACACAACGGCCAAGGCCCTTGATTTCCTTTTCCATAAGGAAGCCGACAGCGGTTTCCTTGCCAGCCTCTTTCAAAGCAGCAGGGACACCATATGTGGAGGCATGTGCTCTATGAGCAGAACCGAAGGCATCCATGACGAAGGCATCAACATAAGAAGCCCATTCAGCTGCTAAAGCGGGATCGTTCTTCTCTTCACCTGCTTCATAACGGGTGTTCTGAACCAAAAGGACATCACCGGATGCAAGAGCATCGATGGCGTTCTTAAGATCTTCACCATGAGTTGCAGGAGAGAAGGTGACTTTGACATCATGTCCGACAGCCTCAGAAAGATACTTTGTCAAAGGAGCGAGAACGATGGAGAGGTCATTCTTCTTCATCTGCTTCTCGATATCTTCCATGGTAGCTTCGCCCTTCTTAAGCTTCTTCCAGGCGACTTTGCCAAGATGAGACATCAAAACAACTTTGGCACCCTTCTTGACTAATTCGGCAATGGTAGGAATAGCACCGACAATACGATTGTCATCAGAGATGTCAGCACCTTTGTGAGGAACGTTGAAATCGACACGAACCAGAACCTTCTTGCCTTCAACAGCAAGATCAGTGACTAATTTTTTCATATCTTTCTCCTTTTTTTATAATAAGAAAGCGCCCATTTCTAGGCGCTTTCCGTAGTATTTTTACGAAATGAGCTGCCTTATTCTGTTAGAAAGGATTAGGCGAGTTCAGCAAAGTACTTGATGGTACGGACCATCTGAGAAGTGTAAGAATTCTCATTGTCATACCAAGAGACAACCTGAACCTGATAAAGTCCATCGGAGATCTTGGTGACCATGGTCTGGGTGGCATCGAAGAGGGAACCATATCTCATACCGATGACATCGGAAGAGACGATAGGATCTTCGTTATAGCCGAAGGATTCAGAAGCATGAGCCTTCATAGCTTCATTGATGGAATCGACAGTGACATCATCACCCTTGACAACAGCGACAAGGATAGTGGTGGAACCAGTCGGAACCGGGACTCTCTGAGCAGAACCGATGAGTTTGCCGTTGAGTTCAGGGATGACAAGGCCGATAGCCTTAGCAGCACCTGTGGAGTTCGGAACGATGTTGGCAGCACCAGCTCTGGCACGGCGTAAATCGCCCTTTCTGTGAGGTCCATCAAGGATCATCTGATCGCCAGTGTAGGCGTGGACAGTGGTCATGATACCAGACTGAATCGGGAAGGTATCATTCAAAGCTTTGGCCATAGGGGCTAAGCAGTTGGTTGTGCAGGATGCAGCAGAGATGACCTGATCATCGCTGGTCAATGTCTTTTCGTTGACGGAGAAGACAATGGTCTTAAGATCCTTGCCTGCAGGAGCAGAGATGACGACCTTCTTGGCACCAGCCTTGATGTGGGCCATGGATTTGTCCTTAGAGCAATAGAAACCAGTGCACTCGAGAACGACATCGACACCGATTTCACCCCAAGGGAGAAGTTCAGCCTTAGGCTGAGCATAGATGGTGATTTCCTTGCCATCGACAGTGATGGATCCAGGAACAACGACTGTCTTTCCATCTTCAGCAAGGACGGGCTCCTTGGAAGAGACAGTGTGGAGATTCTGACCGATGTGACCGGCATATCCACCCTGAGCAGTGTCATATTTCAATAAGTTGGCCAACATCTTAGGGCTGGTAAGATCATTGATGGCGACAACTTCATAACCTTCAGCACCGAACATCTGTCTGAAAGCCAAACGACCAATACGACCGAAACCGTTAATAGCTACTTTAACTGACATTTATAATGTCCTCCTAGTTACACATTCATTATACAAACAAATTAAGAAAATGAAAGTTTTTTGATACATTTTTTGAAAAATAGGGCTTTCATGGATACTATTGCGCTGTGAGAGTGTGTTTTAACGAAAACTTATGCCAAAATGCGTGCGCATCAATCATTTGTCATTTCCATCTTTATTGAAAAATCAACAAATTTGTTGATAATTTTCAAAAACATCATATAAAAGCAGAAAAAGCCTATGCGCAGCTATATGCACATAGGCTATCAAATCATGCTCATTTATCTAAAATACGCTGTTCTTTTGCTTTTTCACGGATTGAGGTAAGAATATGGGATATTCCGCTTTTCGTTATCGGAATATTCATCTCTTCACTCAGGTAACGAGCTAATTCGTTGTAATTATATTCAGGGAACTGTTGTCTGACTTTCATGACTGCCTGTGTTTTCTCATCAAAGAGCGTAATAGGGGTTGTCTTCAAGAGATATTGGATATCATCAATATCCTTCTGTGCAGTCTGTATTGTCTTTTTGTAATTAGCCATATCACAGTTTGTCGTTCTGTTTTCCAAATTGATGTCATCTTTGGTGATTCTAGCATTCTCATAGTCGAGCATCGTCTCCATCGCACCAATATAAGATAGGAATACAGCAATCTGATCCGACTTCTTCAGATAAAGGACATACTTTTCTCTTCTCTTGATGGATTTGAATGACATAGTCCTTTCTTTCTTGAAACTGACTAACTTTCTTCTGATGACCTGAGCATCATTCTGATCCGTAAAAGCCATTTCCAAAAAGTACGATGTCTTAGAAGAGGATGGATTATTGACAGAGCCATTGGCAAGAAAGCACCCGATGCATAGATACTTCAGGTTCTTGATATAGAGTCCTTCTTTCGGAGGAATTCTTTCAAAGCCATCCTTCAATATCTCTAAGTCTTCCATGACATGGTATAGGGATTTATCCTGGGCATGTACAACATAGACTAGTCTCTTACCAAAGCGATTGACTTTCTGATAATCGATTTCCGGATTGAGTTTATATACTTCCTTCAAACAAGAATATAGGAGTTTCGCTACGCTTCCAATCTCTGTATGAAGAACAAGGACCGGTTCTTTACCAATAGAAAAAGTACCTCCGTTTCTAGCAAAACCAGAAAGGATATATTTCTTCTGTTCGATTGTGTAGCTGTTGTTTGCTAATTCCTCTTTGACCTTCTTGGCAAAGGCGATTTCAGTAGCCATCGTATACCTTCCTTATCGTATTCTATTTTACAGTGTTTTTCTGATAATCATCATGAATGGATGTCGCAGCGATTGCACCATCACTAGTCGCCGTAACAACCTGACGCAATGTCGTGTTTCTGCAGTCACCAATAGCATAGAGATGAGATACACTTGTTTCCATACTATTATCTGTAAGGATGATTCCTTTGTCATCCTTGACTTCCGGTATCTCGACAAACGAGCTCGTTGCCTCTTCTCCGACATACAGGAACAATCCAGAGATTGGAAGTTCACTTTCTTCTCCGGTCTCATTGTTCTGAACACGGATAGATGAGATACTATCTTTTCCATCAGCGGAAACAATGTGATAAGGAGCAAGGATAGTGGTATTCTTCCTGTTCTTGAATTCTTCTACAGCACTCTCCTGAGCACGAAATTCTTTTCTTCTTGCGATCAGTGTCACATGAGAGCAGATATCGGAAAGATAACTTGCCTCTTCAAATGCGGCATTTCCAGCACCTACAACAGCAACATCCTTCCCCTGATAAAAGCTACCATCACAGATAGCACAACGGGATATTCCACGTTTCTTGAACTTATCTTCTCCTTCAATAGGAAAAGGTTTCTCTCCTAAACCGTTGGCCAAAATGACATAACGAAAATCTCTGGTCTGCTTTGAAGTCGTGACAGTGAAACTTCCATCCTCATTTCTCTTTACGGACTTAACATCCTGATAAATAGGACGGATAAAGAATTTACCTAACTGCTCTTCTAATTTCATTCCCAAATCCGGTCCAGAGACAGAGGGAATACCAGCATAATTCTCGATCTTTTCGGTTTTGTTTACTTTTCCACCGACTAATTCTCTCTCATAGCAAATAGGATTCATCCCATATCTTTTCAAGTAAATAGCAGCAGAGACACCACTCGGTCCTAAGCCGATAATAGCAACATCTTTATTGTCCATATTCACTACCTCTGACTTTCATCCTTGTTGTTTTGATCTTTTGATTTCAGTTTGTTGATGAAATCAGAATCACTTTCCTCAATCTCTACTTTCTTATCAGTGTTATTAGAAGAGGAAGAGATTTCAAGGACGGACTGTGCCTCTTCTTCAACAAAGACAGATTTGAAACGAGGATGGGAATCAAATTTACCTTTCTCAGCAAGGAGATGAAGAACATGGTTGATGATGATAAGCAAGACACCTACAGAAATAAAGACGATTGCCATCATATAGGATTTGTAATCTGTCTTTCCAGCTGTAGCATCACCCATAATGAAGTGAGCATTTCTTAAGGGTTCTAAGATCATACGGATGATACCATAGGAAACAAAATACATATAGGCCTGATCACCATTCTTATAGTGTTTTCCTAAAACAAGTGGCAAACCTTTTGTGATGACAAAGTAGAATAGAATATTAACGACACCTTCGACTAAGAACATAGGAGCCGCCATACTTCCAGTAGGCAAAAGGATACCAGTGTCTGCAGTTCTAATGGTTTGACCATTAAAGAAGTATACGCCCATGTTATTACTACCATTCTGCATATTATTTGTGATGAAAGATGGAAGGAAAGACCAAGCGGAAGGATCGACAGCATGTCCGAAGACTTCCTGATTGAAGAAGTTTCCCCACCTTCCAATCGCCTGAGCGATGATGATTGTCGGAACAGCGAAGTCCATAATCTTCAAAATGGATGTTCCTTTCCTTCTGAATATGCAATATGTCGCACCGACAAGGACACCTCCGATAGCGCCGCCTTGAATGGCAAGTCCGCCCTCTCTCATATCAAAGACACGCCAGAACGGACCACTTGAATACTGGTCCCAGCTTGCGATGACATACCAAATACGAGCTCCGATAATGCCAGCAATCAATGCCAACGGGAAAACCGTATCGAAGAAGTGCCAGTCATATCCGTCTTTATGAGCTCTGTAATCCGAAAGGAAGAGAGCGACACAGGCACCAAAGAGAATACATATCGCATAAAATCTAACAACAGGGTTTGAAAATGGAAACCCGACATAATAGCCTAATATATTCGTTCCCATCTTATTTACTCCTTTGATGTCTCGTTTGTGGCAAGAGAGGACATCTTAGCATATTCTTCTTTTCTTCTCTTTTCCTCTTGTCTCTTTTCCTGAATCTCAAGAAGTCTCTTCTGGAATTCATATCCGGTATCATAGCCATCATCCTTCAACTTGAAATTGGTGACAGCTGTCTCAATGATTTCAGCCATGCTTCTAGCGGCAGAGACAGGAAGTTTGATCAAAGGAATGGATTCATTCAATATCTCATAATGGTTTGTCTTCATGCCGATACGTTCCATCGGTTCATCCTTTTTGAAAGGAACTAGATTGATGATCAGATTGATATGGCTTCGCTTTGTAAGGGAATTGATACCAAACATTCTAGATACATTGATAATACCGATACCTCTGACCTCCATCATTCCATAGATAGTTTCAGGGCATGTACCTATCAGTTTTCCTCTAACATCAGCAATATCAACCCTATCATCAGCGACAAGGCGGTGGCCTTTACGGATCAGTTCCAAAGAGATTTCGGATTTACCGATACCGGATTCACCCATGATCAATACACCAATGCCATATATCTCCAACAAGCAGGCATGCATAGCAGTTTTCGGAGCCAAGGCCTCAGAAAGATAGATGTACATAGAAGAGGACAATTCTGATGTATCCTGCGAACAGGAGAAGAGAGGGACATTTGTTTCCTTTGCCGCTTTCATGACACAGTCCGGACATGGATTATCATGTGTAATAACTACCGCAGGACATTCATTTGAGAATATCTTCAAGCAGTTCTTATAAATAGACTCCGGATCAGAACTATTGATCAATGCCATCTCTTTGTTTCCGATAAGCATGATTCTGTCTTTTTCATAGTATTGGAAAAGACCTAAAAGCTCAAGACCCGGTCGATCCAATTCAGCAACCAGAACCGGACGAGTCAAGGCATTGATATCTCCGTTGATAATCTTAAAGCCAAAATGATTGGCTAATTCTAAACTAGTTAACATAGGCACACCTCTGTTTTCAATATATTATAAACGATAACAGATTGTTTTAAATCATGAAAATAAGTAAAAACAAGTTTATGGAGAAGAAGAAAAGGGGATGTTATCATGATGACTATTGAAAGAGTCATCTACATCCCCTGAATTCCTATCTGAATTTAACTAAAATATCAGTTATTCTGGTCTACGTCATCAAACGTAAACTTATATCCCATCAATTCATAACCTTCAATGACACGTCTAGGAACATAAATGTAACTATATCTGCTCTTATAGTATTTGATTCCATATCCATTTTCTACTGTCTTATAGATTGTAAAATCAGATTCAATCTTTTCTTTATCGTTTGATAAGACATAATGGATAGTATCGCCATCAATTGTAATATCATGTCGATACATACGACGACTGCGAAACGGTTCAGAGCGTTGGCGTAACACAAAGAGTACAATAAAAAGAATCCAATTGATTCCAGTAAATACTGTTGCAAAGATAGTCGAAAGATCGAAAAACACTCTACCTATAGAATAGAAAACAACCAATGCGACGTCAGTTATGGCAAAAAATGTTGCAAGGAGATAGTTCAAGGTGTTTGCTTTTCTCCATTCTTCACCCGTAATGAAATAAGTGTACTTTTTCATTTTACAGTCTCCTTCTCATTAGCCTGATTCACTACATCAATAGGTACCTGTACAAAGCTTCGAATACTCTTATATATGACTAAGTAATTCTTCTTTTGTTTTATTTTCTTGACAAAGAACTTTTCTTGAATAACACCATTTTTCGAATTAATAGTTAAGATTGCTTGTCTATCATTTATCTGAATTGTCTGTTCAGAATCAGCATGATAATAGGATTCTGATTCGTTTGCAAAAAAGAACATATAGATGAATACGACTAGCCATATAACCAACCAAAGTGTGCCAAAGTAGATTACAAGCGGACGTTCACAATCAAACACAAAATCACGTAAATCAAGATTGTTAATCTTGATAGCGATAAGATAGAGTGCTCCGAGAATCAGAGTGATAACAGCAGGAACACAAAGATTAAATAGAACACCTACCAAAACCGGTTTAGATCTACGGTCCTTTATATCTTTTAATTGTTTTTTTGAATATTGAAATGTGTAGTTCGCAATCATATCATAAGTTTTCCTTTATCTGCGCATATGTTTTGAATCCTTTTATTGTACCGGTCATTGGGCTGTTATCATCAAAGCAAGTAATAAAACCCTTGCTATATAAATTGTTACCATAGTCTTTATATCTTGGTATACAATTCAGATATTTCGTTCCACTAGTATCAATATGATATCTGAACTTAACCATAACAACCTCTCGATCAGATGTTCCGCTTCCTACTTCGAGTCCGGCACATGCATTGATCAAAAAGTTATGAAACTCCATTTTATCAATGGAATAAATGGTATTTATCATATTAGCCACTATTTCAGATGCTAACGATACCGCATAAGAAACTACACTAACGACCGAAGATAATGCATTAATAGCATCAACGTAAGAAAACATTGATGTTGCTACCCCACAAGCTGCCAAACAATATCCAACATGGTTCAGTACCATACTAACATTTGAAAGTGTCTTGTATTCCTCGAAATTCTCATTTAATGTCTCTAACAGTGAATTAAATACGTAATATAAAGAAGCTCTCAGCCCTAAATCCCAAATATAAAAGCACGAATACATAATATCTTTGTTTTTATTGCTTTCTGATAGAGATTTGATGAATGGCGACTTGTCATAATTTTCAAGTTCTATTTTTGTATTATTGGAGGACAAATTAAGGAGATTATATCCTAAAGGTTTATAGTCACTAGTCCAAATAGCGCAAATATCACCATTATTCCTTCCTTGCATTATATCATAATAAGTCTCATCACGTTCCTCATCTAGTTGCTGTTCAAACCAAATGCGATAAGATTGATCATTATTCCAAGTCTGATCCTTAAAAGAATATACGACAGCAAAATAAGTTCCAGGCGTAACGTTGATTTTCAAATGTTCATCTTTATTTCCTGCAGATGCGCTGATGTAATCATAGACATCAAAATCCATATTCTTACTTGAAGCATACTTAGTATTCGCCATTCGATAGAGTCTTAAATCATAATCGCAGCCAGAAGGTATTTTTTCCAATCCAATCTCTAATGTTCCTGTTACAACAACATCATATCGATAAAAGTCCTTATCAATATAAGTTTTTTTCCACGGCCCCCACCCACTCGTTTTCTGACTAATGGTTCCACCTAACGTTGAATGATTTTCCCTTAATCCAACAACATTACTAACCTTATAAACATCTGTTGCGGTTTCAAACGTGTCATTATTCTCATGACTATCATCACTCGAAGAGCACAATGAAAGAGAGTCTTCACTTCTTGTTCGGGTTGTAGCATTGACTTTTTCTTTTCTGCCATCAACATAAATGTTATAAATTTCCGCTTCCGTATCATCTAATGGGCTTTGTGTTTCGTATTTATCATTAACCCCCTTAAACTTATTTTCTACATCAAATGGATACTCATAATCATTATTATCAATTTTATAAGCTTTCTTTGCCTGATTCACCACCATCCTTTTGTTGATAGATTGGTCAATCGAATTTGTTTGAGTACCCAAAATAGCCATGGTCATGACAATGAGAGCT
>CAVALL010000003.1:28805-52323 GCA_963589675.1 Alistipes onderdonkii | reverse complement strand
ATATAATAATCTTTGTTAATTAATACCTAATTATTTATGGAAAATCTATACACTGTTTTATTCGTCGTTGTCGCTTCCATTCTGTCCTATTTGATAGGAAGCATACCGACTGCAAAGATTATCGCTAGAAGCCATGGTGTCGATATCACAAAAGAAGGCAGCAAGAATGCCGGTGGCACCAATGTCGGAAGAGTCATCGGAAAGAAGGCCGGAATATTGACTATGGTACTGGATATGATCAAGTGCTATGTGCCATGTCTTGTTGTACTGCTTCTTCTTACCTACGCTCCTCTTAATCTAGTTGAGTTCAACTATCGAAACGAGACATTTGTCGCAATCGCTGCTCTCTTTGTCGCCATCGGTCATTCCTATCCGATCTTCGGCCATTTCAAAGGCGGCAAATGTGTTGCCTGCTTCGCTGGTTATGTTCTCTTTGTCTCTCCGATTCTAGCCGTACTAGGCGCCACTACATTCTTCTCTGTATTCTTTCTAAGAAAGCGTGTCTCTCTTGCAAGCCTTATCGGAGCACCGACTACATTGCTTCTCTCCTGTATTCCTGCCATTCTTGATCTTACTGTTTTAAAAGATAAGACATCATTCAACGGCGGAATGTACTTTGCTCCTTCCTTCATGATGCATCTAAGCTTCGTGACGACAATTGCAATGTTAGTCTTAGTCTCCTTGATTGTCATCCGTCATAGAACAAATATTCAGCGCCTTGAAAAAGGAACAGAGCCAGAAACCCATTTTAAGAAAGACTGATGTTAACACAATAAACAAAATTGAGTCCTTAGCATATTAACGACTCTTTTTGTTGATAAATTCATGTCAAAAAGAAAACCTCCTTGCGCATGCAAAGAGGTTAAGTCTTTAACGCTTTTTGTTACCGTTCTTCTGTGCCTGCATGACATTTCTCATAGCGGCATTGACCTGCGCTTCAGAAGGAGTGCGGCCCATAGAAGAATACAAGGCTCGAATCATTTCCTTATTGATCGGTGGGTTCTTGTCCAATTCCTTCTTCACGAGCTTTCTGCAGATGAAGAGGCCTAAGACAGCACCAAGAATGAATGCGAGAATCGGAACGACAATCTGTGCCCAAAGTGGCATAATATCATTTCTCCTTTCGTAAAGAAAAATGCCGGAATAAAGGTCCGGCATTTCGATTTCAAAAATTAAGCTCTGGAATCGTAAGTGCCATCGGCAGTCTTGATCCAAACCTTAGAATGATTCTTGATGAACATAGGAACCTTGACTTTGAGTCCGGTCTCAAGAACAGCATCCTTGTTGGCTTTGTTGACAGTGTCGCCAGCAACAGCGTTGTCATCGGTATCAACAATCTCCAAAGCAACCTTATCCGGTAACTGGATACCCAAAATCTCCTGTCCGTAATAAGTGATGATAACCTCAGCATTATCAGGAAGGTAAGAGAGTTCTCTCTTGATCTTGGAAATCGGAAGTTCGACCATATCGTAGGTCTCGATATCCATGAAATGGGCAAATCCATCATCAGAAGAATCACGATAGGAAAGAACCATGTTCTTCTTGTCGAGGAAAGCACCGTCGACCTTATCGCCAGAGAAAAGCATCATTTCGATTGTAGCACCAGAACGTAAGTTCTTAGCTTTGATCTTATGCTTCATCTTTGCCATTGCAGTTTTGTTGTGAATGACATCGATAACCTGAAGAAGATCACCCTTGTAGATGAAGATTTTTCCAGGATTTAATTCGCCTGCATCTAAAACATCAGCCATTTTAATGTCCTCCTAGTGTTTTCAAAAGAAATTTATTTCTTTTCTTCGTGAAGGGTCTTCTTATTGCACCAGGGGCAATATTTCTGAGTGTTGAAACGATCGGGATGAGCCTTCTTGTTCTTCGTCGTGATGTAGTTCTCGTGTTTGCATTCTTTGCAACGGAGAATAATATTTGCACGTTTTTCAGCCATTTTTGTAAGTCCTCCTAAAAAGTAAGCCTACATATTATATAGAGGGCTAGACAAGTTTTCAAGGAAAAGAAAGCAATTTTGAGTTACTTTCGCACTTGTTTTTCTATTTGAGGGTTTTCTTTTCATCCAAGAGGTCACTATTTATATTTTCAAATTCCATCGAACTTGTTTTTTTGCAATTTCCTTTTTCTTGTCTTTGGAGCAAACATCCTAAAGGAAATCTCTTTCCTTTTTCTATCGAATGTATAAAATATAGACATGAACAAATATCAATTCTATATTGGGAATCTTCTCATCGGAAAAGATGCTCCTATCTCAATTCAATCGATGTCTGATATCAAAACGGAGAGAGTAGAAGATAATATCCGTCAGACAAACGATTTGACAAAACGCGGATTGGAGATGATGCGTTTTTCTCTACTTGATGAAGCGGATGCTTATGCACTAAAGGAAATCAAGAAGAACGTATCGGTACCGATTGTTAGCGACATTCATTTTTCTCCAAAGCTCGCATTTCTTTCCTTAGAAAGCGGGGTCGACAAAATCCGTATCAATCCAGGTAACTTTCCGTCTTTGTCGCTCTTACGCAATCTCATCGATGACTGCAAAAAGAGAAATGTAGCAATTCGTATCGGCATCAATGCCGGTTCCTTGAATGCATATAAGGGAAAGTGCCAAGACAGAGTAGAAGACATGCTCTTTGCTTTATCGGATACACTTAAGGTATTCGAAGAAGAGAATTTTACACATCTTGTCCTCTCTTTGAAAACAAGCGACCCAGACTTAATTGAAGAACTATATACAAAGGCCTATGAAAGATATCCCTATCCACTTCATGTCGGGCTTACCGAGAGCGGAAGAAAACTCGGTGGTGCCATCCGTTCAACCTATGCTTTAACAAATATCCTGAAAAAAGGTATCGGAGACACGATCCGTATCTCTTTGGCAGATGACAGAAAAGAAGAAATAAGAGCCTGTAAGGAACTGCTAAAACTGACAAGGAGAAGAGATAACGTTCCTACGCTTATTGTCTGTCCTTCCTGTGGCAGGACCTTGATTGATTTAAAAGAAGTCTCCGAAATCGTCGAAGAAAGGCTCGACTTTGTAAACAAAGACATCCAAGTTGCTGTCATGGGTTGTCCTGTCAATGGTATCGGTGAAGCCAAAGATGCTGATTTTGGAATCGCAGGCAGTGGAAAAAAAGATGTCTATCTCTATTTCGAAAAAGGAAAAGAAATCGGATTATTTGATAAAGAAGAAGCCATCAATCATTTGTTTGCGGCAATCGAGAAGAAAGAAAAGCCTTGAGTTGTTCGCTCAAGGCTTTTCTTATTCTTACTTCTTTGAATTGGTAGGTCTATCCATGTGGAAGTCTTTTGCATTTCCTCCACTTTTTGCAATATTTGTCAAAACGATTTTTCTTCTGTGCTTGAATTTGACCAAGTCGACAGCCTTTCTGACTTTCTTCTTGTAGCCCGGCTTGACCTTTCTCGACTTATTTTCATTCACGGCATGACGGATTTTCTTCTGTAGAACTTCCGAATCGGCACGATCTTTCTTGCCAAGGTTTCTGAACTCATAGGCTCCCTTATTCTTCTTCAGATTCTCTTTTGTCAGAGTGAAGGAGTCGAATGAAACATTTCTTCTGACAAGATCTTTGACCTTTTTGACAGAATCCTCATCATCCATTGTATAGAAGACATAGGAATCACCAGGAGCGGAAAAACGACCCGCTCTTCCAGCGCGATGGAAATAATAGTCGGAATCATTCGGAAGATCTAAGGAAAGAATGACTTCTACATCCGGGATATCCAAACCACGGGAAACATAGTCAGAAGCCAATAATAGATTCTCTTCATCTTTGCGGAATGTATCCAGAGTCTTTTTGATTTCTCTCTTATCCAATCCGCCATGGACGATAAGATGATGGCGGTGAAGTTTCTTCAGTTCTTCGCTGACGCGGTAAAGTTCATCCTTAGTAGAGACAAAGGCGATTGTCTTAAACGGAGTTGTTTCACGAAGGAAAAGGTCCAAGGCCTCAGCTTTGCTATTAGTACGAATATCGATAAGATGATGCTTGACGCTTTTTGACGTGATGGCATCTCTGACATCGACAACAGAATCGATTGCGAATGTCTTCTTGACTCTCTTGATATCCTGTTCGTTCAAAGAAGCGGAGAAGAAGGAAATCATATGGGCTTCTTTTTGCTTCTTCAACGATTCAAGTGCATCTTTAAAACCGTCAAAGGCAACCATATCGCCTTCATCGATGACGACTCTTTTCAGCTTGTTGACAGGATAATGAGAACATAAGGAAGGGTAAAGCTCCGGTGTAATCATGACAACATCAGGTTTGCTTCTCTTAAAGTCGTTTTGGGAATAGACGGCTTTAACAGCATCCGGCTTGAAATTCATGCGAAGCGTAAATTCTTCAAAGACGGACTTGATTTGGTCTAGAAGTGCGACAGTCGGAGAAATGATGACAGCCTGAACATATCCGTTATCTTCCAAGTCATTCAAAATCGGTAAGGCATAGGCTAAAGTCTTGCCAGTTCCAGTCGGAGCGAGGGAAAGGACATTATTTCCTCTTAACATCAAAGGAATCGTCTTAGCTTGGACGGGGGACATTGAAACAAAGCCATCTTCTTTCAATATATCAAGAAGTTCTTTTTTCAATGAGGTTGAGCCAAAAGGCAATTCAGTATTCATAATCCACCTCTCTTTCAAAATAATTTATTCAGGGTCTTTCTCAATCAGCTTAATGCCCAAAATATCTGTATCCGCAGTAGGGACTTTGCTCGGGCAGGATGACATAGGTTCAAAGGCCTTCAAGTTCTTCGGGAATGCGACAACATCACGGACATTGTCCGTACCAGCAAGTTCCATGGCAAGGCGCTCGATGCCAATACCGAATCCACCTTCCGGGGGAACACCATATTTCAAGGCTTTGACAAAGAATCCAAAGCGGACATTGATGTCTTCCTCGCTAAGTCCTAAGAGAGAGAAGACTTTCTCCTGAGTCTCGGAATCATAGATTCTTAAAGCGCCAGAGGAGAGTTCAACGCCGTTTAAGACTGTATCATAAGATGTAGAACGAATCTTGGTAGGATCTTCATCCAAATAATGGAGGTCTTCGTCAATCGGTCTTGTGAACGGATTGGATAAAGAGACAATGTTTCCATCATCATCCCTTTCGAATAACGGCCAATTGATGACAAACAAAGGCTTATAATCATCCTTTTTGCAAAGGCCGAGCAACTGACCATAATAGCTTCTTAAAGCACCAAGTGCCCAGCAAGCCTTATCTTTCTTGTCATCAGCGCAAAGGATGACAAGATCATCCTCATTGAGAGCTAACTGAGACTTCAATTTCTCGACATTCTCAGGATTGACATTCTTTAAGATGTTTCCAGTCAATTCACCGTTCTCATATTTGAGATGAGTCACACCGAAGACATGGAATTTCTTAGCGAGCATATTGTCGCTATCCATCTGCTTTCTTGTCGTGACATTCGCACGGGAAGGAACAACAAGAGCCATGATCTTCTTTCCGTCATAGGCTTTGAAGCCACAGCCTTCTAATGATTCCGTGACATCCTTTAAAAGCATATCAAAACGAAGGTCAGGTTTATCGGTACCGTAGGAATGAATGGCGACATCATAATCAAGACGGACAAATGGAGGAAGCTTGACGCCTTTGATCTTCATGAAAAGATAATCGAGAAGCCCTTCAATGACAGAGAGAACATCCTCTCTTGTGCAGAATGACATTTCGCAGTCGATCTGCATGAATTCGGGCTGTCTATCGGCTCTCTGGTCTTCATCACGATAGCAATGTGCAAGCTGGAAATAGCGATCGCTTCCGCTGATCATAAGAAGCTGTTTGTAAAGCTGAGGAGACTGAGGAAGAGCATAGAAACTACCAGGATAGATACGGCTTGGAACAAGATAGTCTCTTGCACCTTCCGGAGTGGATTTGATCAAGGTAGGGGTATCGATTTCCTGGAAATCGTTCTGATAAAGGTATTCTCTTGTATAACGATTGATGTCATGACGGATAGCAAGATACTTCTGCATGACCGGTCTTCTTAAATCGAGATAACGATAGAGAAGTCTTGTATCCTCACTGGCATTTGTATCATCCTTGATTTCAAAAGGAGTGGTCTCACTCTTCGAAAAGATCTTGATTTCCTTGACTGAGATTTCAATCTGACCAGTAGGTAGGTTGTCATTAGCCATCTCTCTTTTCTCAACTGTGCCTGTTACACTGACACAGTATTCGCTCTTTAAAGGGGTCTTGTGGAATAAGTCCGTATCGATATTGAGCTGAGTGATTCCATACTTATCTCTTAAATCGACAAAGCAAAGAGAACCTAAGTTTCTGACGGTGGATACCCATCCGCAGAGCGTTACTTCCTTGCCGACATCTTCTAGGCGAAGTTCGCCACAATTATTCGTTCTAAGCATATTGCCTCCTATCTGCGGAAGAGTTCTTCTTCCGTGACATCGATCTGATTTCTAGTCGCCATATCCTTCAGCTGAATGCGATGGTCGCTTTCGACAATCAAGACAGCATTGGCATGTTTTCTATCCGCCATCTTGAAGGCTCCGCCAAGCGCTCTTGTATAAGAAGAGAACATGACATTCTTTCCGTTTGTACGAAGCTTGTCAGCCAAATAGGATGCATAGCCATCACGGGCGAAGTCGATGATGAAATAGTCTAAAGGCTCCGTTTTCTTGATTTCATTCTTTCTCTCTTCGGAAAGTGCAATGATCAATCTTTCCACGCCCAAGGAGAAGCCGATGCCTTCCATATCAGGACCGCCGATCTGCTTCATAAGGGAAGAATACTTTCCGCCGCCTCCAATCGCGCCAAGAGTCTTGTTTTCGGTATCATAGAGTTCCCAGACAAGACCGGTGTAGTAATCAAGACCACGGACAAGTTCGTCATCGACTACGTATTCGATTCCGATTCTATCGAGTGCATTCTTGATGTTATCGTATTCTTTCTTATCATCCTCGTTAAGATAATTCGTGATGCGAGGAGAATCCTTGGCAATCAATTGGTCCTCTTCGACTTTGCAGTCTAAGATTCTTAGCGGATTGGTCTCTAATCTTCTCTTGCAGTCATCACACATGTTATCGATCTTCGGTTTGAAGTAGTTATATAGCTCCTTCTTATAGACTTCTCTTGATTCAAAAGAACCGAGGAAGTTGATCTTGGCCTTTACTTTATGTCCGAGCAATGCTTCGCTAGCGCGGATAGAAAGAAGAAAGGCGTCAAGGGTGGAAGATAGATCAATCTTAGTATCGATGAATTCCACACCGAACTGATTGAACTGACGAAGTCTTCCCGTCTGCGGTCTTTCATAGCGGAAAACCTCTCCTAAATAGCAAAAGCGCAAAGGCATATCAGGAGAATTGTATAACTTGTTCTCAATGACAGCACGGGAGACCGAAGCTGTGAATTCAGGACGAAGGGTGTAATTCTTATCACCTCTCTGTTCAAGATCAAATGTTTCCTTCTGAACGATATCGGAGCTTTCTCCGACCGTTCTATGGAAAAGTCTATTCTCCTCAAACAAAGGAAGTTCAACTTCATCACATCCATATTTGTGTGCTTCGCCTAAAAGAATGTCTTTCAATCCGAGAAGGACCTTTTCGTCCTCACCATAATAGTCGATCGTACCACGAGGTCTCTTAATGATTTGTTCTGCCATATGAAAAATAGCCTCCAAAAAATAGCATATTATTATATAACATGCTACTTTATAAGTTAAGTGTATAACGGACAAAAAGCTACAATCAATGCGTCACTCTTTGAATCTGGAAGACTGATTTGACACCCATAAGAGTGTGCATATAGTGACCGAGCTGATCCTTGTCACGACAAAGAACAGTCATATTGACAGTAGTTGTATTGTTTGAATTGTGGACCTTAGCATTGATCTTGATGACTTTGGCATCACATGCGGTCATAGAATTCAAAATATCGATGAGAAGGTTGTTTCTATCATGGCATTGGACAGCTAAATCGACAGGATAGGCACCATCGCTTTTCTTGTCTGGGTTCCACATGACTTCGATGAGTCTTGATTTGTAGTCCTCGCGCTGAACATTTGGACAGTCACAGCGATGGACCTTAACACCTTGTCCTGTTGAGACAAAACCGATGATCTCATCACCAGGAATCGGTGTGCAGCAATTGGCAAGAGCGATCATGACCGTATCCCCGTTTTTCAAAAGAACGGAATCATTGGTATTCTTCTTTACAGTCCTCTGATTGATGCGTTCCGTAATCTGTTCTTCTGTCATCTTGCCATCGTATTCGATGTTTTCACAGGCGTCGATGATCTGATAGGGGAAGACTGTTTTGTTAGCGACCATCAATAAAAGATCGTCGCTAGAATCAGCATGGAAACGTTCCAAAACCTTTTTCGTGTAAAGCTTGGATGGCTCGATTGTGATCTTTCTTTCACGGAGAGCGTCCTGAAGAGTCTGTCTACCGCGTTTGATGGCATCTTCCTTGACATAATCGGCATTCTGTTTTGCAAGATACTTACGAATCTTATTCCTTGCGAAATTGGTATGGGCGATGTTGAGCCATTCCGAATTCGGAGAGGCATTCTTGTTATTGATGACCTCAACAATATCGCCAGTTTTTAAAATTGTGGAAAGCGGTACCAAAGTGCCATTTACCTTAGCACCTTGTAGATGATCGCCTAAATCTGAATGGATTCGATAAGCGAAATCGATGGGTGTTGCACCATTCGGAAGACAGACGACATTGCCTTTCGGAGTGAAGACATAGACATTGGCATCAAAGATATCATGAGAGAGAGTATCGACATATTCCTTAGCGGAGGAATCTTTCCCTTCATCTGTCATGGAAACAAAGTCTTTGAACCAATGAAGCTGATTCTCAATCTCTTCCTGTTCCTTCTTGGCATCATAATGAGAGCCCTCTTTATAACGCCAGTGAGCAGCGACACCGCCCTCAGCGGTTTCATCCATCTGCTTAGTACGAATCTGGATTTCAAAGACGTGGCCAGTGTTTGTAATGACTGTTGTATGCAAAGACTGATACATGTTCGGTTTTGGCATAGCGATATAGTCCTTGAAACGGCCAGGAACCGGTTTGAAATTAGCATGAACGTAACCTAATATTTCATAACAGTTCTGTTCGGTCTCTGTGATGACTCTTAAAGCCATGATGTCGAAAATCTGATCGAAGGAGTAATGTTTGTTGTACATCTTCTTATAGATGGAATAGACAGATTTGACACGATCCGTGATAGAGAATGGTATCTTGCTATCTCCTAAGATCTTAGTCAATTCGTTCTTCAGCTGTTCCAAAGCGACATGAGCATTCTGAATCGATGAGTTCATCTTCTCTTCGATATCTTTGTACTTTTCCGGTTCAAGATACCATAAGGAAATATCCTCTAATTCAGTTTGGACATTATAAAGACCGAGTCGGTGCGCAATCGGAGCATACACTTCCAAAGTTTCCTTGGAAATTCGAATCTGTTTTTCTCTAGGTTGGAACTGAAGAGTCCTCATATTGTGAAGTCTATCGGACAGTTTAACGATGATGACTCTTACATCCTTTGCCATAGCGACAAAGATTTTGCGGTGATTTTCAGCGGTAAACTCTACATTCTTATAATCAGAAAGCCTTGTCACCTTTGTCAAAGCTTCCACTAAGACGGCAACTTCTTTTCCGAAGTTCTTCTCAATGTCATCCTTGGTAGTCGGCGTATCCTCAATCGTATCATGCAAAAGTCCAGCACAGATTGTGATAGGACCAGCCTGCAGTTCGGCTAGGATTTCAGCAACGCCGATGCAATGCGAAATATAAGGGTCTCCGCTTTTACGGACTTGACCCTCATGTTTTTGATCAGCAAAATAATATGTTTTCTCAATCAAAGCCAATGAATCTGCGTCATGAATGTATTTGGAATAGACAGCTTTGACATCTTCAAATGTGTAGATGCGATTTTGGATTTTCATAGGCTTACCTTTAATGACTGTCAGAAAGATTCAAAAGGCTGCGGCAAGGAAGTTCAACTGTCTTTTCGCCGTGAAGTTCTTCGAGATTGATCAGAGTGATGCATCCGACAGGAACGCCACCAGCCTGTTCAATCAATTTCTTTAAGGCAAGGAAAGTACCACCTGTCGCCATCAAGTCATCGACCAAAAGGACTCTAGAGCCCTTGGGAAATGCGTTAGCAGGAATTTCAATCGAAGCTGTTCCATATTCAAGCTGATAGGAGACTTTGTACGTGACTCCAGGTAGCTTGCCGGCTTTTCTAGCCATGACAAAGCCCTTATGCATCTCATATCCCATCGCAGCGCCAAAGATGAATGCACGGCTTTCCGGTCCACAGATGAAATCCGGTTTGAATTCTTCGGCTAGTTTTGACATATCTTTGATACAGGAAGCAAAAGCATCCGGATTTGCAAGCAAGGGTGAAATATCCTTGAACGATATGCCTTTCTTCGGAAAGTCTGGTGTGACTCCTATATATTTTTCATAATCCATAAAGAGTGTCCTCCATTACTGAAATAGTATAACACCTTATAGCATGATTTTTAGCACAGATTTGTACTTATAGTGTTATCATTAAATTATGGTATATCTTTTGAAAGACTATGGTTTTTGTGCCGGTGTCAAAAACAGCATCGATACTTTAAAGAAGGCGTCAGAAGAGAGTTCTTCTGTGTCTTTGCTTTTGCCGTTGATGCATAACGAAAGAGAAAACGAAAAATTGAAAAGAGCACTTCATTTCAAGGCAAATAAGGAAGATGTGACTGATAGCGATGCCATCGTCTTTCCCGCTCATGGTCATACAAAAGAGGATGAAGTGACTTTTTCCACTCACCATTGTTACGATGCCATCTGTCCTGTTCTGAAATCTAGATATCAGGTGATTCAAAACAACAAAGATCTCATCTGGTATTATCTCGGAAAGAAAAATCATCAGGAAACGAAAGCTTTCCTTTCTCATTTTCCGTTCTTGAACTATATCGACTTGGAAGCAGAAATTACCCAAGTTTTTCCAAATCAGCCTTCCGCTTTGATTGTCCAATCAACGATGTCGGAAGTCAAAGCCGAAGAGGTTCATAAGGCTTTAACCAATCAAACCGATTTGAAAATCTATCTTCCACCCTGTTCTGTTTATCTTAACAGAAAAAAAGACGCGATTGATTTTCTTTCTCAACATGACTCTCATACATTTGATGTCATTGTCCTTGGCTCAAAAACTTCTTCCAACTGTTCTGAATTGTTTGACTCTATCCAATCACTTTTCCCTTGTTGCTATATAGCTAAAGCAAATTGTGCTGATGACATCGATTTATCGAAGCTGAACAAAGAAAACATTCTTCTTGTTTCATCCACTTCCATCAGTGAAGAATCCGTTATGGAAATCAAGGATTTCCTAGAAAAGAGAAAATCCAACTGAGATTACCCAATTGGATTTCGTAATAATCGCTAAGAAATCATATCACGAAGTTTTTTCAATGCTTCGTTTTCTAACTGTCTAATACGTTCTTTGGACAACCCTAATTCATCAGAGAGTTCACGAAGTGTCCACTTCTTGGAACCATCTGTTGGATAGCGGTGAGAAAGGATAAACTTCATCTGAGGTGTCAGTGTCTTTTTCGCAATCTCAAGTTTCTCCATCTGCTCTTCGTGTTCACTGACTTCCTGAGGATTCATATCATCGCTTGCGACAGTGTCAAGGTAACTCGGTCCATCTTCCGAATCAGGATTAGCATCGATTGTCTTAACATCGACACCATTGAATATGAGGCAATTTTCTTCGACATCTGAGGCAGTCATTCCATTGTTCAGATAGGAAGCAATCTCTTCAAAGGTCGGTTTTCCTCCCTTTGTCTTGGTAAGTTCATCACTGGCTTTTACAATCTGTCTATGACGATCAAGTATCTGCTGTGGCAAGTAGATCATTCTAGAACTTGTGTTTAAGAAGGCATACATCGCTCTTTTGATATAGGTGACAGCGAGAGTGGAGAAAGCGTATCCACGATCCAAATCAAAATCTTTAATCGCTTTGCATAAAGCCTGAGAGCCTTCCTGAATCAAATCCATTCTAAGCCCTCTGACATTCTTTTCCGAAGAATTTGGAGCCGCGTGCGAGGCAACCTCAATCGCGCATTTGACAACAAGGCGGATATTACCTTCGACTAAGCCATTCAGAAGTTGGATTTTTTCTTCCCCTTCAGCGGTTTGATATTCTTTGATCTTTTCAAGGTTCTCTTTTGAACTATACTTAGGAAGTCTTGAAATGGATTCCAAAAACATCTGGTAGGCGTCTTTTCCGTCAGCCGAAGAACCTTCATCTACATCATCAAGTTCAAGATCATCAAATTCTTCATCCATATTTTTTTCGCTCTTCATCCTTTTCCTCCTTTATCGTATGTCAAAGTACTTTTCAAAAGCAAAACAATCCAATTCAATCTGTGGTGCAATCTTTTTGATGGTATCTGACATTCCTTTTAAAAATCCAATTTCCTCAACTTCATGAGGGAGTTCGATGTAATTCAATCCATATCGGCGCATTTCAAGTCTAGTATGATGAGGACAGTCCCCGGAAATATAACAATCGGCACCTAGTGATAACGCATCGAAATAAGCAGAAGAGTCACCACCAGCAACAAAAGCGACCTTTTTTATTGAGATCCTTGTTCCTTTCAAATAGAGAAGGAAGGGGAGATTGAAACGGGACTTGACAAGATCAATCAATTCTTCAATAGACAAAGAATCATCTAATTCACCTACTCGCATCAACCCATCACGTGCGACTGTGATATGCTTAACACCTAAGATTGAAAGAAGCGTGTCATTCATGCCATTTACGCCCTTATCATAATCGGTGTGATAAGAATAAATGGGACAATTCAGTTTCTCAACTTCTTTTGTAAGATAGATTTTTTTAGCATCACTAAGAAGAACATCTTTCTTTTTTCCAAAGAAGAAAGGATGATGAGTCAAGATGAGATCAGGATGAAATCTTTTTGCTTCCTCTAATACATCTTCTGTAAAATCAAGGCAGAGGAGAACCTTTTTCACTTCTCTTTTCGGATTTCTTTTTCCGCACTGAAAGCCAGGAAAATCCCAAGGCTCAGAGGAAGACGGAGGAAAATAGGAATTGATGCGACGAATAAGAGACGATTCATTCATAATACATTAATCCTTTCTCAATCATTGCTAGTTCATCACTTTTTGCTTTTCTAACATCTTCTGGATATGAAAGAATGTGCTTGCGTTGTGTTAAAAGGCACTCCTTCAATACAGGATCTTTACTGCGGAGAGGAATTATACCAAAAGGCAGTTCGACTTCATTGTAATCCATCGTATTGTCTTCTTTCTTCAATAAGAGCATCGGATAATATCGTTTCTCAAAGACATAGTGTCCATCGATCACATGGTAATTTCGATCAAGAAGATATTTTAGAGGTAAAGTAAAATCGCTTTGTGGTTCAATTAGAAGAAATTGAATCTGACTGAGTTTTTCCTCATGTCTAGAAAGAATATCATAAATAGTGCCACCACCCATTCCCATCAGGGAAAGAGTGGTGACACAACTAGGCAATATATCAATGCCATCTGTGAAAATACATTCTAGTCCATATTGTTCTCTTTCAAGAACGGTGTTGTCTAACAAAGCCTGATAGGGGCCTTTTTTATTTTCACTGGCATAGACCTTTACATTGTTTCTAGCCAATTCTTTAGCTAGAAGGCCACGGTCTGCGCCGATATCCATGATGATCTGATCTTTGGGAAGCATCCGATAAGCGTCTTTCAAACGCTTAGACAAATCATTACTCACAGAAATCCTTCAAAAGCTTGCTTCTAGCAGGATGGCGAAGCTTCTTCAAAGCCTTAGCCTCGATCTGACGGATACGTTCTCTCGTGACATTGAACTCTTTTCCGACTTCTTCCAAAGTATGAGTTCTGCCATCTTCCAAACCATAGCGAAGTCGAATGATACGGGCTTCTTTTTCAGTGAGTTGGCTGAGAACCTCATTGATTCTCTCCGTTTCCATGGCACGGTTAGCATAATCGTATGGAGAGATATTGTCTTTATCCTCGATGAAATCGCCGACATGGCTGTCTTCTTCTTCACCGACTGGTTTCTCCAAGGATAGAGGATCCAAAGCAATCTGCTGAATCTCACGGATCTTATTCGCAGAAAGAGTTCCACCGAGTTCTTCGGAAATCTCTTCGGCAGTAGGATCACGGTTCAATTTCTGAACAAGTTTTCTCTGGGCACGTGTAATCTTGTTGATTGTCTCAACCATGTGAACAGGGATACGGATGGTTCTAGCCTGGTCAGCTAAAGCACGGGTGATAGCCTGACGGATCCACCAGGTTGCATAAGTGGAGAATTTGAAGCCTCTTGTATAATCGAACTTATCAACTGCTTTGATCAAACCTAAATTACCTTCCTGGATCAAATCCAAGAAATCCATACCACGATTGACATAGTGCTTAGCAATGGAAACGACAAGTTTGAGGTTACATGTGATAAGCTGATCTTTAGCCTCCTGGTCATGTTCTAAAACACGCTTGGCAAGTTCAACTTCCTGTTCCTTGCTTTCCAAGACCTGGTAGGTTCCGATGGAGTGAAGATATTGTCTTACCGGATCAGCATTCTTAACATCGGTCGTGACGTAATAGTCATCATCATCGTCATAATCGGTATCATCCTGATCATAGGAATCATCATCGCTGAAATCATCAACATCTTCAACCGGTTCAAGAACTTCATCATCGAGGTTCTCATCATCGGAATGAAGATTATGGTCGATAAGGAAGTCCTGAAGTTCAGCCAAATCATCATCGCTCAGTTCAAACTTGGAAATATATTTGTCAAACTCAGTCTGCTTATATATGCCGTTATTCTTCTTGCCAAGTTCCAAAAAATGCTGCTTGATATCATCAAGTCCCATCAGTTCCTTGTTTTCATTTGCAAGTTCAGCGATGGTCTTCTTGCCTTTCTTTCCCTTGGACTGTTCCATGTTTTTCTGGACGAAGTCATCGATGTCTTCATCGCTGACAATATCCTCTGATTCTTCGGTAACAGTCTCAACGACTTTCTCCTGAATATCGTCCAATTCAGTGAATTCCGATTTCTTTGATTTTCTCTTAGTTGTCTTCTTCACTTCCTTGACTTCCTCTACAGCAGTATCAGAAGAAGGGACATTTTCTTTTGCTTCAGCAACCGGAGTTTCTGTTTTCTTCTTTGCCTTTTTTGGCTTCTTGAGTGTCTCAGCAGCTTTTGCTTCTGTATCAACAGTCGGCTCTAATATTTCATCATTCTTTTTTGTTTTTTTCATTTTCGGTCCTCACTAAAAATAGTATTATTGATTTTTGCGTTTTTTCAAGATACGAAAGGAATTTTTTGATATTACAAGAGCTTCCCACCGTTTTTGCGGATTTTTGTCTTTAACTGAAGAAGTTCCAGTTCTTCGTCAGTTGAAAGTGAGCCAGATAGATTTCTGTTCTTCTCTAACTTATCCCAACGGGCATAAAGAGGATGAAGCTCAAGATTATTTTTCAGTGCGTCCATATCAAAGCAATCATCGCTCAGCAATTTGATTTTATCGATGAAGGCGAGAAGGAAATCTGCCTCTTCCTTTGTAAGATTATGATAATAATCTGTCTGTGGCTCATCACCACTGAATAGTGCTAGCGGGTCATCCTTATCGGTAGTAGAAGCCTCCCCACTATTACGGGATGTGATTTCATTTGCAATAGCCTGATAATCAAGTTCCTTAAATGGTTCTTTGTTTCCGGGATGTCTTAAATATTCATCGCCAATCAAATTGACAAGTTTAGATAATGGTTCGAAGACTAAATCAATACGGGCATTCTGTAGTTCCATAAGCGCATCATAGGAATGAGTGAGCACAACAGCAATGGAGCATTCATTTTCAATAAGCTGAGGAAGATATCCTTGTGCCTGAGCAGAACCCTTAGCCATTTCTGTTAAAGAGTAAAGGATTTCACTGAGCTGATATTTCCCACTCCAAGAGCAATGAATGTTACTTTCGACAGGTACTGATCTTCTCATTCGAGAATAACCATAATCTTTTTTCTGTCCGTATGAATTCTGCTGGTAGGTATTAGTAGTAGGAACAGTAGCATCAGAAGGCTTAGATGCGGTAGAAAGGTTTTTCAACACATTCTGAAGAGTGGTTTTATCTAGGGAACAGACTTGAGCAAGCAAATCGAGATCTCTTGCTTTCGAGATGTCATCCAACGCGGCATAATAAGGATAACGGTCTCTTAGAAACTTCTGAATCTCAGTGGAATCAGTCAGTTTATTTCTACTTCCCAAAGTCCTTCTAAGGAAGAAGAGAAAAGGATCAACCAATCGGTTGAGTTGCTTTAGAAGGATTTCGGCACCTTGTTCTTTTCCATTTGTCAAAACTTCATCGGCATCTTTACCAGAAGTGAACTTGCGAACAATACGGAAAGGTACATGATTCTTCAATAAGGCTTCCGCAGCTCTTTCCTCACCTAGTTGACCAGGTTCATCACTATCTAAGCATAGACGCACTTCAACGGACAAGGACTTTAAAGCGTTGATGTGCTCAGGTGTCAAGGCTGTTCCCATCGTTCCACAGACAGCGTATAGTCCAGAACGGACAATAGCGATAACATCCATAAACCCTTCAACAAGGTAAATATATCCTTTTCGTTTTGCGTCCTCTTTTGCTTTTGCAAAATGGTAAAGTATTTCATTCTTCTTAAACAAAGCAGTTTCAGGATAATTGATATACTTCGATGAACTTTGATCTTTAGTCAAAATACGTCCAGAGAATGCGACAAGATGTCCGGAATTATCATGAATCGGAAACATGACTCGATGATAATATCGATCTTCAAGAGTGGATGAGTTAGATAGGATGCCAGCCCGAGAGAGTGTAGGAACATCATAGCCTTGTTTACGAAGACTCTCGATAATCATTTTCGGATCATCGGGTGCATATCCGATTCCAAAATGGGAAATCACCTCGTTAGAAAGACCACGTTTTTCAAGATAGTCTTTTCCTAAGACACCGGACTTGCTTTGTAAGACAAGCTGATAGAATTTATCAGCATCCTCTAGAGCATGTAGTTCTTTCGAATACTCTTTTTCGATTCGAGGGATGAACTTGTCAGTCGAAAACTCATTCGGAAGAGGAATTGAGCAGATATCAGAAACAATCTTTAATGCTTCAATCGGCTTGACATTTTTGTACTTTTTGACAAACTCGATTGATTTTCCCTTTGAATCGCAAACCCAACAATGGAAGGTGTTGCGCTCTGGATTCACTTGCATAGAAGGATTGGTATCATTGTGGAATGGGCAAAGAGCATAGTAAATATTACCCTTCTTCTGAAGGTTATTGAAGCCCAAAAAAGTGGATACCACTTTCACGATATCCGCTTTATTGTCTACTTCCTTGAAGATGTTGTTTTCCGATCCGGGATTATTAGCCAAGATGACTCTCCTTATTTGACTTCATTCTTATGCAGATAGGAATGGATGTAGGAATCGAGATCAGCAATCTTGATTCTTTCCTGATTCATCGTATCTCTATCACGGACTGTGACAGTCTGATCTTCTTCACTCTGGAAATCATAAGTGACGCATAACGGAGTGCCGATGGCGTCTTCTCTTCTGTATCTCTTACCGATACTGCCAGTGGTGTCAAAGATGGCATCATAATGGTATCTAAGACTATCGAATACTTTCTTAGCCTGATCGACTAACTTATTGCTAAGAGGCATGACAGCGACGGAATAAGGTGCAAGTTCCGGAGCAAAATGCATGACGATGCGAGAATCTTTTCCATCCTGCAAGGATTCCACATCATAGGCATCGCAGCATAAGGCAAGCATCAAACGATCTAAACCAAAGGAAGGTTCCACGACATGCGGGACATATCTCGTATTGGTCTCAGGGTCTAGGTAAGTAAGGTCTTCGGTGGAATACTGCATATGCTTAGAAAGATCATAGTCACCACGGCATGCGATACCCATCAATTCACCCCAGCCGATTGTCGGGAAGAAATATTCAATATCGGTAGTTGCCTTGGAATAGAATGCCAATTCGGCGGGTTCATGATCACGGAAACGGACCTTCTCATCCTTCAAGCCGAGCTTCTCAACGAAGGATTTGCAGTTTTCCTTATAGAACTCGAACCACTTGTCATCCTCTCCAGGTTTGAAGAAGAACTCAATCTCCATCTGTTCGAATTCTCTAGTACGGAATGTGAAATTGCCAGGAGTGATCTCATTACGGAAAGACTTACCAATATCGACGATACCGATAGGAAGCTTTCTTCTTGTGGTACGCATGACATTCTTGAAGTTGACAAAAATACCTTGAGCAGTCTCAGGTCTTAAATAAACGACAGACTGTTTATCCTCTGTGACACCAATGAAGGTCTTGAACATCATCTGGAACTGACGAATCGGAGTGAACTGGTTCTTTCCACAGGTGGGGCAGGTGATTTCACCGGACTGCATCACTTCGTTAAGCTGTTCCTGAGTCATACCATCGACATCAAGTTCCGGTTTCTGATCATGAATGATCTGATCCGCTCTGAAACGAGCGTGGCAGTATTTGCAGTCAACAAGCGGATCATGAAAGTTAGCAACATGTCCTGTTGCCTCCCAAACCTTCGGATTCATGATGATGGCAGGATCGATTTGGACATTGTATTCAATGCCACGCACAAAGTGACGTAACCATAAATCCTTCACATGATTCTTAAGCAGTGTTCCTAACGGGCCATAATCCCAGGAATTGGATAAACCGCCATAAATATCGGAACCCGGATAAACAAAGCCACTTGTGATGAGATGACTTGTGACTTCTTCAAATTTGATTTCTTTGTCTGACATGATATGTCTCCTTCTATATACAAAATAAACGACAATATTCTATCACAACAGCGATTAGGTAAACCTATCCAATCGCTTCTAATAGCATAGAAAAGGAACGGATCGGCTTTAAGTCAAAATATTGAATAAGATGCTGAAGCAATTCAGAAAGGATTTCTTTCCCTTCTTCTAAGGGAACAGTCTTATTTAGGATTTCATCGGAGAGTGGAAGGAATGCATACTTTAAGATGTATAGTTTTGTTTCAGAAGACTGAGGTTCATCGCCTTTGCAGTCTTTGCATAGGAATCCGCCCTTTACAAGATTATAGGCGACAATGTTCTTCGTTTTACCACATATTAAGCAGGCGTTTGTCGTCTCATCAATCCCCAAAGAACGATAGAAGATACCCATTAGAAGGATGGAGTAAGAGAGGATTTCATCATGATGCTTCAATGCGGAAAGAAGATGATAGATTTCCGCACTCGGATAAGCATCGCCAAATCGATAGAGAGATAAGGACAATTCCTGCAAAAACATGAGGAAACATGATTTCGGATAATCATAGGCAAGAAGGGAATTGTCTTCCACAACTTGAACTGACGTGATCAAATGAATGCCCGATGATGTTTCCCTGTAGTCAATTTTGACAAGATTGGGAACGATCAAGACAGGCTTTAGAGCACTTTTGGGCTTATAAACGCCTTTGGCAAGTCCGGAAAATATTCCGTTCTCACCGACAAATGTGATGACTGCAGAATCCTCTTGATAAGGAGTGACGGAAAGAACAAAGCACAAGGATTCCTTTAACGGAAGCGAAATCATTGCTCGTATCCGAATTTTCTTAGGTACTTATCCTGATTTCGCCAATCAGGGATGGCCTTAACTAAAAGTTCGCAACGGACCGGCATTCCAAAATAGGAAGAAACAGACTGTTCTGAATAGCGGCAAATTTCAGAAATCATCTTTCCGCCCTTTCCGATAACAATCGCCTTTTCCGATTCTTTTTCGACAATGATATCGGCATAGATTATCATGCCCTCATCGCTTTCCTCGACATGTCTCATATCAACATAGATGGAATGCGGAACTTCTTTTTCTAAAAGTCTCATGCACTTTTCGCGGATGATTTCAGAGATGATGTACTCCTTTGGACGATCGGAAACGATGTCTTCTGGGAAGATGACCTCGCCTTCCTCGAAATGAGACTTGATTTCCTCAAGCAATTCTTTGATTCCATATCCTTCCTTTGCAGACATACGGATCACTTTTGCATTCGGAAGGTATTCAAGATAACGGGCAAGTCTGCTTTCACCGATATCGGCAGAGACCAAATCCACTTTATTGAAAGCCAAAATGACTGGTATATCTTGTTTGGATAACTTCATTGCCAATTCGAAATTCGGAACTTCACTAGCGTCGATGACATAGACAATGACGTCTACGCCATCCTTTGCGCTTTCCGCATCACGCAACAAGATGCTACCTAATTTACCATGTGGTCTGAAAACACCAGGAGTATCGACAAATACAATCTGAGAATCCTCATCATTGTAGATGGCATTCACATTGTCTCTTGTAGTCTGAGGCTTAGAAGAAACAGGGAGAAGCTTAAAGCCTAAACATTTATTGATGATTGTACTTTTACCGGCGTTAGCACGGCCGTATACACAGGCAAAACCGACTTTTTTCATGCGTGATAATCCTCCGAAGTGAACATGTAAGGCAACAAATCTTTAACTGTCGTAAACAGGTGTTCGGATTCATCTTTGTTATAGATGTAAACAGGGCAATTGACATTCATCAATTCACTCATGACCTGACGACAGCTTCCACAGGGTGTACCGACATTGCTAGATGATGTGATGAGGGACAAAGATACAATGTCATCTTTCGTATATCCAGATGCATAGGTGTGGAACAGTGCGCATCTTTCGGCACACATGGAAACACCGAATGCGGAGTTTTCAATATTGAATCCTCTATGATATTTCCCGTCTTTTGTCAGAACTACAGCACCGACTTTGAAATTGGAATAAGGTGAAATGGAATGGCTTTGTGCTTCAAGAAGCAGTTTCTTGACCTTCTTCTGGTCCGTATAGAAGTCATAAGGCAAGGAGTTAAGTATGGCATTCTGAAGGGCAAACATCTCTTCCGCTTCCTTTTCACTGCGGTGATGATCATAACCGAACGCGTGAAGAAGGCCATGGATAAAGAGAAACGCCAATTCTCTTTCCAAAGGATGAGAATATTCTTTTGCCTGCTTCTTTGCAATGTCTACAGAGAGCATGATGTCGCCTAAGTCGAAGATAGGTTCATCTGAGACAAAATCCGCTTCTTGATAAGCGAATGTCAAAACGTCAGTCGGACGATCTATGCCACGATATTTCTTGTTGTATTCATGCATCTTATTAAGAGACTGCAAGGACAAGGAGACCTCATAGGATCCTTCTTTTTTCAAGTAGGACAGTGTGTGATCAAAGACTGTTTGAAATAAGTCTCTCCAAGACCGTTTTGATTTGACACATGATACATAGTCAAGAATATGTTCAGAATTCATTAAAAGATTACCCCCATATAATTAAAGTATATAGCAAAATAATCTTTAATTTAAGCATTTCTTGTTCATTTCATCTCATTCATCCTCTAAGGCATTGATTTCTTTTGCCTTATTCTCGCTATATTCAAGAATCTTCATCATGGATTTCAAAGCATATGAGAAGGATAAGCTTACACTTGTTGTAAAGAGAATAGAATTGATATTTGCATTTTTCGACATTGTGAATATCGCAAATGAGAAAATCATAAACGAAAAAGCCTCAAGGACCCAACTGAGTACAATCGTATAAAGGAGTAGTTCCCCTTTTCTTCTCATTCTCATATAGATTTTTCTTGCCTCATCTTCTCTTCCTTTCTCAATCTTGGAAAAGAAATACTTTTCAGAGATGGAGCAATAGCGATTCGTGGCATTTCTTTCCTCATCAATCGGCATGCGAATCAAATAGAAGAGGACAGAGATCAGAATCAAAAACGCTAGATAGTAAGAGTTGATCAATATCAGGACAATCAAGCCAACCATCAAAACAGAGTATGAGACAGCATTAGAATAGCATTTGACTGTCTCTGTGATGAGATTATAGACATGCCCAAAGCGTTTCTTATCCCGAACATTATCTAAGTCATTCAATATCAATTGATGTTCTAACCGATGTCTTACAAGTCGATTCAGTGAGTTTTGTAAAATGACAAAGACAAAAAACACCAATGTTGAGATAAGACAGGGAAGAAATGGTTTCTCCTTTCCGGTAAATAACAAAGCAGAACAGACAGATGCCGCTTGAACAAGGAAACAAAAGGCGTAAGCAATATAGTCGTATGCCTTCATATAGTTCTTCTTTTTCATCGCCTTCTTTCTTTTACCAGCCGAATGGAAAATCATCAGTTTTCCTGTAAACTGAAAAAGAAATTCCTCTATGCTGATCGTCATCTTCCCAAAGCACGGATCAAGGATAGAAACTTTACGTCTTGTCATAGATGTAACAATGACAAAGTGATACAAATCTCGGTGTATCATCTGACATATTAATGGAAACATCTCTCTTTTTATATCCGCGATGTCATCAACATGACAAGACTGATAGACAATGTCATATCGGTCTAATTCTTTTCTCATCTCATAGAAAGTGGAACACCTGCTCTCTAGTTTTTCCGTATAATAGCCTTTGTCATGAAAGAACATAGAAAGAAGATTGCGGACCACCGCTTTCCCACAATCAGATTCCTGGCTTTGAAGTAACATATCACACTTCCTCCTACAGAATATATAGTCAAAAGGAGGATAGTGTACAAATCAACGGAGATCCAAATCCTGAATTACAGCAAAAGAGAAAAGGGATTCGATTTCTTTTTGCAATTCACTCTTTGTGAAAGTCAGATGCGTGTTTCGGTAAACAATCGAGGAGAGCTTTTTCGATTTCAGTAACGATGCAAAATTCAGTTTGCCTTCTTTATTTCTTTCTTCAAAAAGAGGAAGAAGATATTTTTTTGTCCTTTCATCATCCAGATAGGGAATCTCATCAAAGTTCTCAAAAAGAAGGACATCCGCCTTCTTAAGCAAAGTCAATTCTTTCTGTGCCACATAGGACAATTCAGGATTATTGGAAAAGAGCTGCTTAAAGTAGGCATTCGTATTGATATAAGAGACATGGAGTCCATTTCTAGCATATAAATAGGCAATCAGACGAAGAAGAGAAGAAGACAGTTTCTCCGTAGCATTGACAGTGGAAAAAGCAAGACCACGTTTCAGTTTTTCCTTTTTATTGATATCATTCATTACGGAAACAAATACAGAGGCAAGTCCCTGTTGTTTCTTGATGTTGTCACCCTTAAATAGGGATTCCAACAAGGAATTGGCATCCTCGACAAGAGTTGTCGTGCCACAATCACAAGGTGAGATGCGTTCTAATACACGGTTCATATCAGCCAACAAGGAACAAGGAACATATTGGAAACGAACTCTGTCATCCTCTTTCACATAATACGGTTCTAATTGATAGCCTTTCTTGTCCTTCTTCGGACAGGAAAGAAGTTTCTTTCCGCAGGTAAGACATAGGTTTCGATCCTGCTTATAAGAGTATAAATCACCAAGAGAATGGGAAAGAGTATTCTCCGT
>CAVALL010000003.1:18108-28795 GCA_963589675.1 Alistipes onderdonkii | reverse complement strand
CACTTTAGAAAAAGCATAGATATCATCCTTAAGAAACTCGCGAACGCTCTCCTCAAGGCTTTCTAGGCTTTTCGGATCCATCTCTACTGTGACCGAGCTGACTTTCTTAACGCCAGACTCAACGACATCCGATATTTTCATAAGCCTAATCCTTCCGAAAGTTTAAGAAGGTCATCTTTGGTAACCTCCTCTTTTTCTTCCACATTTACCTCATCCGAATTGTTTTTATCCTTTACGGATGCAGTGTTTTTCTTTTTCTTATTCTCTCCAACCTTGAAATCACGAGTCTTCAATAAAACTATCGCAGAGTAACAATCATCCACTTCATTTGCGGATAAAGTGCTAGCAACTTTATCAATTAACATAGAATTGAATTCTTTTCCTGTCTTCTTAAGGCAGTAATCCAATATGACGTTGATAATACCATTGTCAAAGCCGAATCTTCTTCTTAAATCCTCGACTTCCTTAAGCATGTATTCGCTAGGTTCCGCATGGAAAAACGCCTGAAGATATTGTTTCGGTGTTGTGGAAGTGAATATCTGAACCGTTCTAGAAGCTTCACCTTTTCCGATAGAAGCCTTTTCTTTATTTTTCTTTTCATCACGGATGTAACGGTTCTGCTTTCTAGCCTTTGCTTCAAATTGATTGAGATAGAAGTTGGATTCCGTATCAAAAGACTCCTCGATGAGTCTCAGAACAGTCTTTTCATCTAGGCCATATAATTTAGCGTCATCTTCAATCTGGGATAAAAAGGGTTTCAATTTATCAATCAGAATGTTGTCTGCTTTCAGATAATCTAGTAAAACAGTCAATGAGAAATCGGAAATCTCTTTGTATCTTTTCTCCTCAATGTTGTTTTCCTTTCCGAGATCATCCTCGGAAAGATTCACGGAATAGACATCATTGAATCTTGCACCGACTGAGTCATATCCATCCAATATCTTTTCATCATCCTTTTTAAAATAATTGACCAAGCGATGATATTTCTTGTTTGAGACACTTTGAAGAAGCAGATTTTTGAGAATCGGATCAGAAAAGAACTTCTTCGGACTTGCAATCGGTATCACGCGATAAACGTATAAAACCTTGCTACCAGATGAGGAGTTAGTCTCTTTGCGGTATGTCTCTAATAGACCGATTGCCTCAAGTCTTTCTCTTGCTTTCAAAAAGCGAATTGAGTCAAAGCCAGTCATAGCGAAAAAGTCATCATGAAGCATTTGACCTTCAAGACGAACCATGGGATCCAATCGATACAATACCTCATAGAGAAGATAGGCATCCGACTTGATTATCGGCAAATATAAAAAAGACAAGACAGAAAAATCTGTCTCAGAAAGGGAAAAGTCCATTTGAATGGAAAAACTAGAATCTGGTTCAATAATGTTCATACACTAAAATTATATCAAAAAATATAGCGTTATCACTACTTTATTAATAGGTATCATCTTTAAAAACAATAACCATGTTGATACAATAGTAAGGTCAGTTTCATATCATATGAATTATGAAGGAGAACCTGCATGAATTACAGAATCGACAAAAAAACTAAAATTGTCTGTACAATTGGTCCTGCCAGTCAGGATAAGGCTATGATGAAGAAGCTTCTTGCCTCTGGCATGACTTGCATGAGACTCAATTTCTCACACGGATCACATGAGGAGCATCTTCAGAAGATCAGAACTCTTCGCGAGATTGAAAAGGAAGAAGGTCTCATCATTCCGATTTGCCTTGATACAAAGGGCCCTGAAATACGTACTGGTGAATTTGAAGGCGGACTCGCAGAATTCAAAAAAGGCGAGATCACTAGAATCTATATGGGAACCGAGAAAGTCGGAAACAACAAGGCTTTTGGTGTCACATACAAGAATCTCTATAACGACTGCAAACCTGGCAGCATCATTCGTCTTGATGATGGAAACCTCGAACTCATCGTTCAGGAAAGAGATGAAAAGACAAAAGAACTTGTCTGTCTTGTCGGCAATGACCACACCTGCAAAAACAGAAGAGGTGTCAATTGCCCCGGTGTCCATCTTTCCATGCCTTACCTTTCTGAACAAGACAAGAGTGATCTTATCTTCGGATGCGAAGAACATGTCGATTTGGTTTCAGCCTCCTTTGTCAGAAATGTTCAGGACATCCGTGACATGAGAGCACTTCTCGACTCCCATGGTGGAAAGAACATCCTCATCATTTCCAAGATTGAAAACACAGAATCCATCGAAAACTTGGATAGCATCATCCGCGAAAGCGATGGTATCATGGTTGCAAGAGGTGACTTGGCCGTTGAGATTCCTCCGGAAGAAGTCCCTACCTATCAGCGCTACATGATCAATACCTGCCGTAAATTAGGAAAGCCGGTCATCACAGCAACACAGATGCTCGATTCCATGATTCATAATCCTTTCCCGACTCGTGCTGAGGTCAGCGATGTCTCCTTAGCCATCGACCAAGGAAGCGATGCCGTCATGTTGTCTGGTGAAAGCGCCAATGGTTCCTATCCTGTCGAATCTGTCGATATGCAGGCACGTATTGCAAGAGAAGTCGAAAAGCATTTCAACTATGAGACTTCTTCTCATCAAGCGTTTGAAACCTCCAACAAGAAGGTCAACGATGCAATCGCTGCTGCCGTATCCGATACAGCTATTCTTATCAATGCAAAGCTTATCATTTGCTTCTCTGTCTCTGGTCAGACAGGTATTCGTATCTCTAAGACTCGTCCTATCTGTCCGGTCTTCGTCGTCTCATCTGATTTAGATGCCTTGACTCATTCCATGCTTTATTACGCTTGCTATCCTTATCACACAAAGAAAGTTCCTCAGTTCTCTGAGGAAATGGAAGTCTTGGCTCTTAAAATCGCTAAGGATTACGGCATTGCACCTGGAAGTCACATTATTATGACAGGCGGCACACCAGTCGGAGCCGGAAAGACAAACTTCATGAAGGTCTTGACCGTTCATGACATCAACAATTCAATCACGGAGGATGAAAACGAATGACAGACAAAATCATATCAATCGATTGCGGCGGAACGAATCTTCGTGTCGCTAGCATGGACAAAGATCTCAACATCCTTGCCGTTAGAATCGTACCTTCCATCAAGGACAACCCAACGGCATTATACGAAAAGATGAAAGAACTCATCCTCATTGTCAAAGAGGAAGCAAAAATGGATTCTATCGATTCCATCGGCATGTCCATGTGCGGTGTTGTCCAGAACAATTTAGTAGGCCGCGTTGGCAATCTTGGAATCACATCATTCGATTTTGAATCCCTTTTCAAGAAAGATTTCCCTAGCGCAAAGTTATATTTTGCAAACGACGGAAATTGCTCTGCTTTAGTTGAAGCGGAGTATGGTGCAAACAAGGGATTTGCCAATTCCGCCTTTGTCACAATCTCAACCGGAATCGGTCTTGGAGTCGTCCATAATGGAGAGATGATCGATCTTCCTTTGGAAGGCGGACGTATGTTTGTCAATTACAAAGGAAAGGACTATGAGTCCGAATATCTCCTCTCTGGAAACGGCATTGTCAACCTTGCCAAGTTAAATGGCATAACAATCAACAGTGCCTATGAATTCTTCCAAGGCATTCGCGAAAATGATGAGAAAATGGTTGCTTTATACCATGTTTGGGTCGATATGCTCGCAACTTGGTTCAGCAACTTACAGCTTCTCTTCAATGTTGATTCCTATGCGATTTCTGGCGGAGTCATGAAGAGCAAGGATGTCTTCTTCGCCGACTTAGAGAAATTAGCTAACGAGAAAATCGCAGCCTGGAACTTCAAACCAATCGTTTTGAAATATGCATCCTTTACTCAGGATGTTGGCTTAGCTGGAGGCGCTGCACTTGCGTGGCACGCTTTAAAGAAGTAAAATACTTAAACTTTTATTGAAAGGCACTAATATGAAAATCATTTTACCGGATCATTCCGAAAAAGAAATCAAAGACGGTAGCACCGCCTTGGAAGCATGCAAAAGCATCTCCCTCTCCCTTGCCGAAAAGGCAATATGCTGCAAAGTCAATGGCAATCTTTTCGATTTGAATGAAGTTTTGCCGGACAATTGCACATTCGAAGCCATCACGAAGGCTTCTCCTGATGCACTTCATGTCCTTCGTCACTCCGCCGCTCATCTTATGGCTGAAGCCATTCAGCACCTCTTCCCTGGCGTTCAGTTCGCCTACGGACCTGCTACTGATGATGGCTTCTACTATGATATGAAGCTACCCCGTCCAATCTCCGAGAACGATTTCCCGAAGATCGAACAGGAAATGAAGAAGATCATTTCTGAAAAGCAGCCCATTGTAAGAAAGAATGTCTCTGTCGCTGAAGCAGAAAAACTCTTCCAGGATCAGAAGTACAAATTGATTCACATTCATGAACTCGCTGATAAAGGTGAATCTTTATCTGTTTATTCTCAGGGTGATTTCATGGACCTTTGCTTAGGGCCCCATATGAGAACCACCAAGGATATCAAGGCCATTAAGATCATGTCCACCTCTTCCTGCTATTTCCAGGGAAACAAGGACAATGACACCTTGACACGTATTTATGGAACTGCTTTCTTCTCTCAGGAAGAATTGGATAACTATCTCAAACTCTTAGAGGAAAGAAAAGAAGCAGACCACAAGAGATTAGGAACACAGTTAGGGCTCTTCATGTTCTCTGATTATGGACCTGGTCTTCCTTTCTGGCTTCCTAACGGCATGATCATCCGTCACGAACTAGAAAGCTTCCTTTGGGATCTTCTCACGAAGGAATATGGTTATTCCTTCTTAAAGACACCACAGATGCTTTCCCGTGAACTTTGGGAGACCTCTGGCCACTGGAAGAAGTATAAGGAAAACATGTACATCACAAAGGTCGATGGCAAGCCTTATGCCATCAAGCCGATGAACTGCCCTGGTGCAATCCTTGTCTATCAGAACAGCATTCATTCCTATCGTGATCTTCCTTTGCGTTATGCTGAATTCGGTCTTGACCACCGTCATGAAGCAAGCGGAGCCCTCAACGGATTGTTCCGTGTCCGTGCATTTACACAAGATGATGCTCATATTCTCTTAGCATTCGATCAGATCGGAGATGAAATCCGTAAGATGATCAAGATGTTCGGATATGTCTATAAGACCTTTGGTCTTTCCTATTCCGTTGAACTTTCCACCCGTCCTGAGAGATTTGTCGGAAAGATCTCCACTTGGGATAAGGCCGAAGCTGAATTGAAGGCCTGCTTAGAAGAGAATGGTCTTCCCTATGAGGTCAATGAGGGCGATGGCGCCTTCTATGGTCCGAAGCTTGACTTCAAGATCCGTGATTCCCTTAACCGTGTTTGGCAGTGTGGAACCATCCAGCTCGACATGCAGCTCCCGCATCGTTTCGGACTCACCTATGTCGATAAAGACGGCAAGCTCAAGGAACCTGTCATGCTTCACAGAGCAATCTTCGGTTCCTTCGAACGTTTCTTAGGTATCATCACCGAGAACTTCAAGGGTGCCTTCCCGACTTGGTTGCATCCGGAACAGGTCAGAATCATTCCAGTCAACAACGATGAGAAAGTCGTCAGACTTGCTAATGACCTCAACAAGAAGCTTTTGAAGAAGAATGTCCGTTCCAAGATCGATGACAGAAATGAAAAGCTTTCCTACAAGATCCATGACTCTCAGGTCATGAAGGTTCCTTACACAATTGTCTTAGGACCGAAGGAAGCAGAGGCTGGCAATATCACCTATCGTCTCTATCACGAAACGGATTCCAAGACTGTCAGCGAGAAAGAATTCCTCAAGATCATCGAAACCGATATCTCCACCAGAGCTCCTTATCGTCATTACTAAACTATATTCAAAGATGTCTTACAATCGATTTAAACCGGTTGTAAGGCATCTTTTTTTCTTTTTGCAATTATTTTACCTTACAGCGAAAGCTTTCATCTCTAGAAGCTTATAAATGCCTATTTGCGTTATCCTACAATCTTGTGGGCAAAGAAAAAGAGGTTATGGGCAGTCTACCTTGCACCATAGCCTCTGATTCATTGCGTATTATAGGGTATTTGAAATGATTGTCTATTTAATTACTTTCTATTGTAGAGTTGATTCGAATCATCATTTTCCTTTTCAAGATAATCGATCTGAGCAGAATAGTTGTCAATCTTTTTCGACATTTCACTGTTCTGCATTCCATAGATAGAAAGCACTGCGATGGATGAAGCAGAGATGACCGCAGTAAAAGCAACCATCAAAAGCATGGCAGTCTTCAATGAATGTCTCGGCTTTTTCTTATAAGTTCTTTCGATACGGTCCTTCATATGCTTAGATCCTTTCTATCGCTCTTAAGATAGATGGCTTGCAACGATTGTTCATTGCTATCTCATCTTCAGTAGGCAGAAGCGGTTTCTTGGTCAGAGCGATGTAACCACCCGTTTCAATATCTGCCTTATACTTATCGACATGCTTCTCAACGACGTATTCCTTGAAGGTATCCTTGACGATTTTGTCCTCTTCACTGTTGAAGGATATGATAACAAGTCTTCCTTTGTGATTCAGGAATTCAATCGCCTCTGTGAGTCCTTTCTTAAGCTGTACTATCTCTCCGTTGACCTCATAACGAAGTCCGAGGAAGAACTGCTTTGCTGGATGACCTTCTTTTCTCAGTTCCTTATTCGGAAGCGAAGACTTGATGATGTCAACCAGTTCGAATGTTGTCTCGATCTTCTTCTCTTCTCTTACCTGCATGATCTTCTTGACAACCGGATAATAGATTTTGCACTGTCCTAGATCACGGAACACTCTGCAGAGATTTTCCTCATCATAACGATTGATGATATCCGATGCTGTAAGCTTGTCTTTCTGATCCATTCTCATGTCAAGCGGCGCATCATATCGATAGGAGAATCCTCTACTTGGGTCATCGAACTGTGGAGAAGAGACTCCGATATCCATCAGGATGAAGTCCGCCCCTTGAAATCCGCTCTTCTTCAACGTATCGATGCATTCGGCAAAGGTCGAATGAAGGAAATACTGCTTGACTGTCTTAGAATAAGGTATCAGGAATTTCTCACAATACACTAAGGCATCATTATCTCGGTCAACCCCGATGAATGTGCTGCCTTTTCCCATCCTTTTTATGATGTTGGAAGCATGACCGGCACGTCCTAAGGTCATATCGAGATAGGTCATCTTCTTCCCAGAAGGAACAAAGGATAGGACTTCTTCCAGCATGACTGGTTTATGTTCATTGAACTCGCTCATGCTTTATCCGTCCCTTCCAAGAGTTTCTTCGCATTAGAGGAATAATTCTCTTCGCCTTCTTTTTCGCTTTCGTAGTAAGCGTCCTGGTCCCAAACTTCAAGATGGTCATAAACACCGACAACAACGACTTTCTTTCCTAAGGAAACCTTGTTCATCAATAGTTTTGGCAAGAGGATACGATTATGGGAATCGATCTGAATGTTGAATGTGTTGCCCATGAAGATACGTCTTACATCTCTGGCCTCTTTGGAGAATTCTGAAAGCTTCATGATCTCCTCAGCGTTTTTCTCGAATGTTTCCTTTGGAAACAGCTGGACACATTTGTCCATGCCTAAAGTAGCAAAGCATGTGCTCTCAGTGAAACCGTCGCGATAGATTGAGGGTAGAACGAGTCGATACTTGTCATCGAGTGTCAGTTCTTTCTGTCCATAAAACACGATTACTTTCCCACTTTCACCCACAATTATAATAACTTATCCCACTTCGTGCAATACTTTTTAAGTTTTTTCTTTAAAATATCGTGTCTAGCAATTTTTATCGAAGTTTTAATAACAACAAAAAAGCCCATAACTATGGGCTTTTTTGAAAATATATAACTTGTAGTGGGTGAATGTGGTAGTCGTGGTAGTAAAGTGGGACGAAATTCTCTCCTTTTATCCTTTTTTCAATAAAAAGCCCTTGGATAAACCAAGGGCAAGCGTCAAAATTGTTTTCTATCAGAGATCAGAGAAGGCGTTAGAACGCTTTTTCTTCTCCTCTTCGTACTCTTCCTCTGACATCAAGACATAGTTTTCATGAACGATTTTAGTGAGAGGCACCTCAGAATAATTCTGTGGGATAGAGTTGAATAGAACGGCCAAGACAGAACCTCTTAAGTCATAGAGTCCATCGTCATCCGGAAGGATATCGCTGTTCTCATCATTATCGGTGTCGATTGCGATTTCAACGTTATCCTCAAGATGATAGGCGCGTTCACTGTTATCATGAGCATCACGAAGGGTGATGTCACCATCGACATAGACCACTAAGGAACAGAGTTTTCCTAACGATACCACCTCAAGGACAAAAGAGGTGTCATTGAGAGAAAGAAGATTCGGAAAATATTTCTTTTCATTTTCCGTCAGTTCAAAATCGAGATCATATGCTTCTCCTTCTTTCAAGGAAAGAAGATCGATAGCAATTCTATCTTCCTTGATCATCTTGGATATACCCTTTCTTGATCATGTCATCTTTGACTAAGGTCATCAGTCTGCGGATATCGAAATGAGCATGGGGATCGGTACGGAGGAAGAATATCTTCTTCCATTCCTTTAAGTTGCATGTCACCATGATGGAAGCTTTTAATGAATTAGGCAAGACAGCTCTTGCTTCATCCGGAGTGGCACCGGACTGAATGAGTTCAAAGTAAGAATCCGCGCATTTCTGATAGAAAGAGTCGTAGATTTCCTTTCTTTCTTCATATTTGCTCGGCTTCATGAATGTCAGGCAAGCATCGAACTTGTCTTTTGTGTAATTGCAGTAACGAGTCGACTCCTGAGCAAAGGAACAGACACGGTGACGGACAAGCTCATGTGTCACACCACGGTCTGTGATGAGGTGATATGTCACATAGGTGAAGCGGTCATAGATTTCAGCCGGTATCTTCTCTTTGTTCTTTTCAACATCAAAGAGTTCGGCTTTCTCATGTTCCGGAAGATTCGGAAGAAGAACGGAAGTCACATCAAAAGGAAGGGAAGAAGCTAAAAGCAAAGCAAGATCCTTTTCAAGAACATCATCGCTATTCAGGTTCTCAAGTATCGGTCTAATCGAGCAGGAAAGGAGGTAGACCATCTCTTTGAAGGTACCTTTTTCTCGCATATATTCACCCAATTCATAGAAAGGATTGTGGAGTTCCAAGAAACGGTGATACTGACTTTCATTCAAAACGAAAGCAAAGCGATAATGTTCCATCATCGCAAGATGACCGCTCTGAACAAGTCTTTGGATGAAGCCGATATTGCTATCATGATCCTTTTCCTTCACCTGATAGCAATTATGGGCAACGAGAGCGATTTTATCGAAGAAATCGGTATGATTCACCTCTTCAAAGGAGTTTTCAATCAAACGGAAACTAGCCATATCATTCACCTCTTAAGGTAAGTCCTAACTCAGACTTGCAGGCATCTGTGATCTTCTTGATGGATGAGGAGATTTCACTATCCTTCAAGGTACCATCTTCCTTGCCTAAGAAGACAGAGATTCCAAGATAGGTGATGGATGTGACCTTATCGACAAATTCATCAAAGAGGCAGACATCCTGTACATTTGTATCCGGAACATGGAGAATAGTCTTTCTAAGCAATGCATAATCAACTTTATCGTTCATACGGAAGGAAAGGTCTCTTCTGACTTCCGGGAAGGAAGAGAAAGGAACAAACTTCGTATTCATTCCCTTCAAAGCCAACAATTTTCCTAAATCGAGTTCGGCGACATAGAGCTTATCCTCATAGAAGGAAGGATGAAGCTGACCGAATGTGCCGACTAAATCCTTGCCGACAAAGATATCAGCGGAGCAATTCGGATGGAATTTGCTGTTTTTGGAATAACTGATACGGAAACGGGAATCCGTAAGTCCGATTTTCTTCAAAACAGCATAGACATATCCTTTCAAATCAAAGAAATCATAAGGTCTAGAGAGATATTCGTCTCTTCCCATCTTATTTCCAAACAAGGCGATGGAAAGATAAAGGTGATTGCCTTTCGGAGTATCGATAGGAGAAATCTCAAAGAGAGCAAGATTCTTGTTCTGATGTGCTTTATTGTAATCCACTGTGCTGATGAGGGAAGGAAGAAGATCAGAGCGTACAATCTCATGGTCCTTTGTCATCGGATTGATGATCCTATAGCCTTTTTCCGATTGGAAAACACGGATAGACTCATCTTCCTTTTCACTGATCAAAGTGAAGGAGAGGATTTCATCCAAGCCACGGGAGACTAAAAGTTCACGGATTTCCTTTTTCTTCTTCTGAACATCGCTAAGATGTCCTTGTGTGATCGGGAAGTGCTCCAAAGATGGTGTGATACGAGTGGCTGGGAAGTAACGGAACACTTCCTCATCGATATCGCACTGCTCATTGAGGTCGACACGGTCAATCGGAGCAAGAAGCTTTCCATCCTTTGTCTTTTCAATTCGATAAGCCTTTAAAACCTCATCGACTTCCTTTTCTGTATAGGAAGAACCAAGTCTTGCATTCAGGGCATCAAGAGAGAAGGCAAACGGCTTATTGCTCGTCTCAGCGCGATTGAAGGAAGAATAACTCGTGATTTCATAATCAGACAAGAATTCAGGAAGCAACGAAATCGTAATAGAAAGAGCTTCCGGAATCATCTTCGGATTTCTTTCCTTGCAGAATAACTGGGAAGAGAAGGAAGAAAGACCGACTCGAGATGAAGTATGACGAATGTTAGCA
>CAVALL010000003.1:0-18098 GCA_963589675.1 Alistipes onderdonkii | reverse complement strand
AAAGAAGAAAGACCGATTCTAGAAGAGGTATGACGAATGCTTGCATGATAGAAGCAGGCAGCCTCAATCATGATGTTCTTTGTGGAAGGACGGACAGATGCCTTTTCACCAGCCATGATGCCAGCAAGACAAAGCGGAGCCTTCTTATCAGAGATGACAAGGTCGCCTGGTTTCAGTTTCAAGACTTTTCCATCAAAGCAAGTGAAATCACCGTCATAATCATCGGAGACGATGTAATCGTTACCGGTATTGTCATCTGCATCATAAAGGTTCAATGGCTGACCCGTGAGGAGCATCGAATAATTACCAAGGTCAACAATCGGAGAGATGGAACGGATTCCATTTGCCATCAAGGTTCTCTTGATGTAAAGGGGAGTCTCATCCTTGGGTTTGACATTGTCAATGCGAAGCATGTCGATTCGAGAACAATTGATCGTCTTGGAACGGACATGGATATTATCCTTCAACGAAGAAAGATTGAAGGTGGGAAGGGGGAAGAGAGTTCTTCCTAATAAGGCAGAAATCTCTCTCGCCATTCCGATATAGCTTAAGCAATCCGGTCTATTCGGAAGGACATTGATATCAAGTATGACATCTTCCAATCCTAAATAATCGAGAACATTTCTCTCACCTAATGGAGCATCCTTCGGAAGTTCCTCGATGCCGTCCAAGGAAGGAGAATTTTCAGGAAGAAGGTCTTTCGAAACGCCGAGTTCCAATAAAGAGCAGCACATGCCTTCACTGACTTCACCGCGGATCTTGCCTTTTTTGATTGTTTCATTCAAGGCCGGAAGAACACAGCCTTCCAAAGCGACGATCACGCGAAGGCCTTTTCTGACATTCTTCGCACCGCAGACTATGTGCTTGATTCCCTCCGCACCGCAATCGACAGTAAGGACGTGAAGATGATCGCTATCCGGATGATTCTCACAAGTGAGAACTTCGCCGATGACAAGTGCACTTGCCTCAGCAAGTTTTTCCATGCCTTCGACTTCAAAGCCGGAGAAGGTCAGTCTGTTTCTCAGCTGTTCAGGACTGACGGAGCTCAAATCGACCAATGTAGATAATGTTTTATAAGAAAATAGCATGATTATTACTCCTTTCTGAACTGCGAGATGAAGTTGACATCATTCGTGTAGAATCTCTTGATGTCATCGATGTTGTATTTCAACATAGCGATACGATCGATGCCGATACCAAAGGCAAAGCCCTTGTATTTGGTATCATCATAGCCGTTAAGTCGTAAGACATTCGGGTGAACCATACCCGATCCTAAGACTTCAATCCAGCCGGTATGCTTACAGAAGTTGCATCCCTTTCCGCCGCATTCGAAACAGGAGATGTCCGCTTCGACGCTCGGCTCCGTGAATGGGAAGAAGGAAGGGCGGAAACGAATCTCACGCTTCTCACCGAAAAGGTGACGCAAAAGGAGTGTGAGGGTCTCTAAAAGGTTGCTGAATGTGCAATCCTCTGAGATGACAAGTCCTTCAATCTGACCGAACTGGTGACTGTGGGTGGCATCATTGTCTCTGCGGTAGACCTTACCAGGGCAAATGACTTTGACAGGTCCTTTTCCCTGCATCTGCTGCATGACACGCGCCTGAACACAGGAAGTATGACTTCTCAGGACTGTTGTAGGATCGATTGAGAAGGAATCCTGCATATCTCTTGCCGGATGATCGGCAGGAATATTCATCAATTCGAAGTTATTTCTGTCGCTTTCCACTTCCGGTCCATCGGCGACAGTGAATCCCATGCCGACGAAAAAGTCGGTGATATCATCGACAATAGCATAGAAAGGATGCTTGCTTCCAAGATTCTCTTCATAGCCAGGAAGTGTGATGTCAACTTTTTCCTTGGCAAGTCTCTTGTTGAGTTCCTTTTCTTTGAGTTCTTTTTCTTTTTCCTCAAAGTAGCGGTTCAGTTCTTCCTTTAAGGAAGTGAGTTTCTCGCCAAAAGCTTTCTTCTGATCCTGGGAAATCGTTCTCATCTGGGAATAGAAAGCAGTCAAATTGCTCTTCTTTCCTAAGAAACGGCCCTTAAAAGCCTCAAGAGAAGCACGGTCAGTGATCTTTAGGCTTTCTTTTTTTGCATCTTCAATCTCTTTTTGGGAGAGTTTTTCGAATTCATTGAGTTCCATATTTTATCTCCTTAAACTAATCAGCATCATGAGGAAGAACCACTGGTTCATCATCCTCAGCATCAGAAGTAACATTCTGCTTGTCAGGTTCATCTTGTTTGACTTCAACTGCGTCTTTTTCCTGTAGTTTCTTACGCAAGAAGGAAGGAAGAACGGAGGAATTCTTCTCTTCTGTGCTCTTCTTGATAGCTTCCTCTACCTTACCTACCTCAGTAGAATCTTTATCGGAATCCGGTAGTTTTGTGGCAATTGGTGCACTTGCTCTCGTGTTGCGCAAAGGAACATCGCTGAAATCAACATCCTTGTTGAAGTCCGTGGCGATGATGGCAATTGTCATCTCATCTTGGAAACTAGGCTCTTCCATAACACCAAAGATGATATTGCATTCTTCGCCGGAATCTTTTCCGACAGCTGCCTGATTGATATAATCAACCGCCTCAGAAGTCTCCACAAGAGTGGTATCCTTTCCAACGGTGAAGTTGATCAGCATGCTGCGCGCTCCGCGGATGCTCGCTTCAAGCAGTGGAGAATTAATTGCGTTATTGGCCGCATCAAGAGCCTTTGTCTTGCCTTTTCCATGGCCGATACCAATTAAGGCGATGCCCTTGCCAAGCAAGGTAGCTTTCACATCAGCAAAGTCAAGATTGATGATGCCATGCTTCAGAATGAGGTCCGTTACGGTCTTGACAGAGGAGCCTAAGATATCATCGGCCTTATGGAAACTTTCAGAAACAGTCATGTTTCCATCATTAAACATCAGCTTATCATTGGATATGACGATGAGGGCATCAACATTCTCCTTCAAGGCATTGATGCCTTCCAAAGCATTGGTTCTTCTTGTCTTTCCTTCGAAATTGAAAGGACGAGTGACAATGCCGATGACAAGACAGCCTACTTCTTTTGCTGCTTTTGCAACGATAGGTGCAGCACCTGTTCCGGTACCGCCACCTTCACCGGCAGCAATAAAAACAAGATCGGATCCTTCAACGATGTGTTTGATATCATCGAAGCTTTCCTCAGCTGCTTTTCTTCCAGTAGACGGTATGCCACCTGCGCCAAGGCCTCCTGTTACCATTCTTCCTAAGACTAATTTGTTATCGCAAGGCGAATGGCTTAAAGCCTGGCAATCCGTATTGAACACCCAGTATTCGACAAGGTCTTCTTTGTCGTGGATCATGCCGTTGACAGCATTTCCACCGCCACCGCCAACACCGATGACCTTGATTTTCGCATTCTTCTTTAATTCCTCATCATCGATGAGTTCATGCAATTCGTTGTTTTCAGCCATAATTTCTGTCCTCTTTCAATATTATCTGTCAAACATAGTCATCTTCAGCTTCGTATCGGATTCATTCCTTCTAAAATTGTTACGGGGCACCTGATAATTCTTGTTGGCGATATCGATAGCGCCTAAAGCTGCATCAAATACGCCATATTCCGCACCCATGACTCTTCCTTTTGAGGCTCGAGCCCCCCTCTTAAAGAAGAATTTCAAGGCATAGTCGATTCCAAATATGCTGTTGCAGGAACCATTGATGACAAAAGGAACATTTGTGCTGATTTCCTCTTCATCAATGATCTCTTGTATCTGCTTGTATAACGGAAGGAATGATTGTAACAGAGTATTCGAGACCTGTGCCAAAGTGAACCCTTCCTCCGTCTCATATTCGAACTCAAGATTCTGTAGGAAACCGAATGTGGAAATCAACTCCTTGGCACGATCATTTGAGATATGAAGCGTCTCAGCAAATCTCTTAGTCACCTCTGAAAGTGACTCACGAAGTATATGGGAAGACATGACGTGCTTATTCTTCACGAAGGAAAGGTAAGTATACTCCGATTCCATCTCGAGAAGCAGATAATTCTCATCCGATTCGATAAGACTGACGAAATTAGCATTGGCATAGGTGGAAATCATCTGAAGATAAACGCTTGCCTTCAGGCCAGCGGAATAGATGATATCCTGATAGAATGACAGCACATTACGATTTATGAAGTGAACATCACCTTCCACTTCCAAACCATTGGAACAGCGGTTTAAAGGGAAATCGACAAGATTGGAGCAATCGTCTACGCCATAACTGAAAGGAACAAAATAAAGGGATTCCGTCTCAACGGGAGGTGTGACCTTCATGGCGCGGATGCTGCAGGTTCTGAAATCATCTACTGTGATTCGGCTATCTACATTTCCGGTCACATTGTTCTCTTTTACTCCCATTCTTGCAAAATCACAAGGCGGATATAGAACGACAAGAGGTCCTAAATCGATTTTCAGCTGTTTTCTAGCCGTTGCAATCAAAGTGAGCAGCGATTCTTTCAAATCCGTGTTTTTTGGAAATCCGTTTTCAGTCAAGGAAAGTTTTTCGCCTTCCAAGCACTGAAGAACATAGATTTGTTTCTTCATCTGATATCCGCTCAATAATTTGATGCTATTTGGGGTAAATTCAATAACTGTAAGCTGTGTATCCATAATGAATCCTTTCTAATTTGAGCTAACGAAGCTCCAACCGACCTTTCCTTCTGTACCAAAATATGGCTTGAAGATGTAGGCGTCTATTTCTTTGCTATCATCTTTGAACTGATACTTCACGGTTTTGATATTATCAGTATCCCTGGTCTTCTCGTCTAAAGAAGCGAAGATGATATCCGGGAAGGCTTTCGGTGTAAAGTATTTATCAAAACTATCTACAAGACAGTCTTTCAAGACAAACCATTTATTGTTGTAGGAGAGTGCAAAATCACAGACATTGTTCCATGTGGCATCCCCACTGTCATTGATGAACTGAATATCGCTGAAAAGACTGATTGCAGAATAGGAAAAGAAGGAAAAGGAAGAAAGTGCGCTTTTGATGGAAGAGTCATCGATGATGAAGGAAGAAGTTGGGAAGTGAATGAGAGGAATCTTTTCCGTATCCTTATTCAAATTCTGTTTAATCTCTTCGATACGTTCAGAGGATAGAGGAAGCGAGTTGAGTTTTTCCATCATAGCAGAAGTCTCAAGGCCAGAAAGAAAATAAGATTTCACAGTATCGGTCTTGATCTTAGCGTGTGGAAAGTCTTCCACGATGGTAAGATTCGCAGAAATTCCGTTTGAGGCATACTCAGCCGTTATGACAAGTCCGCAAGAAGAAGAGATGATATTCTCAGATGCTTTCTTCTTATCCAGGAAAAGAAGCGGAGAATATTTCTTGCTTCCGGAAAGGGAGACAATATCACTCTTTGTCAGGTTGACATTGCCATTGATTGGTATGTTCTTGCACTGAAAAGTAGGGAGAGTAAAGTAAAAAACAAGGAGAAGGGAAGAAACCGAGAGGGAGATGACTGATATCATTTTTCTTCTTTGGTTTCTTTTGCTCTTCAGCGCTATGGAATACTCGATTGTATCTTGACTGGACAAAGTCTCGGTTTTGCCAGACTGATTAATATCTTCGTTCAAAAAAGCAGTCCTCCGACTGCTTAATATTTTATATTAATTTTCGGATTTATGAAAGCATTAACTACGCTCAATCACAAATCTTTTGTCCAACATGAACTTGCCAGAATTGTCAAAGAGGCAAAGGGCAAGATTCTTGGCTTTTTCGAGGTCTGTAAAACATGCAGTGGAAACAAAGACAGAAGAAACATGCGGATTCTTGTAGTAGACGACATTGAAATAACCCGCTGCTCCAGGAACAAAGGCATCGACTGGAACAACAAGAGAATAAACGCTCGGATGAACATTCAGACTCTTGCAAACGTATACGGCAAGATTGCAGATTTCGTCAATCGGACGAAGTTTGCTTTTCAAAAACGAAACAACATTGTCGCGTAAGTAAACTCTCATAAAATTACTTTTCCTCCAAGTGTGTCTTTATTGTACACTTTTTTAAAAGAAAGTTCAATCTTTATCGTTCACTCGTCATATGTCATCTTATCTGCCAATAGTTCATAACGAGTAACACCATTGAAAACACTCTTTCTAAGCGTGCCATGGAAAACAAAGACAGAAGCTAGGCTTTCTGTGACAAGTGAGGAGTTCTTAAAGCAGCAAAGCCTGCCATTTTTCCCATTGTCCTTTGAGAAGATTGCATTTCCGTTTTTTGAAAAAAAGAGATTATCTTTTTCGATAGTCAAGGAGAATCTAGGTTCTTCAAATCCTTCTCCAAATGGCATGAAGGATTCATAGATATCGAAGTTCTCTTTAGAAAGATCTTCTATGACTATCGGTATCTCCTTTTTATCTTTAACATGATGGAAAGACTGTTCCATACAGTCAGTCATGAAAAGGGTAGCAATCTGATAATAGTCCTTTTCAGCGATTGTGATACCAGCCGCCTTGTTGTGTCCGCCTTTACGGATGAAATATTTCGAATATTTTTCAAGGAAAGGAAGAACATCATACCCTTCCGGCATACGAATGGAACCAACAAGCATATCTTTTTCCATATCAGTTTTAGAAAAGACGATGACCGGACAATCCGTTTCACGCATGATCTTATTCGCAACAGAGCCAGTGAGGCCAGAGTAAGAGAGACCTTGTCCAACATCATATTGATAAACCTTGCAATAATCGGATTCGATAGGCTTTATAAGAGACATCGTCTTGACAAGTCTTTTTCTTTCTTCATTGATAGACAAGAGTTCATTAGACAAACGTTGCATGCGTTCCGTATTCTTGTTTTCCAGCAAGAAACTGACAACATGATTCGTCGACATCACATCGTGGGAAACACGACCTGGAGCATTCAAAATCGGATTCAGATTAAAGCCGACAGAATGATAGGAGATATCATTATCCAAGAAGCACAAAAGATTCGGATATTTATTTTTTCTTAGCGAATCGAGCATGATTTTGGCAAGGTTCAGATTGTTTCCGACAAGCGGCATCACATCGGAAAAGACAGCCATACCTGCTAATGTGGCATCGTATTCATCGAAACTTCCTCTTAGATACGATGCGATGAAAAAGCAAAGTGATGCTGCCGAACAGTTGTACGACACAAAGCCGCTGTGGAACTGGTGGAAGAGATAGGGAGTATCGGGAAGGGTTTCTAAGATTTCATGATGATCGATGATGATAACTTCCATACCAAGTTCCCTTGCCAAGGAGATAGACTCGATACACGATACACCTTTATCGACTGTGATAATCAGATGATATCCTTTCTTTGCAAATTCCTTTACTCTATCCGAATTTAACCCATATCCTTCTTTGTATCTTGAGGGGATAAAATATCCAGGAACGAGTCCTTTCTCATCAAGAACGCGTTTCATGATAGTTGTGGCAGTGATGCCATCCACATCGTAATCACCGTAAATCACGGTTTTCTCATGATTGTCGATTGCAGTTTTGATTCGATTGACAACAGACAAAAAAGCGGAATTTTCAAATGGTTTTTCCAAACTAGCAAAAGACCCTGGTACGTTTCTTGCACCAAGGTCTTTTACCGTCAGATGATAATATTCAAGCAACTGACTTAGGAATGACATAATTTAATGATGGAAATCGTTGACACCAGGAATGATCGTTTCATGCGGCCCATCCTGATCAACATAGACAATACCATTCTGGGCTTTGACTTCTTCTTTCTTCTTGCCGTGCTTTTCACGCCATTTTTCATGAGATTCGGCAATTTTCTTAAAGGAGATGTGAGTGGAGAAGAAGTAATAAAGAGGAACAGCATAGAAATACATCAAGAGCAAGGAGAAGATAGAGAAGAGAATCAAGGAAATGGATAATCCAATCAATGCAGTATTGATGAAAGCAATTCCGATACCGAAGAGAACAAGGAAGAGAGAACATGGTATGGTGACAAGCATGCTTCTATTGGCGACTTCATTGCAAATTTCAGCTCTTTCTTCATTGGTAGCAGTCTTCTTGATTCCTCTTTCCTTGATAATCTCACGATTTCCAGAAAGCAGGATGACAGAAAGCATATCGAAGAGGGTAACAGCGGCAAGGAGACCGAATCCAGTAAAGGAAGTGAACGGGATACGGAAGGCAACTAAGGCAAGGAGACCAAGAGCAGAAAGAATGGTGCCATTAGCAAGGACAGTCATAGCAATGTTAAGACTGAAACCATAACGGAAGAGGAGATAGACAGCAGCAAAGCAAGAGAGGAGGAAGACAAGAAGAATCATAGATGTATAGTTATGAGCAACATTGGTCGGAGCAGTTGCATAGCAACCGACTGTCAAGGAATCATTGATATAGTGACCGAAGCCAGCGAATGAGATATCACCCGTGACGCCTTCGACACCTTCAACTGAGCCAGATTCCATCGTTCTTGTGATGATGGAAACGACATCACTGCCATTTGTAGTCTTGACTGAGTTAAGGTCACGGTCAACATTGACTGTGAAATACTGATTGTAGTACTTATTGCCTTCTTCATCTTTCTTTTCGACGATGTTGACAAAGGCAGTCGTGACATCATACTTAAAGCCAACGGCATCATCACTGACTTTAGAGTCACTCATCGTGAAGGCTTCATCATTAGCTAATGTACCGATCTTTTCAAGGTAAGCAAGGTAGATTTCTTTTGTGGAAAGCTTCTCATAGGACTGAGAGTCGCCCTGGAACATGATGTTAAGCGTGTATCCAGAGGAGAAGTCATTGCGGTTATTGAAGAACGAATTCGTATCGGATAAAGCATAGGAAGTAGGAAGTGCAACACCTAAACCAACAGCGAGGGCAATAGGAAGAATGGCGAGGAGTTTTGGAGTGAACTTCTTCTTTTCGGAAACGACAACATGTGGCTTACGTTCTTTCTTCTTGCGAAGACCGAAGAAGTAATTCTTGCCATCGTCATGAATGTTATTGCAAAGCCAATACATCATCCACTTATTGACATAATTGGTGATGACAAAGGTGAAAATAGAACCAATCATGATGACGCCGAACAAAGTCTTATAGGATCCGACTGCAATCAGGAAGGAGAACAAGGAGACAAGAAGTAAGACAATAGAACTATCCAAGGCACCGAAGAATGACTTATGATATCCTTCTTTGTTGGCCTTTTCCAAATCGTGTTTCTTGCCGATTTCCGATTTGACTCTTTCGAAGTAATTCAGTGAGATCAATAAGGACTGGCAGACCAATATTGCAAGAGCGACAAGAGCGGCAACGGAGAATTCAAATCCAAGGACTGAGAAGAGGAAGAAGGAGGTAAGGAGAGATCCAAGCAAAGTCAACGAAGCTGTGACACCGGCAAATCCATAGAAGATGATAAGAAGGGCGATGATGACAACTAACAAGACGCCTAAGACAATAAAGGAAGCGATAAGTCCCTTGCTATTGGTTCCGAATGTAGCGGGAACAGTGTTTTGGTAGAGGAATTCAATGTCGAATCCATAATCCGTACCATTAAGCATATTGACGAAAGCACGGGCGGAAGAGATATCGAAGGAATTGCCTTCCAAATCAGAAACAATAGAGATTCTTTCTGTATCGGAATCGTAATTATTAAGATCAATCTTGGCAATGACCTTGCTCTTAACTTCATCCTGAACGATAGTGTCATTTGTACCGAAAGCCTTAGCATAGGTATCATCCTTCGTCTTGTTGGACCAAAGATAAACAGTAGTGGAATCATCCGAAGAACTATCATCAGAGGATTCCGTATCTGCGTAATAACGATTTGCTTCCGAAGTGGAAGAAGTCTTATCATTCTTATGCGCTTCACTGGCTTCTTTCGCCTTTTCCTTCAAGGTATCATAATCTTCTTTACTTACCTTGATTGTAGGATAAGGAGTCGTTCCGTTATAGACGATCTTAGAGAAGTTATCCGATGAGTAATCAAACAGCTGATTAGCGGAAGCGTACATGACTGTATCGTCTCCGATTGTTCCCATTGAAAGGGAACCAGTGATTCCAACAACCTGTTTGACACGTCCCAATTCACTTTCGTTAAGCGGGGAGAGAGAGATGCGGAGCTGATAGCCTTCCTGTGTCTCTTCATCGCCTTTGACGATTTTGACATTGGCGTTTCTGACACCAGCTAAGTCAAGACGATTCATGATAGCGGACTCAATATCGATGTTTTGAAGTTCTGAGAACTGATTCTCTTCGAGTTTCGCATCTTCCGAATACGAAGCGCTGTCTCTCTTCGTGACAGAATAGTAGAGTTCTGTACCAGAACCGTATTCCATCGCATCGGTTTTCTGGTCCAAAACAGCCTGTGCATTGAATACCAAAGCACAAACTACAGTAAGCATCATGACAATATAAGCTAAGAAGCGACGCATGTGTCAATCCTCCTGAAATCTCGTGTATCGAAAAAGCACACAATTAGACAACAAATAATTTAGCAAAACTCATATGCTTTTTCAAGCATATATACATAGTTAGAAACAAATATAGATATAAATAATAAAAAGAAAGTCTTCATTTCAAATCATCGGGAATCGGCAAGGACAAATGCTCGTAAGCCTTTCGTGTCGCAACACGACCTTTTGGTGTTCGATTGATAAGACCGATTTGAACAAGATAGGGTTCGTAGACGTCTGAAACATTGTCGACAGACTCGCCGATAGCGGAAGCGATGGCGTTGAGTCCGACTGGTTTGCCGTTATATCGATGAATGAGGCATTCAAGCACTTTTCTATCCGTCTCATCCAGACCAAGGTCATCGATTTTCAAAAACTTCATCGCCTCATCACAGGAATCACGGTCAATGACAGCTTTCCCCTGGAATGTGGCGAAATCGCGAACTCGGCGGAAGAGACGATTTACGATTCTCGGTGTTCCTCTTCCACGGACAGCCAATTGGTAGGCGGCATCCGGATGAATCGGATAATGCAAGGCTTTTGATGTTCGGATGACAATTTCGAAAAGCTCATCAGGCGTGTAATAATGCATCTGAAGAATGATGCCAAATCGATCTCTTAATGGTGCCGATAGGTTTCCAGCATCGGTAGTCGCACCGATCAAAGTGAAGGGAACCAGTGGGATTGTCAAAGTCCTGGCATCCGTTCCTTTTCCAACGATGATGGATAGCGAGAAATCTTCCATAGCGGAATAAAGGACTTCCTGTACAACAATAGGCATACGATGAATCTCGTCGATGAAAAGAACATCACCAGGCGCCAAAGAGGAAAGGATTGCGGCCAAATCACCGGTTCGGACAAGAGAAGAACCATTTGTCAGCTTGATGCCTGACTCAAGTTCATTGGCAATGACGTTGGCAAGCGTGGTTTTTCCTAATCCAGGCGGTCCGAAGAACAGAACATGATCCAGGGATTCCTGTCTTGTCTTGGCTGCCGAAATCGAGATAGACAATTCTTGTTTGATCTCGCTTTGACCGATATAATCATTCAATTTCTGCGGACGCAAAGAAAGGTCGATATCATCGACGTTTTCTTTGATTTCCTGAGCGATTATGCCTTCTTGTTTATTCGTAGTGTCATCCATAGATTATTTTGATAACAGGGATAAAGCCTTCTTAAGATATTCTTCCGGAGAAAGATCTTTCTCTTGGATTGATAAGAGGGCAGTTTTGATTTCCTTGTCCTTGAAGCCGTAATTTTTAAGGCCCTGTAAGGCTAAATCCATGTTCTTATTTAGCGTGATGTCATTCTCGCTTTCCAACATGGTCAGTTTTCCTTTCAGATCCAAGATGATCTGTGAAGCGGATTTCTTGCCGATTCCAGGAAGGCGAGTCAAGAAAACATCATCTGCCTGATTGATAGCATCACTAAGCCTGCCCACAGAGGTTTGACCCATGGCATTCAATGCGGTCTTCGGTCCGATTCCTTTGACAGAGGTAAGGGCAAGATAAAGTTTCTTTTCTTCTAAGGTCTTAAAGCCGACAAAGTACTGTTCGTTTTCATTGAAAATGTAACAGACATAGACAAACATAGTCTCTCCAATCGGAAACTCTTCCGGATGAGAAACGATGACATCATATCCTACTCCTGAACATTCCACGATAACGGAATTAGCAGTATGAAACGAAATCAGACCATGAAGATAGTAATACACAGATTATCCTCCACTAATATATTAATCCGGAAAAACGGATTTGCACAAAAAATTCATTCAAAATATTCAAATTCGAAATCATCGAGAACAACGGTGTCACCATTTTCAGCGCCCGCTTCCTTGAGCTTATCATCGATGCCGATACTATCGAGATATTCAAGAAGTCGATCCATGCCCTCATCGGTCTTAAGATTGATAAGTTTTTTCGTTCTGACTACACGATCACCGACAATTTCAAAGAAACCATCTTCTCTGCGGACAATACGGTAATCAGGTATTTTGCCATTGTCGCTCATTCTAGCGGAATAAACTCTCTCTTCACCGCCATCCTTGATAAGTTTCTTATTTTCTGCCTCTTTGCTTTCTTTGACTAATTTGTAAAGTCTCTGATTGAGACGATAAAGTCCCTTGCCGCTCTTTGCGGAAATCTCATAGATTTCATAATCTTTTCCAATTTTATTCTTAAATTCTTCAATCTTTTCAGCAGGGATATCCTCATCAATCTTATTCAAAGCAACAATCATAGGCTTATCCATCAGTTCTTTACGATAAGTGGATAATTCTTTGTTGATGGAAATGAAATCTTCATAAGGATCCTCGCTTCTTGTCAAATCGACAATGTGCAATAAAACACGGCATCTTTCGATATGACGAAGGAAGGTATAACCGAGGCCTTTGCCGGAACTTGCTCCATCGATAAGTCCTGGAAGATCAGCGATGATAAAAGACTTATCTTCCTTTAAGAAGCAGACTCCAAGCTGTGGCTCAAGCGTTGTAAAGGCATAGTCACCGATTGCAGATTTTGCACGTGTCACGGAACTGATGTAGGTAGACTTTCCGACATTTGGATAGCCGACCAATCCGACATCAGCAATCAGTTTCAATTCCAAATAAAGAACTTTTGTTTCTCCAGGCATGCCATTTTCAGCAATGTTAGGTGTTCTTCTGACTGGAGACTTAAAAGTAGCGTTGCCTCTGCCGCCTCTACCGCCTTTGACAGCCATATAGGTGTCACCATGATGGTATAAATCCGCTAAAACACGACCATTTTCATCTTCTACGACTGTTCCGACAGGAACGTGAAGAAGAATGGAAGGTGCATCTTTGCCATATTGAAGCTTTGTACGACCATTTTCACCATCCTCGGCACGGAAAAGCTTTCCAAATCGATATTCGGACAAGGAATTGATGCCGTTGTCAGCAACAAAAGAGACATCGCCTCCTCTTCCGCCGTTTCCGCCATAAGGGCCACCATTCATAATGGATTTTTCGTGGCGAAAAGCAATGGCACCATCTCCGCCTTTGCCGGACGCTACAGTTATTTTCACTTTATCATGCATAATACACCTCCATGAAGCATAGAATAGAAAAGGCTTCGGAAATCCGAAGCCTTTCATGCTTTAAAACAAATTACTTAGAAGCGACTTCAGGCTTCGTCGGATAGACGGAGACTTTAAGTCTCTTGGAATCAAGTCTCTCGTACTTGACATAACCATCAATCAAAGCAAACAAGGAATCATCGCCGGCTCTCTTAACATTGTGACCAGCATGAATCTTTGTTCCGCGCTGACGATAGATGATGGAACCAGAATGGCACCACTGTCCGTCATAAAGTTTAGCACCTAAACGCTGAGCGTTGGAATCACGACCGTTCTTTGTAGAGGTAACACCCTTATGAGAAGCGAAGAGCTGAATATCAAGAACTAAATTCAGTTTCATGTTTAACCTTCTTTCTTAGAGACCAAGAATTTGACTCGCTCCGGATAACTTGAACTTATCGTTTCGAGTTGGCAGATGAGTGTCTCTAATACAATCGCATCATGCCCATTTGGTTTTGCTTTAGCCTGTACTATAGAATGTCCAGAAGTGATTTCAATGAAATAATCCTGGCCTTCCTCTAGTGCATTCAAAGCTCCTATCAGGCAGGAAGAAACTCCTGCACAATAGATGTCATAGCCTCTTTCCTCACCACCATGTCCATCGATATGAAGGGAAGAAAATACGTTATGATCATATTCGACAACTACACTGATCATAGATTAGAAGTTGATTGCTTCAATCTTGAGAGCGGTGTAAGGCTGTCTATGACCACGAGCAACTCTTTCATTGCTCTTAGCCTTGTAACGAAGTACACGAATCTTAGGTTCGCGTCCCTGCTTTACAATTGTGGCTTTGACAGTAGCACCATCAACGAACGGCTTGCCGACAAGAACCTTGTCACCATCGATGAAGAGAACCTTATCGAAAGTCACTTCCTGATCCTTTTCGCCTTCGATCTTCTCGGCATAGATAACCTGTCCGATCTCAGCTTTGATCTGCTTGCCACCAGTTAAAATAATAGCGTACATCTCTTTGCCTCCTTCCTTAATGAAATTTAAGTAGTACTAAGTACTCGCACGGCTGGTACTTGAACACAAGATTTGAAACCAGTTTGTAGCGGTTGTAGGCTTATGGAGGCCATACAACTGAAATATTATATAAAATTTATTTTTTCAAATCAAGTATCAATTTTCAGATAAATATCGTGTTTTTTCGCACGAAAAAAGCGGCCGCAGCTATCTTCCCCCGAGGGGTATTTTCGCCGCCAGGCGCTTAACTTCCGAGTTCGGAATGGGATCGGGTGTGTCCGCCTGGCCTCGCGGCCGCCGATGGATGGGGGGGAATGTGGGATCCCTGGAAACCGAATGCCATAGTCCTGTGCCAAGACAGAAGGATGAAGCGAATGCTGAAAACGACTCGGGACCGTCCCGTTGAAGGGAAGGAGCCCTCGGGCTATTGGTGCGTCCTGCCTCTGCATGTCGCCATGCCTGCAGCGGACGTCCATCGAACCGGTGACCTACCGGTGCCCTTACCAGCAATTGCTGTGGGAGGCCTAGTCTTGGGAGCGGCTTCGCGCTTAGATGCTCTCAGCGTTTATCCGTGCCGCGGGCGGCTTTCCGGCGATGCCCCTGGCGGGACAACCGGACCACCGTAGCCGCGTTCCCCCTGGTCCTTGCGTACTAAGGGGGAGTTCCCTCAGGCCTCCTGCACCCACGACAGATAGGGACCAAACTGTCTCACGACGTTTTGAACCCAGCTCGCGTACCGCTTTAATAGGCGAACAGCCTAACCCTTGGAAGGGACTGCCCCTCCAGGATGCGATGAGCCGACATCGAGGTGCCAAACCGGCTCGTCGAAGTGAACTCTTGGAACCGATCAGCCTGTTATCCCCAGGGTAGCTTTTATCCGTTAAGCGACGGCCGTTCCGCAACGTGCCGCCGGGTCACTAACTCCCGCTTTCGCGCCTGCTCGGGATGTTCCCCTCGCAGTCGAGCGCCCTTATGCGTTTGCGCATACAGACCGGTTTCCAACCGGCCCAAGGGCACCTTCGAGCGCCTCCGTTACTCTTTGGGAGGCGACCGCCCCAGTCAAACTGCCCGTCAGACACTGTCCCGGGACCCGTCCAGGGTTCCGGTTAGGACGGACGCACACCGGGGGTGGTATCCAAAGGACGGCTCCGCAGGGACCGAGATCCCTGCCTCAAAGCCTCCCACCTATCCTGTGCGCGGCACGCGGCCGCCCAATGCCAAACTGCAGTGAAGCTCCATGGGGTCTTTCCGTCTAGTCGCGGGCACCCTGCATCTTCACAGGGATTAAGATTTCGCCGAGTCTGCTGTCGAGACAGCGCCCAGATTATTATACCATTCATGCGCGTCAGAACTTGCCTGACAAGGAATTTCGCTACCTTAGGACCGTTATAGTTACGGCCGCCGTTCACCGGGGCTTCGGCTCGGAGCTTCAGCTTGCGCCTAACTCCTCCCCTTGACCTTCCGGCACCGGGCAGGCTTCACCCCATATACATCGGCTTGCGCCTTCGCATAGAGCTGTGTTTTTGGTAAACAGTTACCTGGGCCTCTTCACTGCGGCTCCCACGGATGGGAGCGCTCCTTATCGCTAACTTGCGGAGCAATTTTGCAGAGTTCCTTAACAACAGTTATCTCGCTCGCCTCGGTCTACTCGACCTGACCACGTGTGTCCGTTCTCGGTACGGGCCGGACATGCGGCGCTGGACAGCTTTTCCCGGGACCGTTCCGGCAGGCTTCGTACTCCCATCCCTGGTTTCCTCCCCCAGGGAGGGTCCTCATGCCCGGGTATTGCCCGGGTCAGACCCTCCTAGGAACCCCCATCCGACAGGGGGCGGCTGCCTTCCCGATCCGTCACTGCCCAGCCAAGACATGCCCGGGCGATGGAATCTTCACCATCTGTGCATCGGGTGCGCCCTTCGGCCTCCCCTTAGCTCCCGGCTGACCCAGGGAGGACGAACCTTGCCCTGGAAACCTTAGTCATTCGGCGGAGGGGATTCCCACCCCTCATCGCTACTTACGCCTGCATTCTCGCTAGCCGCACGTCCAGGAGTCCTCGCGGTCTCCCTTCGCCCATGCGGCTACGCTCCCCTACCACGCAGCACTAGGCTGCATCCGCGGATTCGGCACAACGCTTAGCCCCGGTAAATTTTCGGCGCGGAAACGCTTGACCAGTGAGCTGTTACGCATTCTTTGAATGGTGGCTGCCTCTGAGCCAACATCCTGGCTGTCTTAGCGTTCCCACATCCTTACACACTCAGCGTTGATTTAGGGGCCTTATCCGGCGGTCTGGGCTGTTGCCCTCTCGTCGATGGAACTTGTCTCCCACCGACTGGCTCCCGCGGTCATCGTGTCCGGCATTCAGAGTTTGGTCGGGCGGGAACCCGATCGCTCGGGCCTCTCCCATCCAGTGGCTTTACCTCCGGCACGCATCCACGAGGCCATCCCTAAAGATGTTTCGGGGAGAACCAGCTATTACCCGGCTCGATTGGAATTTCACCACGAGCCACATCTCATCCGCGGGCGTTTCAACGAACGTCGGTGCGGACCTCCACAGGGTTTCGCCCCTGCTTCATCCTGGACATGGCTAGATCGCCGGGTTTCGGGTGCAGACACACGCACTATGCGCCCTGTTCGGGCTCGCTTTCGCTGCGGCTCCGGGTCTTCCCCTTAACCTCGCGCGTGTGCACTGACTCGCAGGCTCATTCTTCAATAGGCACGGCGTCAGGCTTTAACGCCCTCCGCCATCTCGTCAGCACGCGGTTTCAGGATCTCTTTCACTCCCCTCCCGGGGTGCTTTTCACCTTTCCCTCACGGTACTTGTTCGCTATCGGTAGCCGGACCGTATTTAGCCTTGCGGGGCGGTCCCCGCGTCTTCGGTCAGGATTTCACGTGTCCCGACTTACTCTCTCGTGCTGGTTCACCTCGTCCTTCGGGTACGGGGCTCTCACCCCCTATGGCGCACCATTCCAGGTGCTTCCCCTAGACTCGGATCCCGTGTCGCACACTTGGGCTCCTCCGCTTTCGCTCGCCACTACTCACGGAATCGATCTCTCTTTCTTCTCCTCAGGGTACTTTGATGTTTCAGTTCCCCTGGTTGCCTCCCGCACCGTATGTGTTCGGGTGCGGGTAGCATGCTCGTGGCATGCTGGGTTCCCCCATTCGGAAATCCCGGGATCAAGGCTCACGTCCAGCTCCCCCAGGCTTATCGCAGGTTGTCGCGTCCTTCTTCGCCATCCGGCTCCAAGGCATCCGCCGCGTGCCTTACAAACTTCCGTCCTTCTAAAGACATGAATCTGTTAGGTTCTTCGCTCCGTCCCCATCGCTGGAGACGGAATATCATATGTAGATTTGTGTTCTGTAAATATTGTTTCTGCTTTGGCTGATAAGAATTCGCAGGCAGGATCTCTCCTGCCCGCTTCTATTCAGAAAGAACTATGGCATTCAGTTTTCAAGGTGCGCGTCACTCCGTGACTCCAGGATCTCTCCCGGAAAACCGAACGGGACGACCATCGGCTGCTCATATAGAGAGCGGCCCCGCGGGATAGTTCCCGCAGGACGCCTGCAGGCTCTGTTCCTGCAGGACTTCTTCCTTCTCCGTAGAAAGGAGGTGATCCATCCCCTCGTTCTCGAAGGGATACCTTGTTTCGACTTA
>CAVALL010000002.1:0-66101 GCA_963589675.1 Alistipes onderdonkii | reverse complement strand
CCAAGCACATCATCCAATTCAACATTTCGTTTTGGCAAGATTGTGCTATAAGCATTATTCAGCAGAAAATCTAGATAATATCTTCTATCTAGTTCTCTTTTCATAGTCATCAAAACACATTGGCTATGACTTGGGAATGGCCTGTGATACTGAAGCTCAATCGATCCAAACGGCAAGAGATTCAATTCCGCCATCTTATTTGATGTGCGCTTGAAGTTTATATTAACATCTTTCGGATAAAAAGATATGGATGATACTATTGACTGTGGATCTTTATAATTGAAATTCGTTCTTCCCTGCGCTCTGCTCCTTTCATAATATCGAATCACATTTCTTATATAGCGCAATAAAGGAGAAAATCGTTTTCTGATATAACACATTTCAGGTGTGCCACTCATTTTCTGATTCCATAACCTAAAATCAAAATCTATATTTCCCTTCCCGAATTCGTCATTCACATAGAACATCGCAATTGACTGATTGAGTATCGCAACATAACACCTATACAGCTCGTCAAACTGATTTTCTTGTTCGTCTTTTAGATTCATCCTGTATCTATAGCATAGGAAATTACTCATATTTCCACCTCCTATAAACACATATATGCGCAAATGGAGAAAAAAAGAATTTTATTTCAAAAAGTTAAATTATCTGAGTGATATAATGTTTCACGGAGAAATCAGTTATGAATGAAGAACAAGAAAAATTCTGTGAAAAAATCAACGATGTATTAGAAAGATTACGCCCGTTCTTGCAACGTGAAGGCGGCGATGTCCATCTCGATCACTATGATTTCGATAGCAACACATGCTATGTGAAAATGAGTGGCGCCTGTAATGGCTGCTATATGGCAAGTTCCGACGTCTCTGATACCATCGCGGTGCTTCTTATGGATGAGATTCCTGAGATCAAGGATGTTCAATTGGTTCAGGAAGAACAACAAAGCTTTGAAGACTTGATCAAGCGTCTAAGAGAACAGGAACAAGCAAACAGCGAATTGGAAAAATACAACAGAGAGCACAACAAATAAGCTGTCTTGCTAATATTCTTATCCGACAATTCGTCAATGTGGTACAATTTTTAAAGAGGTAAATTATCATGAATGAAAAAGACACATTTATTGTAGAAACCAGTGCACATCATATCCATGTCACTCAGGAAGCTTTAGAATACCTTTTCGGCGACGGTGCCGTCTTAGGTGTCAGAAAGGAACTTTCCCAGCCAGGTCAGTTTGCTTCTGATAAGAGACTTGATATCGTATATCACGCTTCTGTCAAAAACAGAGTAACTGGTGAAATCGAAAAGAAGGATTTCACAATCAAGAACATGTCTATCTTAGGACCAGTCAGAAACGCCAATCAGGTTGAAATTTCTATGACTGAGGCTCGTTCTTTAAAGGCCAATGTTCCGGTAAGAGAATCCGGCGACTTAGAAGGAAGCGCTCCTGTCACCTTGGTCAATCCTCTCAACGGAAAATCTCTTGATTGCAAAGAGGGCATGATCATCGCAAAGAGACACATCCATATGACTCCGGAAGATGCCGCAAAGTTCGATGTCAAGAATGGTGATATCGTTGCTGTCAAAATCGTTTCTCCCAACGGAAGAAGTGCTGTTCTCGGTGACACTGTCATTCGTGTCTCTCCTAAATATGCTCTTGCCATGCACATTGATACCGATGAATCCAATGCTGTCGGTGGTGCAAGCACAGGCGTTATCGGTTCTCTTGTAAAGATTGACTTCTAACCTCAATAATAAGGTGAATCAAAATGCCGAATCTTCTTGCTCATTCTTTGATTGTAAAGCGATTTTATAATCACGAAAACGAATTGGGCCATCTAGAGAGCATTGATTCGTTCATCAAAGAAAATTATGACATGCTTGTTTTAGGATCGCTCGGTCCTGATCCTTTGTTTTATGTTGGCATATTGCTGAAGAATGGCCTTCATCTTCCTACCGCATTAAAAAAGATTGGAAATAAACTTCACAAAACAAACGGAAAGCAATTTTTCAAATTGTTAATCGAGACCTCTTATTCTATCGACAACGTAAAAGACAAGAAAAAATTTGAGGCTTTCATTTTCGGCCAATTTGCTCACTACATATTAGATCGAGAAGCTCATCCCTATATCTTATATGAGTCCGGTTTTGATGATGAGGGAAAGATCACTTCACACTATCATTTTGACCACGCATATTTCGAGACAAACATTGATTGCTCTTTAGCGAATAAATATTCCATCAGTCATTTTCTTTCTTACCCACAAGACATCATTCCTGACAATAGAAGAAATCTTGAAATCATTAACTGGAACCTTGTTCCTATCCTTGAGAAAATGTTTTCCTGCAAACTTCCAAAACACATGTATACCAATGCAATTCTAAACATGAAGTCATTGTTGAAATCAATGAATCATCATGGGAGTTTCAAGGCGAAGCTTTTAGGAAAAAACATTGCTCTATCAGCCATGCACCATCCAAATGAGCCAGATGCTTCTACATTGAATGTTGATAAGAACGTTTGGCTTGATCCTTGCACTGGTGAAAAACGTTCTGATTCTTTCTTAGAACTTCACACCTCTTCATTTGAGATATTAGAGGATTGTTACAACGATATTTTAAAATATGGTTTCAATTATTCCACATTTGAAAAATATCTAAATGGCAAAGACTATTACGGTGCTTTGCCTGAACAGCAAAGAAAATTCAAGAAATAAGGTAGCAGATGCTACCTTATTTTAGTCAATCGATTGAATTTATGATATATTTATAGCGCCTTAACAAGGAGGATTAATCATGATCAAAGAATTCACTTATCGGCCTCATGGAACATGTTCATCATTGATGACCTTCAAAATCGATGAAGAGACAGATAAAATCATCGATTTCACCGTCAAGGGTGGATGCCCCGGGAACCTGGCTGGTGTCCGTAAATTGATTATCGGAATGGATGTCAAAGATGTCGCTGAGAAACTGAGCGGTGTCACATGTGGCGTCAAACCGACTTCTTGCCCTGACCAGCTTTCAAAAGCTTTACAATCCTATTTATCGAACAAATGACAATCGGCTATGAAAGATACTAAGGATCAGCATATCACTCCATTTTTGGATGCGTTGATTGATTATGTTTCTTCTAATCCGATTCCGTTTGATGTACCTGGCCACAAGCTTGGTTCTTTTCAGACTGATCTTTCTAGAAAAATCTGCAATGATTTCAGCTCCTATGATGCAAATGCACCTCTAGGACTTGATAATCTTTATAATTCTACTGGCGTGATCAAAGAGGCCGAAGCACTGGCGGCTGAGGCCTGTCATGCTGATCACTGCCTTTTTTCAGTGAACGGAACTACTGGTGGAATACTTAGCATCATCATGGCTTGTCTCAACGTCAAAGACAAAATCATCCTGCCCAGAAACGTTCATAAATCTGTGATAAATGCTCTCATTATTTCTGGTGCTATACCTATTTTCGTTTCACCTATTATCGACAAGAAATTAGGAGTGGCCTGCGGGGTTGATACACAATCGTATATCGACGCTATGGATGAAAATCCGACAGCCAAAGCTGTCTTTGTCATTAATCCGACCTATTTTGGTGTTGTCTGTGACTTGAAGAAGGTCGTAGAAGAAGCTCATAAGAGAAACCTGATTGTCATATGTGATGAAGCACATGGCTCCAACTTCTATTTTTCAAAGAAACTTCCTATATCTGCAATGGATGCGGGGGCTGACATCACTGCTATGAGCATGCATAAGAATTCCGGTTCTCTTACTCAGACTTCTTTAATTCTTACAAAAGGAGATCGAATCAACTATTCTGAAGTGAAGAGAGCTTTTGCTATGTTCTCGTCCACTTCTCCTTATCATATTTTAATCGCCTCATTGGATGTTGCTAGAAAAGAGATGGCCATTCACGGCGAGGAAATTATTCAATCCAATTTAGAATTAGCTGAATATGCACGCGAAAAGCTGAATGAAATCAAAGGCATTCATGTCTATGGAAAAGAATATATCGATATACATCATACCGATGGTGTCTATGACATCGATTTAACCAAGTTAGTCATCGATGTACGAGGATTAGGACTATACGGCTATGAGGTTTACAAGAGAATTCGAAAAGAATACAACATTCAATTAGAGCTTGGTGAGGTTTCGGTAGTTCTTGCCATCATTGGACCCGGCACCACTTTAGAACATATCAATAGACTTATTGATGCCTTCCAAAATCTGTCTGATGAAATAGAAAGCTCACCGATCAAGCAAATACCGGATTTCAATTACTCATTCCCGACTACTTTCGTTCCGCCACGCGAAGCATATGATGCCCCGCATTCTGTCATTCCGCTCAGCGATTGCCTTGGTGAAATATCTGCGGAAACCATTATGGCTTATCCACCAGGAATACCAGTTGTCATCCCCGGTGAATTCATCACTCAGGATGCTTTGAACTTAATCCGTTTCTACTCAGAGGAAGGCGGTGAAGTGTTAAAGGACACAGAACCTGGCATGATCAAAATCATCGATAGAGATAACTGGTACCTGACAGAAGAACTAGAGAAGAAGCAGTGATAGAAAGCGCTTCCAAATAATTTGTGTATTTTTACAAAATATTCGAATATATGCCTTTATTTCGCCTTAGAAAGCGTTTATAATATTAGTGGATAGAAAGGAGCCAGCTACCATGAAAATCACTTATGTATCCAAAGATGTCGACATCACCCCCTCTATGAAGAAAGCCGTCGAAGAGAAGTTGATGAAATTTGATTCGCTGTTCCGTGAATCCGATGAAGTTCGCTGTGTTGTCACTCTCTCAATCCTTCCAAACCACGGCAAAGCCGTTGAAGCATCTCTTTCTACGACTGGAGTAGATTTAAGAGCCAAAGTCATCGCTGATGATTTCTACAACGCTCTCGATTTGTTGGTTGAAAAGCTGAATGGCCAGATGCGCAAAATGAAAACGCAATGGAAGAAAGCTCATAAGACTCATTCCCTGTCAGAGAACTTCCTTATGGATGACATCTCTGAGGATGTAGATGTTGCTGAAATTGTCAAGAAAAAGAAATTGTCTCTTGCACCTATGGATGTAGATGAAGCACTCACCAGAATGGATGCCTTGGGACATAAATTCTTCATTTATTTGGATTCTTCCACAGATTTAGTCAATGTCATCTACGAAAGAGATGACGGAACCTATGGTTTAATCGAAGTCGATCAATAACCCCCTTAAAAGGAAGCGGCAAACGTCGCTTCCTTTTTTCTTTTATCTATTTAAAACGCATTTTCATTTGATATAATAGTAGTTAGCCTTGTGTGCTTTTCAAGTGAGGAAAATCTATGAACGATGAAGAAAAGAATGTAATGACGATTGTTACAATCGCTAGAATTGTAGAGTCTACATTATGGTATTGCTTACAGCCTAGAAACACTGCCGGTTTTGATGTTAACGAAAGAAAATCACGCTATAACGCGTTAGTCGCTTTAACACAGGAAGGTTCTCCTTTTGCTATGAACTGCGACACAAATGGTGATGCTGGCAAGAGCCTCAAAGAGGATATGCAGTATTTTATCGAGGATGTCTATGGCGATCCTGGTAGAATCGTCACAGTCACAATCGATGGCAAGGTGAATGTCGAACAATCCTTGATCATTGAAATGTTCTCCACTATCGTGAAACTTCGCGGTTTGTTAGAGGCTTTCATGCTCGCCGCAAAGAAATCCTTGAAAGAAAGAGGAAAACTCGAGTCTGACTTCGAAGAACTCATCAATGAGGACATTCGTTTCTTCCATGCTTTCGCTGGAAAGATTTCCTGCATGTTGATTGCTGATAAGTTCTTGGAACTCAACAATAATGCAAACACCTATGCTCAGTCCTATTCTAAAGAGCATAACGGCATCGATCCGCATAAGGATCCTGAGTTTGATCCTAGAAACGATCCTTCTTTCCGTATGTTGGAAAATGAATTCCATCAGCTCAATCAGGATATGGTCGCTGTTCTCAATTCCTATGGTGAAAACGATGAGGAATTCCGTTTCGCACGTGAAGCGGTTTATTCCGATTGTGAAATCTTCACTGGAAAGAAGCAGACAACTGATCCTAAGAAATACTTTGAACTCTTCAGTTCCTATTTCGATAAAATCCTGAATGCCACTCAGAATGATCTGAACAAGAGATTCGCTGACATCGGTGAAAAGATGAGAATGGCAGGAAACGGAGAAAACTAATATGAAAGATACAAAAGAAAACAAGAAGGCCAGAAAATTATTCACTGGCGAAATCGTTTGGTACAGCATCCTAGGTGCCATTTGGGTCACTGGCCTCGTCTTTGCAATTCTCGGAGTCTGCGCATATAACATCGGTAAGCTCAATACAAATCCCCTTTATGCTCTTCAGAAATCCTTTGCCACCTTCTTTAAGATGAGTGGTGTCATGGACTTCAGACTTTGGGGAACTCTTGCTATGATCATCGCTATGATTGGTCTTCTTATCGTTATCTTCTATTACACCAACAAGACTATCCAGGAAGAAAACAAGAGAAGAAGATACGAAGAACGTATGCGTATCTTGATGGAATCTGATAAATAGTTTTTTTGAATAACAATTGACCATTTTGTCGAAAGAAGATATTATACCTATATAGCATGTGTATTTTTGTACTATGTGCTATGTTTTAAGGTATTATGAAAAGAAACAAAAAACAGTCAAATTCAACAGATAAAGAGAATAATTCCACTGGCACAAAGAAAAAGACGAAAAAGTCTACTATCATCATTTCGACAATCATCAGCATCATCTCTGCTAGTGTCGGCGTAATCGGTGGATATGTCTTATATAACAATATCAATCCTGAACAAGATGCCATCGTCATCGAAAAGGATAAATCATATGATAAAACTAGAATTGAGAACTCGTTATCAGCCGGGACTATCGCGGATGATTTTAGTGAGGACTCATATATATTGATTAATTACGCATGTGATTTATATGCTAATACATCCTACACCTTAACTCTTGGAAGAGGTGTCGTACAGGCCGCTGCCGGTGTAAAACAATCAATTGTCAGTACTACTTACAGTTATCCGGAAGGTGTCTTTAACCAAAAAGTTTCATCTTCTTCCGTCGTAAACACAGCTGATCGTTATTATGACACAAATGACAATAACGTCAAAGCTTATGAATGCAAGTCTGAAGATGAATGGAAGAAAGATGGGTTAGAGTCCAAGAACTACTCATACGATCAATACATACAGTCCTTTGGCAAATTGTTGCATGGAACTTACTATTGCATTGATAAGAGCGATGTCTCGGATGATGAACCGATTCCTGAAAAATTCCTGACTCTGAGCAAAGAAGAATATGACTCATCCACGGAAGAAAGCAAGCATAAGAGAAGTGGTGTCATCGGTTACTCTTTGACAAACAAGTCTGTCAGCAAATCCCAGATTAGTAAAACTGACACTGGTTATCATGTTGAATTGGATTTGAATGTCGGATATGCCGTTTCTTATGTCCAGGTCCAGATGAAGACAACCGGTAGGCTAAAATCTCGTCCGCAATTTTCAAGTTGTAAACTTACATTTGACTTGGATACTGAATTAAAACTTGTATCCTCTGTTTTCCACGATGAATATCGTGTTAACACTGGTGGACTTGTGACAAACGCCATATCAGACTTAGACCAAATTTATTTGACAAGCTCCACAAACACGATTGAGAACGATGGTAAATCCGTAACTGTTACTGTTCCAGAAATCACAGAAGATTTCAACGGTTATGAACTGATGAACATTTAGAAAGGAGAATGATTAATGAAACATATCATTTTATATCCTCTTATCAGTGTACTGACATTGAGTATATCTGGTGCAGGATCTTACCTTTATCAAAAACTTACTAGAACAACTGCCAAGACAGATACAACCGATACATCAGACAATGATGATGACGATGAGAGCATCTACAATCCCCCGATTGATGAGCCTGGCTTCTCTAAGATGATCAACAAGCTGATGAAGGTACAAGAAGTCAAAGCCGGCAATGCAGCCGTTACCTTATCTACTACGGAGAGCGATGACATCTACTTGAACTTTAGCAATCTTGACATCGATTTAAGTGGTGCGTTAAGCGGAAATGTCTCTTCACTTAAGCTTAACGGAACCCTCAATGTAAAATATAAGGATATCAATGAGGAATTATCCGTTTATTATGATACGGATATGCTCTATATCGACTACAACCAAAAGTCATTCTCTTTCTCTGCTCCAAAGACGATCGCCGGAATCACTGGTGTTCTTTCTAAACTGAACATCAATGTTCCTACCATTCCTGATATGGGAAGTTCTTTGGATTTATCAACATTGATGAATAGTGCCTTAGGCATCCTTGACACTGTCGAAGAAAAGAAAACAGCTACAGGATATGAATACATTCTTGATTGCAACGATTTCTTTTCATCCTTGAATCTTCCTATCTCTATCAAAGGTGCAAAACTCGCTCTTGTCTCTGATAACGATTACAACTTCATCGGTGGAAGAACAGTCGAAGATTCTGGTATCGAAATCAATTCTTCCTATGCTGTAAAACTCGATGTAAACAACATCCAGATTAAAGATTCCTCTTCATATAGTGGACTCTCCGATGAACAAAAATCACACTATACCGACTATACAACACGTACTACGAATCTCATCACTTCTATCGCATCATTGATGCAAAAGAAGAACTTCATCGCTGATTTTAATGCGGATGTAAGTCTTTCTGACAATTCCATTCAGAAGCAGACATTCAAAGGAACATTAAAAGGCGACCTATCATCTATCACTGAGGATGTTTCAAAAGGAAAATACGAAGTTTCTTTAGAACATTTAAATAACGGAACTCTTGCAAACAATGTTTATGCCACATACAAGGACAACAATATCTATGTAGCACTGAACAACCTTATCAAAGGAAAGATTTCTTCTTCGACATTAGATGACATCATTCGTATCGTCTCCTCTGAGATCAATACAGAAGACCTTCCTGAAATCACAAAGAGTCTTGATAGCATTATTGAAGGAACTGACCTTGCAAAACTCTTGACCGGTGACTTATCCGTGTATAAGAACTTTATTTCTGATTTTGAGACAACCACAAATGGTTTTGTTCTTTCCATCAACGCAAAAGCATTTGGTTTAGGTGACTATATTCTGAAGATCACCTTAGATGACTCTTCCACTGATGTTTCAGAAGGATTCAAAATCACAATTGAGAATTTCTCCTACAAGAACATCAAACTTGATTTCACAATCGATGTTAAACCACAGGAAAACATCTCCTTTAAGTACACCGATGCTGAGTTTGCTTCCTTCAAAGATTATTGTGGCATCATCTCCATATTCAACACTGTCACAAAGTTAGCAGATGAACGTAAGATCAATACCACCTATTCATTCAATCTTCAGAATATCGCTGATGGCAGCAACTACCTTGCCAACGGTGAAATCTCTGCTGATGTCACATCCCTCTCTCTTGATTCCGGAAACAATTATTATGGCGACTATCGCTTGACCTTAGCTACAAATCTAAATGGATATGACCACAACCTTGATTTCGTCTATCAAGATCATGATTTATTCTTGCAGATGGACGACTTCTTCAAACAAAAGATGTCAGACAGCGAAGTCGGATCTATCTACGATATTGTAAATAAGGATAAAGAGAATACTTCCAAAGTCTTTGACAGCATGAATACTGTCATTCACTCTATCGTTGATGAAGTCAAGGGAAGTTATTCTGTCAAATGTATTAAAGATTATCTCACTTTGGATAAGGAAAATGTCGATTCGAATGTCTTGAAACTTGATATCAATCTTCCTTTGTTCTTTGCCGGTTCAACTCTTGCTGATGAAATCTCTAGCCTTTCTCTCTATATCAATACCGATGATGACTCTATCACGGCTATCTCCTGCAAAGGCTTTGAGATCAACGACAAGTTGAAATTAGACTTCACTTTGAAACTTCATGATGAATATAAAGATTTCCATCTGACTGAGGAAGAGACAAAGTACTATACCGAAATCGATTCTGCCAGTAAGATCATCAACGGATTCTATTCACTTCCAACAGATTTGAAGCAGTTCTCCGTTAACTTAAATGGTGAAATCAAGAAGAAAGATGAGGCTGATCAGTATCATTCCTATCTTGGACTATATGGTGATGCTCAGGTTGATATCACTGACAAAGATAGTCCTGATGTCGGTGGCACACTTCATCTTCTCCAGCAGCCTGATAGCTATGAGAAGGAAACCGATCATAAGATTGATTACCTCTACTCTGGAACGCATACAGCCGGACAGACTGTTGCCATGTATACTTCCAAAGATACAGACACCAACAATGACTCTGGTACAACTAGCCTTGTCATGAATAACTCTGACCTCTTCTCCATCTATGATAGAGTCATGTCACTAAAAGACAACAAGACAAATCTTCTCTATCGTTATCTGAAGGCTTACTTCGATACGACGGAAAAGGTGGTCACTGGTCTTCCTATCTTAGATGCTTTCAAAAACAAAGACTATACTATCCTCTTGAACGACTACATCAAACAGGTCGAAATCAAAGATAAGACTGTCACATTGAAACTCGCTTCCTCCATATTGAATAGCGATGACACTTCTGGCAATGTTGACACCATCATCGTCACATTCGATGACAACTATAAGATCAGCAAAGCAGAGGTTGACGGATACTACGATGGTTATTCCTTACATGCTGAAATCAATCTTGGCGAATACGACTCCAGTTTAAAACCAACTATCGAATACAACGACAGCACAAAAGACAACTTTGTCGATGTTCACGGCTTTGACACCTTGATCAATTGTGGCATCACGACTACCAATCATCATTTCTTCGACCTTAGCGGAAGCATGAATCTTGACGCATCCATCATCGGAATCAGTGCCGTCACAATTAACACTTATTATCAAGTCTATGTCTCCATTGTTGATTCGACTGTCAAAGCTTATCTCTCCTTCAAGAGCAACTCTTCTGCAACAATCGCTAGCAGCAACTTCTATGGCGTTGAATTCTTCGTTGAAAATGAATTCGTACTCTCCGAAAGAACCACAACAGACAAAAAGAAGAACAAGACAGTCGAATTATACAAACTCACACCTAAAGAAATCACTGACAACATCGCCTACTACCTCTTAAGCTACATCCTTCATGTTGAAGATGCAACCGGTGGTTACATTATGCTCGACAAGATATTTGCAGCCATGAAGGACACCAGCGATGATTCCTCTGTTGTCATCAACCATAATTACTCTTCACTCCTCGATAAAGCTGTCCAACAAGAAAACGAAGATGGCAGTGGTTCATTGAATATGACCTGTTCATTAGGAAAGTTGATTTCTCTTCCTGTTCTCAGTTTCTCTGACAAGGGAACGAGCATCAGTATCGGATACAACTCTGATATGGAACTTACAAATGTCAATATGTCTGTAGACTTCTCTATCGCTGGCATTATGGATGGAACACTAAAGTTCAATGCGACAAGAAACAACATTTGTCTTGGCGAAGCGGAAGATGCAATCCGTGATGAGAAGATGGCTAGATACAACACATTCTTGAACGCATACAATAGCAATGACAACTATGTGAACTTAGCTGAATATCAATTCAATGATTACACATTCAAAAGGTTCTTAGGGCTCGCCACCGGCGGATCCGTTCAGGATAATGGTGCCAAGTTGACACTTAGCTACTCTGATTCCACAAAGAACTATTTCTTCGGCGTAATCTAAACAACAAACCCGGAAGACAAACGCCTTCCGGGTTTTTCATTTTCGTTTTTTCACAAAGAAAAAGCTACCCTTTCGGATAGCAGATTCTTAATTGATTTCAGATGATTATTTTGCTTCCAAAGCAGCAGCCTTAGCAGCTTTCTTTGCAGCCTTATTCTTAGCTTCGGACTTCTGTTCCTTAGCTAATCTCTTTTTTCTTCTGACGGCCCATTCATCTGCAAAGCCTCTGGCTTCAAATCTTTTCTTTCCCATAGTAAATATACCTCACTGATATAATGCTAGATAATTATAGCGAAAAATCCAATTTTTTCAAGTGTTTTTATTGCTTCCAGGAGTAATACTCTTCATCTTTTTTCATATCGACTGTTTCTTCCTCATTTTCCGTGTCTAATTGAAAAAGGCAATCATGATAGATTTCTTTGAAGGAATACTCATTCAATGACAAGAAATGCTCTTCTCCAAAGACTAATATCTTGCCTTGACTATAGGAGAATCTAACCTCCCTTTTTCCGATGATGCTGACTAGATGATATCCGGCTTTTAAGTAGGACATCGCCTTATCTTGATTTATCTTGTCATTTTGTACCATGTTGTTTTAAATCTCGCTATAATGATACTCGAATAGGAGACACAATTCTATATGGACTACATTCAATCAATGAGAAAAATCATCGGGCATGATCCTCTCCTCTCTGTAGGCGTAAGTGCCATTATCGAAAATGACAAAGGCGAAATTCTATTAGAGAAGCGTCATGACAATGGGATGTATTGTCTTCCGGGTGGAGCAATCGAACTAAATGAGACCGTTTGTGATGCATTAAGAAGGGAAATCTATGAAGAGACTGGTATCACCTTGAACAGCCCCAAACTATTGATGATTCTATCTGGCAAAAAAGAAATATTCTATTATCCGAATGGAGATATCACCCATTATGTTGACCTTATCTTCTATGATAAAATAAATAGTGGAGAATATATCAATCCACACGACAAAGAATCCGATTCCATCGGATTCTATCCATTGGATTCTCTTCCGGAAGACAACGAATATCTCCGTGGAACCAAACGCATCATCGAAAAATACAAAAAGAAAGACTACACAATCGTAGTGGATTAGAAAGGACAAACAGAATGAACGACAAAATCAATTTCAACGAATATCAGAAGGAAGCCTACGATTTGATCAGCGAAGACGGTAAAAAGGATATGGTTCTCAACGGTGTCCTTGGACTCGCTGGTGAAAGCGGTGAATGCTGTGACATCGTCAAGAAGAATCGTTTCCAAGGCCACGAGCTCAACAAAGAGCATCTCATGGAGGAGTTAGGCGACGTCCTTTGGTACATCGCAGAGACAGCATCTGGCTTGAATGTCACTTTAGAAGAAGTGGCTCAGTACAACCTCGACAAACTTCATAAGAGATATCACGGAAATCATTTCAACAAGGAAGATAGCATCCACAGAAATGAAGAGAAGAAAGACTGAGGAATAAGTTATGCCTAATAACACAAATAACAACACCTGGTGGATTTATGTCGTTGTCATTGTCGGCGTCATCGCCATCTATTTCATTTCCGGAGCCATCGTTCATTTCCTGATGAAAGGCGCAAAGAAAAAGGCCTATGCCGAATTAGAGAAAATCATCCCCTATGAAAAAACTAGATTCGAGGAGATAGAGGCTTCAATCAAACATATGCAGGATGATGGAAGATTCTTACCCAAGAATATGATCGACTGTCTGAACACTGTCAACGATTCCTTCTCTAAAGTTCCAGTCGACGTTGCATCCATTAAGAATCAGAACGATTTCTTAATCATGTACATCCGTAAATACCTTGCCGACAAACATATCGTCGAGAAATACAAAGACATCGACGAGAAGCTTGAGAAACAGCTCTACCTTGATCCGTCTTCTAAAACTTCCCCTTATCACACATACAACAAGAAGGCGGCTCACTACAACGCATATCTCGGCATGGGAATCTTCAATATCTTCCGTGGAAGCAACACTTCCGCTCCTATCCTATAAATATAAGAAAACAAAGAAAGGATTCAAACTATGGTTTTATTCATTGATACAGCTAACATCGACGAAATCAAAGAAGCCGCCACTTGGGGCTTTGTAAAAGGCGTCACCACCAATCCATCTCTCATCGCAAGAGAAGGTCTTACTCAGAAGGATGTCATCACTCAGATCACTAAACTGATCGATGGTCCCATCTCTGCCGAAGTCACTGCCGAGGACTATGATGGTATGATGAAACAGGCTGAGGAACTTTATGCAATCGATCCGAAGCATATCGTCATAAAACTGCCTATGACAATTCCCGGACTTCAGGCCTGTAAAGCACTGTACGAAAAACATATTCCAACCAATGTGACTTTATGTTTCTCCTCCGCCCAGGCACTCCTTGCCATGGAAAATCATGCCACCTATGTCTCTCCCTTCTTAGGACGTCTTGATGACAATGGGTGGGACAGCATGAAACTGATTGAAGACATCGTCACAATGAAAGCAAACTTCGGCTATGATACAAAGATCATTTCCGCTTCCATCCGTTCCAAAGCACATGTTGAAAACTGTGCTCTTGCCGGTGCAGATATCGCGACCGTTCCCTATAAGGTCCTTAAGTCACTGATCGAGCATCCTTTGACTGAAAAAGGCCTTGATTCGTTTAGAAAAGACGCCTTGAAGACTGCAAGTCTTGAGAAAAAGTAAATAACAGGATAGACAAAAAGCAGGGCTCAACCCTGCTTTTTGCGTTTAACGATAATCGGATGCGTTATAAGTTTTACTATCAGAGGATTCAAGATAGTCAATCATGACATCAAGTATATAAGGTTTTTCCGTCCTTAGATCATACTGTGTAGCATTTCCGAAGCATTTCTTTCCATATGTTCCTTCTGAAACGAAATCTATAGTAACTACATCATAGGTTAAACTGCTCGAGAAGGATTCTTCCGACTCTCGCATATAGGCATAATAGGATGAAGAATAGGTTCCTTCAATCGTTCCTAATAAGGAAGCAAGTTTTGATCCAGAAACATTCTTGATGACTTTGACTTTGTTTTCAAACGGTTCAACCTTGAACAGTTTCTCTCTAGTCAATGTTCCAGAAGAAATGTTAGAACGGATTCCAGAAAGATTGTGCAAAGCAATCAACTCATTTGTGGATTTGAATCCATATTTGATTGCTTGCTTCAACATGATTTCCGGAACGAATTTGTTCAATTCATGACCTCTTCTGAAATCTCCAACCATCTGACAGATTTCTTCTGAGCCGTTGTATTTGCTATCCGCTTCTTCGATTTTCGTGACAATATCCTGATTAAGAAGAGAAGTGTCTACATTGTAGTTTGCTGAATTAAACGCTTTGACATAAGAATGCTGAAGTGCTTTCTTGCCTTTTACGGAGAAGCACATCTTTGTATAGCCTTTTGTATTGCAGCCACCTTGGACAAACGGCATCTTGTTCGTTCCTAATTCAGTCGATTCAAATGTATGTGTATGGGCCCCGAAAATGCCTTGAATCTGTGTGGTATCAAATGTATTGGCAATGGAATTGACGTAACCAGAACTGGCCGTGTAGGAATCGTGAGCTGCCAATATGACCAAATCACATCCTTCACCATTAAGATAATCGACTTCATCCTTTATGACGCTAGTTCTGCTATCAAAAGAATATCCGGCTAAAGAGCTTGAAGCGATAGAACTTTCCTGTCCGCTTCCCATAACACCGATGATTCCGACTTTGACATTGCCTTTTGTGATAATCGTAGAATTATCTGACAATTCGTTCGTATGGGCACCATTCGGAGTCTTGATATTGCAGGCAAGGAAAGGGAAAGATGATTTTGCTTTCAAATCTTTGATGGTATCAATTCCCCAATCAAATTCGTGGTTTCCTAAGCACATCGCTTCAACACCGAAATCAGCAAGAAGCTCATCCGTCAAAGTCTTTTCTTTATAAGCGACATATCCGCCTTGCCAGGAATCACCGATAGATATGATGATGCTAGTGGAAGGATCATAATCCGCATCGTGCTTGATAGCATACTCAAGTTTAGCAAGACCTAATTCACCTTCATCTGCATTTTCCTTAAGAGAGCCATGAACATCGTTGATAGCAAATACTGTGATCAATTCTGCTTTCTCAACCTGAGTGGAGTCATCCTTGCTTTCCGTATTGGAGGTCTTATCGGAAACAGGTTTGCTAGAATCAGTTGTATTCTTTCCTTCGGTTGAAAATCCGACGATATCACAGCCGACCAATGATATTAAGGCAGGAAGCAATAATAAGACGCGTTTTGTTTTCATATCAGTTTCTCCATATTCTCGTTCTTGTTAAACATACAATAGCCATCTGAATTATAGACATTTTCTCTGTTATAGACAAAGGGGCGTTTGAAGGTATCAACGAATATGCCCCCTGCTTCCTGAACAAGTAGATCCGGAGCACAGATGTCCCACTCCTTAGTCATATTGGTGTATCTGACACAGCAATCCGCTATGCCTGATGCAATAGCGACTGCTTTTGTTGAAGCGCCAAGAGGTACAACTTCCTTGATGATATTGCGATTTTTAGCAATGAGTTCCTCATCTTTCATTGACACATGTGTTTTCGAGACAAGGAAGATTAAATCATTCGTTCTATCCGATGTGTGAAGAGGAATACTCTTATCTCCATTAAGATAGTAGGCACCTTTGTCCTTCATTGCATAATAAATTTTGTCCTGAGCTGGAATTGCAATTACAGAGCATACCGGTCTTTTATCAACAACTAGAGCAATATTGACACCAAACGAATCATCCTTTTGAACGAAATCAGAGGTTCCGTCTAAAGGATCAATCACAAACAGTTTTCTCTTCTCTAGCCTTGTTAAGTCATCGGCATCTTCTTCACTCAGCCATCCGATATCAGAAAACGGAGAAAGTGTTTGACGAATGATACGATTCGAGGCGATGTCAGCATCAGTCACTGGAGAAAGGTCGTCTTTCTCAGTGACAGTGAAACCTTTACGATAGATATTCATGATCTCCTTGCTTGCTTTCTGTGCAGCAAGGATCATGGCATTCAATTCCTTCTCAAACATCAGATTTGTTCAGCCTTATTCAATGCATCCAGAACTTCCTGAACTCTATCAAAGTTCTCTAAGCGGCAGCCAGATGCGGCAAGATGTCCGCCACCATTGAATTGGGTGGCGACTTTCTGTACATTGTATTTTCCATTGGAACGGAGTTCAACACGGATTGTTCCATCATCCTGTTCAGTAAAGAATGCCCATATCGGATGACCATCCAACATGGAAAGAAGATTCACTTTTCCGCTTGCTTCATTCTGGGAAAGGCCAAGTTCCAGATATGTCTGTTTCGGCATCAAGCAATAGGTGACAAGTCCATTAAATCTGAAATTCTGATAGATGACGGAACGATACTTTAAGTCGATGGATGACTGACGATAGAGTTCATTGTACATAGACTTATAGTCAACACCATAGCTGACAAGTTTTCCAGCGACTTCGAGTGTCTCAGGTTCGGCATCATACTGGAATCTTCCACTGTCTGTGACAAGTCCCATATATAGATAATAGGCACACTCTGGTGTCGGAATCTTTCCATAGCGAAGCATAAGGCATTTAGCGATGATGAAAGTTGCAGAAGGAGCCTTTTCATCACGGACAATAGCAAATGGAACATCATACTGTTTCATATGATGATCGATGCAGACAATGGAGGGAGCCTTTAATATTCTCTGGTCTTCGACGCGATCAAGATCGGATAAGTCCACCATCAAAGCCAAGGAATTTTCGATGGTTTCATCTGTGACAACATCGCTTTCCTCCGTGACAGGAAGATAACTAGGATGTGTGCCTAATGCATAAACATGCTTGTTTGGGAAAAGTGCTTTTAATGCATGCTTCATGCCTAATACAGAGCCAACACAGTCACCATCCGGATTCTTATGTCCGAATATGACGATGCTGTCTGCCTTTTCCAGTTCAGAGAATACCTTTTCTCTATCTTCATCAAAATAACTCATTTTTAAATTACCCTTTCAATAAACAAAAAGCCCTTTGATTTTCAGAGGGCTTTACTCAAACAAATAAAATCAGTCGTTTTCGTCGTTGTCGTCATCACTGCCGCTCTCGACTTTATCATCGCTTCCGTAGTTATCTTCATCATTCTCATCAGAGTCATCACTGAGATCAGAATCCTCGATATCCTCGCCGTTTTCATCTGTTCTCTTTCTATCATTCTCATCGAGTTCATCTTCATCAACCAAATCAGAATAGGCTTTGTTCATGTCGGTGTGAAGCTCTTTATACTTTACATGTTCTCTTAAGACCCATGTGTTGTTCTCTTTGATGACGAAGCGGCCATCCAATGTCAAGTCCGTATAGAAGCGGGAAACCAACTTCATGAATTCCTCTTCAGTCAAATTGACTCTGCTGCAGATTTCAGAGCAAAGTTCAAGGAAGGGTTTCGGATCTGTCTTTCCGTTGTTATAGTCTTCGCTAAGAATCTCATAAGCGACGCTGACTAATGATTTTTCTACCATGGTATATTCTCCTTTATCAAAACAATATAATTCAATCTAGGCTTTACAAGTATACTATTAAAACAAGCCGAAATAAAACAATTTATGCAAAAATCGATGCTATTCTGCTTTTTCAGTAGATACCATCCTGACCGGTACATCGACTGCGATAAGATTCAAAGCGGAAGCAAGGACATCTTTGCAGGCTTCGACAAGACCAAGTCTCTCTTTTGTAAGTTCAGGATTCTGACTATCAATGACGCGGCATTTTGTATAGAATTCGTTGATGCTCTGAGCTAATGTGTGAATGTAGTTGGTGATTTTATAGGGTTCGTTTTCGAGTGTAGCGGATTTGATGGCATCCGAATAACCTTTCAAGAGAATGAGAAGATTCTTCTCAGACTCGCTGACTAAGAGGGTAGAGGAATAATCAATAGGATAGAAATCCTTAGCGTTATTCATAATTCCGCAGAGTCTTGCGTGAGTGTACTGAGCATAATAGACCGGGTTCTCACTTCCAAGAGTCTTGGCAAGATCAATATCGAAATCGAGATGAGAGGTTCCGCTTCTAGAAACAAAGAAGTAACGGACTGCATCGACTCCAACCTCTTCAACAAGTTCCTTCATGGAAATTGCGTTTCCAGTACGTTTGCTCATCTTGAACTCTTCGCCGTTCTTGAATAGACGAACCATCTGAACAAGTGACACCTGAAGTGCATCCGGATTATGTCCTAAGTCTTTCTGAGAAGATTTCAGACGCATAATATATCCATGGTGATCAGCGCCGAATAAATCGATAAGTAGATCAAAGCCACGGTTGAACTTGTCATTATGATAAGCGATGTCAGGAAGGAGATAGGTATAGTTTCCGTCAGACTTGACTAAGACTCGATCCTTGTCATCTCCATCTTTCGTGGTATTGAGCCAAATAGCACCATCCTGTTCATAGCAATAAGGTCTTAATGTCTCTAAGACTTTCTCAACATCTCCTCTTTCACGGATGGCTTTTTCTGAAGTATAGACATCCTGGTCGACACGGAAATCGTGAAGGTCTTTCTTGATGGCATCAAGAAGCTTCATTCCACCGAACTGTTTGAAGTCATTCAAATGGCTTTCTGGATCAGAAAGATAGCTGTCTCCAACTTTCTCTTTGAGTTCCTTAGCCAAGTTAATGATTTCAGGGCCATGGTATCCATCTTCAGGAAGTCGAACATCTCTTCCAAATTCCTGAAGATAACGAACCATCAAGGATTCAGCAAGATGGTCCATCTGTACACCAGCATCATTGACATAGTATTCACGGGTAACATCATATCCGGACTTTTTGTAGAGTCTAGCAAGACAGTCACCTAATGCAGCGCCTCTTGCATGGCCTAGATGAAGTGTTCCAGTAGGGTTAGCGGAAACATATTCGATATCGACCTTGATTCCATTTCCAATGTCGAGATCTCCATAATGTTCCGGATCTTTGACAATAGTCTTGATGATAGAACCCAATTCATCCTGCTTTAAGAAGAAGTTCAAAAAACCAGGCTTGCAGGCTTCGATATGATCAACGCCATCCAAAGAGAATTCAGCGATGATATCATTAGCCAAATCCATCGGATTCTTATGGAAAGTCTTCGCCTTTCTCATTGCCAGATTGGAGGCATAATCTCCATGCTCTCTTGTATCAGAAGGAGAAAGGACAATCTCTTTGTCCACAACTTCCCCACCGAGTTTCACAATGACTCTCTTGAGTTCTTCTTTTATTTTCTGTTGAATATCCATAAATGACACCTCACATTTTTATCAGACAAACATTTGAATAAACGACCACAGCTTTATCTTCTCCAACGGCGTCCAAGTTTTCCTTGGTGTTGGCATGAATTGCAATTCTAGTAGAATCGATACCGATAACTTCAGAGAGATGCTTTTTCATCTCTTCCTTATAATCTTTCAATTTGATGCTTTGTAGTTGAACATCAATGACAATGTTCGATATTTCATACCCTTTCTGGACCATCTGTGCCAATGAGAAAGAGAGAATATCTTGACTGTTTACGTCTTCCGTATCTTTTTGATTATCAGGGAAATACGTCCCGATGTCTTCTAGTCCAAGAGCAGAAAGTATCGCGTTGCTAAGCGAATGATAGAGACAGTCTCCATCCGAATGAGCTTTGATCTTTCTTCCTGGGATTTCTATTCCGGCCAAGACAAACCTTTTCCCATTCTCATCAAAGCGATGGATATCGTAACCAAATCCTGTTCTAACGTCCATGCTTACTTCTTTTTAGCGGCAGAGCGGATATAAAGGATATCTCCGTCTTTGACAATATAATCTTTGCCGACTGTCATCATCTTTCCAGCTTCCTTGACAGCAAGTTCTGTTCCTAAGGAAATCAAATCATCATAGGAATAAACTTCAGCCTTGAGGAAGAACTTCTGGAAATCGGTATGAATGACACCTGCGCATTCCGGAGCAGTATATCCTTCATGGAATGTCCAGGCTCTAACCTCATCTTCTCCACCTGTGAAGAAGGTTCTAAGTCCAAGGATATGGTAGGCAGCAAATGTGACTTTATCCAAACCTGTCTGAGTCGTACCCAAGCTTTCTAAGTATTCCTGTCTGTCTTCCGGTGAGACACGAGAGAGTTCCTCTTCGATCTTGGCGGATACAGGGATGCATTCAGCATGATTCTGTGCAGCAAATTCTTTCAACTTGGCAAAATAGGGATTGCCATCCGGATTTGCATAACTTTCCTCATCCACATTGCCGACATAAATGACCGGCTTCATCGTGATAAGATTAAAAGTCTTTGCAACTTCCTCTTCCGCAGAGGATAAGACAACATCTCTTGCCATCTTCTCACTCTGTAATCCATCGATCAACTTATGAAGAGCAGAGACTTCAACTAAGGCTAACTTATCCTTGGTAGTAAGAGCCTTTCTTTCGACTTTCTCTAATCTCTTAGTCATAACATCGATGTCAGAAAGCATCAATTCAAGATTGACTTCCATTGCATCGGCAACTGGATCAACCGGTCTTCCGTTATAAGTGAGAATATCACTGGAATCAAAGCAACGGACAACATGAATGATGGCATCCGTATTGCGAATGTTTCCTAAGAATTGATTTCCTAAGCCTTCACCTTTGCTTGCGCCTTTGATAAGACCTGCAATGTCAGTGAACTCAAATGTTGCTCTGACCGTCTTCTTCGGATGGAAAATCTCAACTAAAGCATCCACTCTGGAATCATTGACTTCAACGACTCCTGTATTGGGATCAATTGTTGCAAAAGGATAATTCTCTGCCAAAATATTGCTATTGGTAATAGCGTTGAATAGGGTGGATTTTCCAACATTCGGCAAACCGACAATACCAGCTGTTAAACTCATGTTATCACACTTTCTCTAAAACGATTTAGTCAAACCTTTTTATTATAATAAATAAATTTATATTATCAAATAAAACTATCGATAGACGTAGATAGTTGAACTAGTGGAAGGGAAATACTGTGTTTCCTTTTCACTTCCGTCAACAAGGAGAGTAAGTTTTGTGTATTCTCCTAACAAAGAAGCAACATCCAAAGACTCTGAAATCTTAGAGCCAGGAATGACTTTCACATCCCCGATTGTCTGACCGGATGACTTCTCGACGAATGTGACATTGATTGCTTTTGTCATTTTCTGATAGAGCGTTCTTGAATTGACTTCTTCATGAGAGGAGGAAAGACTGATAGGGAAAAACACCTGGGAAGTAAAATCACTATCAGAATAGAAGCCATCAAAGAGATAGGTCTCTCCGCCTTTGTCAATGGAAGCCATTCTATCTTTCAAATACGTCATATCGATGACATCATCATCATTCAGATATTGTTTTTCAGTTAACTCATCCTGTTTTGAATAATCATCCGACACATTCATAAAGACTTCAATATCAATGTATGGGCGATAATTCAGTTTGAGATAGACATCAAAATCTCCATTTGGCATGTAATTCGAATCGAGATCAGATTTGCTGTCTCCATCAAGTTTATAGTATCCAACAGAAATGAGAGTCTCATCATTCAAAGCATCTTTGAAATTTTTGTATAAGGCAGAGATATCATTTCCACTCTTTACTTTCGATTCAAAATCGCTAAGCGTCGTACCAGTGTACCCATCCGGATAATCATAATGAAGTTTCAGTGTCGGATAGTCATCATACACTGCAACAAGAGTAACATCATGATCCGGCAAAGAATCTTTTCTGATATCAAAGGATACACCATCCAGCTGATAGCCGACAAAATCTTTCTGATAGGCTGTTGGAATATGAGTGTTATAGAAATCATCTCCTAAAACATCACTTGAATAATACTCTATGGAAAAGACTTCCTTATTTGTACCATTGCATTCGCCATCTTGATAATCCAATGTGACTGAAATCTGATTGTCCCACCCTAAATACAGGTCAACATTGCTATCAGCAATAGTGGACGACAAACTAAATCTAGATTTCAATTCGGAGTCTAGATAGAATCCGCGGAATCTTTTCTTTTTATCAGAAGTATAGAAGTAATCCTGGTTTTCAGCATTAAGATCAATTCCAGTCTTTTCTATCATTTCAGAAATGAGAATAGAAGAGATATTATTCTTTCCTTGGAAAACGGAATTCTCTACTCCATCTAGATTGTAATGCACTGTGATTGTAGGATCAGCAGTCCACTTTGCATATAAGACAAAATTATTGTCATCTGAAATAGGGAACGACATATTGTCTGTTCCAAACGAACGGTCAAATTCATATTCACCGATTCCACCATCGATATCCAATGAATAATGTTTTTGTCCGTTTTCATCCGTAACGCCTTTTAAAGGATATTTCGTATACCAATAATCAAAGGTCAGATGGCCATCATCCACAACAGAAACGGTAGGAAGATAATCAATGGAGAGCAATCTCTTAGATGCATATCCATTCAGTTTTCCATCCTGGAATGAGGATGAATCAACCTTCGGAGCAACTAAACTAGCAACGTCTTTGCCCTCTGTCAAATCAAATGTAATTGTTGATAATGGTTCAAAATAAGCATAGAAGGTGTCGTTCACATACGGATAAAAATAATAGGACTTTCCATCCTTATCCGTTCTCTTATTGATGACACGATAGGAACCATTCTTTGCCTTCTCTCTCCATCCTACGAAATAATATCCTGATTTGGAAGGATCAGGAATTTCAGTAAGGATTGCTGTTCCGCTCTCACCTTCAATGTAAGTCGTACCAAACGAATCCGGGAAGGATCCCCCATTAAGTTCGAATGTGATTCGTCCTGTCATTTTCTTTCCACAGGAAACGATAGAAGAGAGAAAAAGAAGAGATAAACTGCTAATGATAATTTTGTCCCTCATACTATTAACTATTATATAAAAAAACGAAAAGAGAAAAAAGACTACAGCGGAATTTCCGCTGTAGTCAATAATCATTTATCTATGATCGTGGTGGAAAGACTTTCTATCCTTGTTGTCACGAGGACGTTCCGGCCTTTCGACATAGCCTTCGGGTTTAGGAAGGAATTCGCGATGGGAGATATCGATTCTGCCCTGAGCATCGATTCCTGTGATGATAACCTTTAAAGTGTCTCCTAATTTGCAGACATCTTCAACTTTTTCAACACGGTTCCAGCCAAGTTTAGAGATGTGGCATAAGGCATCGGTATTGCCATAGAGATTGACAAAGGCGCCATAGGATTCAATACGGACAACTTTTCCATCATAGATTTCACCGACTTCGGGAACCTTGGCGATGGACATGATCATTCCATAGGCCTTCTCAATCATATCATTATGGACAGAATAGAGAATGACGCGGCCGTCATCGTTGATGTCGATCTTGACATCTTTATTGCATTCATCAATGATGGAATTGATGACTTTGCCCTGGCTTCCGATGACTTCTCTGATCTTATCAGTCGCGATGTTGAAACGCTTCATCTTCAAAGCAAACTCAGAAAGTTCTTCTCTCGGTTCAGGAATTGCGGCGAGCATGACATCAAGGATCTGCTTTCTAGCAGGCTTGGCCTGATATAAAGCTTCTCTGAGGATATCTTTGGTGATACCACGGATCTTGATATCCATCTGGAGAGCAGTGATACCATTCGGAGTTCCGGCGACTTTGAAGTCCATATCACCGAGGTGATCTTCCATACCCTGAATATCGGTAAGGATTGTATAAGGATGATTTCCATCCAAAGGTCCAGAGGTGATAAGACCCATGGCAATACCGGAGACAGGAGCCTTAAGCGGAACACCTGCATCCATCAAAGCCATGCAAGAAGCACAGATAGAAGCCTGAGAGGAGGAACCATTGGATTCGCAGACATCAGCGACGCAACGAATTGTATAAGGGAATTCCTCTTCGGAAGGAATGACATAGCTAAGAGCTCTTTCACCTAAATTTCCATGACCGATTTCACGACGTCCTGGAGTTCCCATTCTTCCTAACTCGCCAACAGAGAAAGGCGGGAAGTTATAGTGATGCATCCATCTCTTTGTAGTATCACCAGTGATGTTGTCAAGAATCTGAGCATCATCTAAGGAACCTAATGTACAAGAAGAAATGACCTGAGTCTGTCCACGAGTGAACATAGCAGAGCCATGTGCTCTAGGAAGAAGATGGACCTGAGCGTCCAAAGGTCTGATTTCATCAACCTTTCTTCCATCCGGTCTAACCTTATCAACAGTGATAAGGCGTCTGACTTCGTTGCGGACAACAACTTCAAGGACTTCCTTTGCTTCATTGACGGCAAGATCATGAGCCTGCATTGTCTCATATTTCTCTCCAGTGAGGAAATCAGCTTTATCAACAAGATCGATAACCTCTTTCTCTAAGGCATCGATTGTATTCTGTCTTTCTAATTTGTCAAAGATGGAAACAGCCTTGATGATTCTGTTCTCAGTTGTCTCATTTTGTCCAGGAGCAACATAATTACGGCACTTATTAGCAAACGCGTCATCGATGTGATAGATGTTGAGCGGTCTCTTTGTCTTGCCGACCTTGCTGACAATTTCTTTTTCGAATGCGCAAAGCTTCTTGATAGCTTCATGTCCGAACATCAAAGCTTCAAGCATGTCATCTTCACTAACTTCATTAGCACCAGCTTCAACCATGTTGATAGCAGTTTCGGTACCAGCAACAGAAAGATCAATATCAGACTGAGCCATCTGTTCAACAGTAGGATCGATGATCAATTCGCCATTGACTCTTCCAACATGAACACCAGCGATAGGTCCTTCGAAAGGAATATCGGAGATGCAAAGTGCTAAGGAAGCACCGAACATAGCAGACATATCTGTGCAGGCATCCGGATCAGCGGACATGACTGTACAAGTGACCTGAGTCTCATTGACATATCCTTCAGGGAACATCGGACGAATCGGTCTATCGATAAGTCTGGAAATCAAAGTTTCACGGGTAGACTGTCTTCCTTCTCTTCTTAAGAAAGAACCCGGAATCTTACCAGCAGCATACTGACGTTCGAAATAGTTGATGGTCAACGGGAAGAAATCCTGACCAAGTTTTGCCTGATGGGCACCGCAAGCAGCACATAAGACGGCGGAATCATTGAAACGGACAAAGACGGAGCCATCGGCCTGTTTTGCGATTTCCCCGGTTTCTACAGTGAGTGTCTTGCCGTAGAAATCAAGAGTGAACACTTCTTTTGACATTTTCTTTACCTCTTTAATTATTAAATAAATCAAGAGTTATTTTATCAAAAATACTCTCAAGTGGATACAATTATTTGCGTTAGATTTCATGCAACAGAAAAATAGAATCACAATAAAAGCTTCAAGCAAATCAGGAACTACATACAATTCATTTCAGAGATTGTAATACGCTTTCTAAAAAATTACTGCTCTTTATGATATTTGTTATAGATATTCCAATAATAATCTCTCCACATCTTGTAGAGATTCTCTTCACTGTATTTTGTCGTGATTTCCATAGAAATGGAAACACCAGAGTCATAAAACGACTTATCTTCTTTCAGTTTCCGTAAAAGAATATTGAAGCCTTCAACGTCTTTTGCATTCATATAATCATCGACAAGAATGTCCTTGTACAAGTCTAAATCTCGTACAATATACGGCTTTCCTACCGAACAGTTTTCTAATAGTGCCATTGGGAAAAGTTCGTTATAGGAAGGAAGAACAAACACATCAGCCATATTGTAGACTTCATTCATTTTGTCTCTATCTACAATTCCTAAGAAGATTAAATTCTTTCTCTTCTTACTCATTTCCTTTTTCAATTCATGATAGCCATCTGTCATATTCTTGAACGAGAATCCACCCGCCCAGACAAAATACATGTCTGGATTCTCTTCACTCATCTTTATGAAGTCAAGGATTCCTTTTCTTGTCTGAACTTGTCCTACACCAAGAACGACAAATGCATCAGCAGGAAGTTTATAGCACTTTCTGATTTCTTTTTTCTTGTCTTCATCTAAGGCAAAATATTCGCTTTTGGATACGAAATTAGGAATATATGTAATCTTATTCTCATCCAATCCATATTGGACAAGTTCCTGTTTGAAGGATGGATTCACTACAACGATTTCCTTGGCTTTCTTATAAAAGGAGACAACATATTTCTTGAATAAATCAAAAGCTGACTTAGGAAGTTTGATGCTTCCTTCTAATGTATCAGGCATAAAATGGACAAAACAGATTGTTATCCTCTTATCATTCATCATCTGATAGAAGGGATAATTGACGGAATGGATGTGATAAATATCCATCTTAGAAGATAGCTCATTTTCACGGACATCAAAATCATCCTTGCCGTATTTTTCAAGAAGTCGCATCAATTCAATATAAACACTACCCACTCCTTGCGCAGGAACACTAGTAGCACGGGATAACATATCAATCTTAAGTTTCTTCATAATTAGTATTATATGCTCTTCCTTATCTTGAGAAAAGAAAGAAAAAAATATAAGATAGGTACAAACTGAAAGGCTATTCAACAATGAACGAACAACTCAACCGTCTATATGATTTGCTCAAACAATGCGAATCCCTGACCCACATGATGCAGATTCTGAATTACGATATGGAGACTGCTGCCCCAATGAAAGGCATGGCTGATGATGCTAGAGATATATCCTATCTCTCCGCTAAAGTCTTCTCCATCCGTTCCAGTAAGGAATTCAGAGACTTAGTTTCGAAACTCGATGATGAGATCGATACTCTTGATCCTTACGATCAAAGACTTGTCACTCTCTTGAACAGAGAAATCACATCGGAAAAGAATGTCACACCAGAATTTGACAAGGAAAGAACTGAGTTATTCAATAACGCCTATATCACCTGGATAGATGCTAAGGAGAAAAACGACTATTCCTTATTCAAAGAGACACTAGAAAAGATCTACGATTTGGAAAAGAGATATGTAGAGTTACAGGATAACTACAACAAAGACAATCTCTATGATACTCTTCTCTCCGACTATGAATATGGTTTCACCACAAAAGATCTTGATCCATTCTTTGACGAATTGGAAAAGGGATTGGTTCCATTACTCAAGGATGTCAGAAACGCAACATACCAGCCTAGACACGACTTCTTAAGAAGACGAGTCCCGATTGGAAAACAGGCTGAATTCTCTGAGTTCTTGATGAGATTCAACGGATTCGATTTCGAGCGCGGATCCTTATCCACAACAGAGCATCCTTTCACGGAACAGTTCTCCTATAATGATGTTCGAATCACAACACATTATTTCGAAGATAACTTCCTATCCAATATGTTCTCCATCGTCCATGAAGGCGGTCATGCCTTATTCGGTCAGAACATAAAGGAAGACGTCTTCATTCACCATCTCGGAGAAGGATCTCTCAGTATGGCAAAGCATGAATCTGTCTCTCGATTCTACGAAAATGTCATCGGAAGAAGCAAGGAATATATCCATGCAATCTATCCTGAATTCATAAAGATTTTCCACGATGAAATGTCTGACGTCACCGAAGATGATTTATATGAAGGTGCAAACTACATCGACTTTGATAATCCATTGAGAACCGAAGCCGATGAACTAACCTACTCTCTTCATATCCTGATAAGATATCGTCTAGAGAAGAAAATCATGGAAGGAAAAGCAGACTTCGATTCCCTCAACAAAGAATGGAACAGACTCTACAAGGAATATCTTGGAATCGATGTTAGCGATGACAAATCCGGTATCCTTCAGGATGTCCATTGGTCTTCTGGCTTTGGATATTTTCCAACCTATAGCATGGGTAATGCCTTAAACTGCATCTACTCTAAGAAGATGGAAAAAGAAATCGGCATGAAAGAGAAAGTCAGAGAAGGGAAAATGGATGAGATCCTATCTTGGATGAAAGACAATGTCTTTGCCACGGCCCCACTATATGACACAAAAGAATGGATTAAGAATCTGACCGGCGAGGACTTCTCCGCTAAAGATTACATCGACTATCTGAACAAGAAGTTCAGAGAACTCTATCATTGTTAAAGAAAGGACATACACATGATTCAGCAATTTGACCCAAATTTCAAAAATCTCGAAGAGATCAAAGTAGAAAGACCGAATAAGGATGAGATTATCGAAGCAATCGATATTCTCGATAAGAAGTTAGTCGATAGCAAAAGCGGCGAGGAAGCTGTAAAGACAGTCAGAGAATACTTCAATCTTTCCGACAATGTCAGAACAATCTTCTCATTAATCTACATTCACTATACAATCAATACACAGGATCCCTATTACAAAGATTTATCCGAGCTCATCGATAACATTTCACCTGAGATTTCCGAGCATTTCAATCGTTTCGACAAGGACTTTTTTGATTCCCCATTCCGCAAAGAATTAGTAGAAGCATTTGGTCAACTCTATTTTGATGAAGTTGAGCTTTCCAACAAGACATTCTCGAAGGAAATCGTTCCTGATTTGGTGGAAGAGAACAAACTTACCAGAGATTACATCAATGTCGTCTCTAGCGCTTTGATTGAATTCCGAGGTGAAAAATACAGTCTTGCTCAGATGGGAAAGTTCACCACTTCCTCTGATCGTGAAACAAGAAAAGAAGCCAGCGAAGCTGTCTGGGCCTTCTATAGCGAAAATGATGAGAAGATAGGTGATATCTATGACAAGATGGTCAAGGTCAGAACCACTATCGCACACAAATTAGGATATAAGAACTTCCTTTATCTCGGCTATGACAGAATGGGAAGACTTGATTGGACTCCAGAGGATGCCGAGGTCTATCGTAAGAAGATACTTGAGAACATCGTTCCCCTCTCTGAAAAGATCTTCCAGGAACAGAAGGAAAGAATCGGATATGAAGATATTCACTATTATGACTATAGCATCTTCTACAAGAGCGGAAATCCGACACCAAAAGGAACACCGGATGAGTTAATCCAAGCCGCTAGAAAAATGTACGAAGAGCTTTCCCCTGTCGCAAGCAAATATTTCAACTTCATGGTTGACCATCACTGCATGGACCTTCTTGCAAAGCCAGGAAAGTCCGGTGGCGGATATATGGACTATTTACCGAGTTTTAAGACTGCATTCATATTCTCCAATTTCAATGGTACGAGCGGAGATGTTGATGTCTTGACCCATGAATTTGGTCATTCTCTTCAGGGCTTCTTAGGTGCCGAAGGAACCGATGTTCCCGCCTATAGAAATCCCGGCATGGAATGCTGTGAAATGCATTCTATGTCCATGGAATATCTAACCTATCCTTGGATGAAATACTTCTTCAAAGAGGATACAGACAAATATCTCTATCAGCATTTGTGTGATGCCATCACATTCATCCCATATGGATGCATTGTCGATGCCTTCCAAGCTTATGTCTATGAACATCCCGAACTCACACACAAGGAAAGAAAAGCTTACTTCCGTGAATTAGAAAGAACATACTTGCCACACCGTCAATATGAAGACAACGCATTCTTGGAATCCGGCGGATATTTTGAAAGACAGCACCACATCTTTGAAAACCCCTTGTACTATCTCGACTATACCATCGCTCAGGTTGTCGCCCTTGAATTCTTTGCCGAGTCTGAAAAGGACCATAAGAAAGCCTTTGATAAACATTTAGCTTTTGACCGCCTTGGTGGAACCCTTCCTTTCCGCAGTCTACTTAAGAAAGCAGACATCGCAAATCCGATGGATGGAGACACATTGAAGAACGTCAGCGAAAACGTGATGGAATACCTCAAGAAGTTTGATCTTTCCAAGATAGATAAGTAACAAAAAAACTCGGCTGAGCTGATGTCTAGCTCTACTAGACAAAAGCTTGCCGAGTTTTTTCTATTCTTCTTTTTTCAAATGGTTCAACACTATTTCCATTCCTTCTCGTAATGAGAGAATCGAATAGAGAGATGGTGAATTGATTTTTTCCAATTCCGACATAGATAGATGAATCATCATATCTGCGAAAAGGATTGCGTCTTGATAACTCGCATATTTCATAGCGAAGGATAGTAGACCTGTGATATATCCAGAGAGGCCATCACCCGATCCTGCCTTTGCAAGAGAGACCGTAGGGGAGTAATCGGAACGGAAACTGTTTCCATCCGGAAGGACTAGAATGGATGATACACTCTTCAAAAGTATCGAGACATCATATTTTTGTGCGAATTCTTTTGCTTTCAGAAGATAGTCATTGGGATCCTTGGAATGAAGGTTTTCATGTAGTAAGGCACCCGCCTCTCCTAAATGAGGAGTCAATAAGATTTTTGATTCTTTCTTTTTTGACTTCAGGATGTCTGATCCATATTCTGACAATAATCTTAGCGCACTCGCATCTAAAACCAAGTTGTTTTCTGCATCTTCAATCAATCCCTTCAAAAACTGATAATTCTTCTCTGAAACAGAGACTCCATTTCCAAAAAGAACGGAATCATATTTCTTAAGATAGGAGAAATCATCTAAAAGGAAATCATCCATTGAACAAGGAATCTCTTGATGGATGCACAAAGGAGAAACTCTTGAAAAGACAACAGGATAAACTGAATCTGGAACAGAGACTGCATTATATCCATTGCCCGATAAGACCGCACATTCGCTAGCAATCAATGTGGCGTTAGGAAAATTACGGCTTGAGCCGATCAGAAGAGCTTTCCCGTTATCTGATTTGATTGCATTCTCATTGCGCTGAAAATAGAGCTTTTTCGCTAGATTCTCAAAGATTTCTCTCTTCATACCTCACCTCTTGTAAAACAATTTTTCAACTTCCTGTATTTTTTCTTTCTTTTCCTTATGTTTCATGCCTTTCAAGTCATAGTATAACTGCATTCTGACAAGTAAGGAGAGATGTGTGAATAGTTTCTTAGCAAATGCATCATCCTTTGATGTGATATAAGAGATAGACCTCTCTATTGCTATCTTATGAAATGCAAACCTATCGTGATAATCTGACATGATGGAGTCGTATCTTTGACGGTATCCGTATAGCATCTTCTTTACAAAGACTACCTTTTTCGCATGAATCAGGACAGCATTCACGAAGAGCCAGTCCTCATACTGTATCAAATCAGACGGGAAGAAGATTCTGTTTTCAAGGAGAAGACTCTTCTTATACAGTCTTCCCCAACAGAAAGTACGAAACTTACCACGAGGACTCTTATAGATTCTCTTTAGGACTGTCTTTCCATCTGTTGTCTTTCTCACACGGGAATATCCCGGAAAGCTCTTCTTCCCATCAAAGAGATAGTATCCACAAGTGACAACATCCGCATCCGTCTTCTTTGCTTTCTCATAAAGCTCTGAAAGGTAATTGTGTTTTACAACATCATCACCATCAACAAAAGAGATATATTCACCAGCAGAGTGAAAGATTCCAAGGTTTCTAGAATAGCCAGGACCTTGATTCACATCCCAACGATAATAGAAAAACCGATTGTCCATTCTTTCAAAGGACTTAGCAAGATTGCGACAGCTTTCCTCAGCTGAACAATCGATCATCACAACTTGATAGGGCAATGAAAATTCCTGTTCTCTTAGAGAAGTAAGACATTCCTTGAGGAATTCGCTTTTGTGATAGACAGGAACAATAATAGTTATAGCAGTGCGGTTCATTCACCTATAGATTATATCAAAATCAGAAATATACAATCACTTCTTCTCCCTCATCTTCTTGAATTTCTTCAAAAGAGTATTGATTCGGTATGCAATTGTAGAACTGGACACACCCATAATTTGTGCAATCTCACGATAAGAATAGGACATAGAGTACATCATCAAAACATCGACATCCTCTTTGTCCAACGTTTCCATGAAGCGTTCAAAATCCACCTTGTCCACAATGGTTGCAGTCACATCTTCTCCTTCCGCAACACTATCAAAGAAGGTGATTTCTGAGACACAGACCTTCTTTCCTAGCGCTGCTAATTCACGATGATACCTAACTCCCTCATTTTTGACAAACCAATTGAAATACGACTGAAAGTTCTTTCTCAGAAGGTTTTCAACAGGTGTTCCAAAGGAGTCGACATAGATATCGATGACTTTGTTGGCGGCCCTTATCAAAGTTGTGTAAACAGCGTTATAGTCCAAAAATGTCCTTACATCACAGACATACTTGACGTAGTGTCGTAAAGAAGGTTCAACGCGTCTCATAAATTCATCACTTGCCACATCATCCGTTTTTGCAATCATTGCAAGTTCCGACAAAGAATAGGCTTCAAACTCGTATCCCAGATTTGGAAATTCGACTTCTGTCGTCACCAACTTGCCGGCTTCCTTGTCGAAAGCCAGCTTCATCTCGTCCCGCAACATACGATTTTCATAGACTCGACTAGCGTGTTTCATTGTTACGCACCTCCAAATCCATAGAAAACATAAAAAGCATATTTGCTTTCTTTCTCTGGATATATTTCAGTGCAGTAGATGAATGACACTATGAATACAATAGACTATTTGCGCTTTTTTCTACGATAGGAATCGATCTGGGCGACAAAGACAGCACAAGCTATGCTTGCGTTTAATGCTTTCACTTTTCCTTCTAGAGGAATAGATGCGATAAAATCAGAATGTTCACGAACAAGCTTCGAGACACCGAAGCCTTCGCTGCCGATAACAAGAACAATCTTTCCAGAATAATCTATCTCGTCATAGACATCCTTGCCCTCACCGGCTGAGGCGACAACCCAATATCCTTCTTTCTTCAGTTTTTCGAGAGTCTGAGAAAGATTCGTCACTTGAACAATCGGAATGATTTCCTCTCCACCCGTTGCAACTTTAGAAACAGTTCCTGTGACTTGAACCTGTCTATTCTTTCCGATGATGATGCCATCCACATTGAATCCTGTGGATGTACGAATGATAGAACCAAAATTAACAGGATCCTCGATTCCATCTAACATTATGATGGTGGAATCCTTCTTATCCTTTACAAGAGAAAGAAGATCATACAACTCCGTAAAATGGAATTCAGGCATCGAACACACTACGCCCTGATGATTCTTGTTGTTAGAGAGGTGATTCAATTCCTCAGCCGAGATCATCTTGACTGGAAGTGAATTCTTTCTGGCAAGAGATAGTATTTCTGGATCTGGATGATTCACATTCAAAAAGACACGAACAGGCTTTCTGTTTCCTACAATTGCATTTTTGACAGGTATTTTTCCGAAAACAATATTATCGTCCATAACGGTCCTCATTTCTTCGCTATATATAAACTATAAAACTTTTAAAGATAAAGAGCAAAGGAAACTTGACAAAGAGAAAGACAAAATAGGAAAAGAAAAGAATTGACAACATACAATAACTGTATATACTGAATATATACGGAGGCACACTATGGCAATTCTAACTGTAAAGAATCTTTGTAAGTTCTATCCTAACTTTACCCTTCAGGATGTGTCATTTTCTCTTGAGCCCGGATATATCATGGGTTTCATCGGAAAGAATGGAGCCGGAAAGACTACAACGATCAAGTCTATATACAAACTGATTCATTTTGATTCCGGTGAAATCACTTTGTTCGGAAAAAAGCTTGAAGACACAAATGAATCCGAACTGAAACAGGATGTCTCATTGATGCTTGGTGGATTGGATATCTATTCCAACTTCAAGCTTTGCACAATCAAAAAAGCAATTGCACCCTTCTATCATCATTTCGATGATGAAAAATATGATTCATTGATTCAACGCTTCTCCTTAGATGAGAAGAAGAAATTCAAGGAATTATCCAATGGTATGAAGACAAAGTTTCTTTTATCTTTAGCTATGTCCCATCATGCTAAGCTTCTCATTCTCGATGAACCGACATCCGGATTGGATCCTTTTTCCAGAGATGAGGTGCTCAGTGAATTTCAGAACTATATCAAAGATGGGGAGCATAGCATCATCTTCTCTACACAGATCATCTCAGATTTGGAAGCAGTTGCCGATTATATCACCTATATCAAGAACGGAAAGATCATCCTCTCCGATGAGAAGGATGCCTTTGTTGATAATTATCGATTGATCATCACTTCAAAAGCAATCGGAGAACAGATACCGGATGACATAATCATCGGCATCAAAGAGACTCCCTATTCCTTTGAAGCCTTGATAAAGAAAACTGATGAAGATAAGTTACCATCATCTGTCAATATTTCTAAACCGACAATTGAACAGATTATGATTCTAACGGAAAGGGGAAAACAAAGATGAAAGCACTGTTGAAAAAAGAATTCCTTCTTTTGAATCCTGTCTTCTATTTTGGATACTTAGCTGTTTTCCTCCTTTTGCTTCCGACTTATCCTGCTACTATAACTTTCTTTCTTCCCCTTACAATCAGCATCAACAGTTATGTCGCATGTATCAGCGAGAACAACGATATGACCTTCTCTTCACTCGTTCCTATCTCAAAGAAGGAATACATCAAATCAAAACTATTCATGACTATCTTCTTTGAAGTCACATTCATGCTCTTTTCGCTACCCATTCTCGTATTAAAACAATTTCTGTTTTCCACGGATATGATGCTAGCGATTCCCGGACTTGACAGCATCTTCTCAATATATGGCTGTTCCTTCCTCTGCTATGGAATCTATAACCTTTGCCTCTGGCCGCTTTATATCAAAACTGCGCCAAAAAGATATCTTGCCACACTCGTTCCTATCTTTATTTCCTTTGCCTGCTTTTCCTTCTTTGGAATCGTGTTAGCGTATCTTCCTACCGTTGGTGAAGCACTCGATTTCGGAGGAAATATCCTATATCAGATTCTCTATCTGTTAGTCGGATTATTATGTTTTGTCTTACTGAATCTATTCACATATCAAGTAAGCGTAGACGAAATAGAAAAGAAGGATATCTGATATGGATATACTAATCACACCTACATCAGATCTTCCAATATACAGACAGATAGAGGAAAGCATCAAAACCGAGATACTGAATGGAAAAGTCGAGCAGAACACTCTTCTACCATCCATAAGACAACTAGCATGTGACCTGAATGTTTCTGTTATCACCGTCAAAAAAGCATACGAAGATTTAGAACAGGATGGCTTTGTATACTCCTTTCCTGGAAAAGGCTTCTATGTCAGCGAAATGAGCGAAGAGCAGATCAAGATCATCAAGAAGAAAATAGCCGAAAATACAATAATTAAGCAGATAGATTATCTAAAATCCTTAGGCATTGATAATGATGAAATCCTTACCATAATAAATGGAAGAATCAACAAATGACAAAGTTCGACTCCTTTAGCGCTTCTTTAGCGTTTCAATAAAACAACTTTAAAGTTTTCTTAAAGTAGTAAGACACAAATATTGTCGAACATTCGACAATAAATCCTATTTTGTTTAATAAAAGTGGATAAAGATAACAACATATGTATAAGAAGTGTTCTAGAAGCCTTCTTTTTTGACTTTTTCTATTCTTCGAATTATAATTTACTATGTAGGAACAGGAGGACAATCCTATGAAAAAGAAAAGTTTAATCTCATTATTATTTCTTCCGCTTCTGATCACATCTTGCGGTGGAAATGCAGGAAACGAAACCAAGCTTCCAAACAACGGAACCGCTATCGATAGAACAGTCGGAAAAGAAAAGCTTAAGGCTGCCGTAAAGAGCGAAGTCGATTCCAAAGATGAATCCGATGCATTCGGTTTCTCCGTCAAAGATGCTCATTTCAGTGAAACACTTGATGGTTCTCTCACAGTCGCAAATCAGTCTATCGCTACAATCTCTTCTAAGGTTGAAGCCAAGAATGGCACATTCAACTTCGGCATCAAAGGCTTAACCGGTACAAAGGCAAATGATTTGACTGCAACCCTTTCCGCTTCCATCAATGTCACTGGAAACTATAACACCACCTACAACAATCAGATCACAATGCCTACAGCCGTCGCTGATGCTTCCATTGCTCCTTCCACCAATATGGAATTCAAAGGCGATTATGCAGTCTCTGCCAATCTCCTTGAAAACAATCTCTATCTTGACTTATCCAATAAACAGGTCTACTCTCTTGTCTCCACTCTCTTAGGCACAAATTCCGCTCTGCTTCCAGCAAGTGGAAAAGCAAAATTTGCTCTTAACTTAAAGGACGAAAGTTTCCCTATTGTCGATAGCACAGACGCAGAGAAGTTCGATGAGAATTATGAAGAATTCTATGAATCTTTACCGGATGATGGTGAATTCAAAGATCATGGTAAGGCCGGTTATTCCTATAGTGGAAAGATTTCCGCAACCGAACTCAACAAGAAGAAGGATGACGATAGCGATACTTCTGAATCTATCATCCCAACCTCTTCTTACAATTACAACTACAGTGCTGACTCCGCCTTCAACTATGCTCTCATCTTCAATGAATCTGGATTTGTCTCCTTCGGTATTGACGCTTCCTTAGGTCTATCCATGACGATTGAAACTGGTACCACAGATGTTTATGGTTATGGTTATAAAATGACATATAACGGAACCGTTTCCTTTGGTCTCAAGTTTGAGTTCCTCAAAGGAAGTGATGTCAAGTTCCCGACCGTCGACACTTCCGCCTATACAGCAGCAACAATCAAAACCGCTGAGTAAAATTCTTAACACATTCATTAACCAATAAAAGCTAGCTTTCGAGCTAGCTTTTTCTGTAACTGAAAAGCCATCACCTTGTTACAGATGATGGCTAATTTTCAACGATTAGGATTAATGAACAGGATTGACAATAGTCTTTGTTCCATCACTTAATGAGATAGGACAGCATTTGACCTTGTTGTTCCAATTGACAACGGCAACTTCCATCGTAACCTGTTTTCCGACAAATTCTTCTAAGAATGCATAATGAGAGCTGTTGCTCGTAAACATAACTAATGAAATACTTTCTTCGCTTGTTGAAGCAGCTTCATTTTCGTAGAAATAAATCTGAGGATATTGCCCCATTTTCTTAAAGACATATGCAGAAGTATTGTAGACCTTAGCTGTATCAGCATCTGTATATCCTTCAACAATCTGAGGGATAGTCTTTTCTTCAAAGCTAGCCGTGGAATAGGTGTTTCCTGTAGAAAGGACACCGAGGACTGTAGATCCATCAAGAATAATCTGATGTTCTTTGAAGACATTTCTCTTTCCAGAGAGAACAACCTCATCACCATTGTTCAATTTGTCAAGTTCTTTATCGCCTGATAACAAGCAAGACATGACGCCAGTCTCATCGATAAGATAGACACCAATCTTAGCAGTGGTCTTAGCGGCAACAATGCCACGGACCTTTATTTCAGTACCGACTTCAGTATCGATAGCATCCTTGACTGAGATAGCACCATCAGCGACATTTTCATATTTTACTGTGACAGATTCACTGACAGAGACATCACCATACTTTGCAACGATGACAATATTGGAAGTCGTATCAGCAACCTTATTGATATGGAAATAGGTCTTTCCATCCTTCTCTTCGAAATAAGCTAAGTCGGTATTAGAAGAAGTGTAGCTGACTTTGACTTCACTCATATGAACGAGATCAGAAGAGTAGGAAGTGACAACTTCCATATTCGGATCGCCGGCATATGTTGTCTCAAACTGAGGCAAGGCAATGTAATCCATGACAAACTTCGGAGCAAGATTCATATCGAATTCATAATCATCCAATGCGGTGATAGAAACAGGGACGAAACGATAGATAGCACCGGTAGACGTAGACTTGCAGTTAATAGGAGAGACATAGAGGTCAACAACCTTGCCGACATATTCCTCAAGATAGGAGAAGTCAGAATTGTTGTTGGCAGTATAGACATAAGAACCAGTCTTGTTATCCAAGTCATCAATATAATAGTTTAAGATACTATCTGTTTCAGACTTGTTGATAATGGCATTGACGTGATAAATGTTTCCGGTGATGTTCTCATCCTTGACATCGACATCGAGAATGCTCTTGACAGTAGTATCTTTGATGCCTTCTTTGGAGAATTCATGTTTCTCATTATCATTGGAAACCAAGGAGACATTACTAACCTGGATGGCGCCCTGATAACCAATCTTCTCAGCGGCAGAGACTTCACTGGATGCAATGAAATGATCGACTTCGCCAATGACTGTGACAAGATTTCCTTCCTTGACCTGGACAGTGGTTGCACCTCCATATACGAATGTGGAACCTGTCTCATCAACGATGAGGAAGCCATTGTAGTTCATCTTCTGAGTATGTGTTTTCTTAGCGACAACACCGGAGATCTTAACCTTAGTTCCGACTGCTGCACTTCTCATATCCTTAATGGACATCTCAGTGTATCCAGTCGTATCAACCGGTTTACGCTCAGCCTGTTCAATCTTCTCAATGACGGACTTTCCTAATTCAGCTTCACCCTTATAAGTCTTCAAAACACCTTTGACAGTGATGGTATCTCCAACGACCGGAATATATTCCATGTCATCGAAATAGATCTGGGAACCATCAGCAGCAAGAGCATAGCAGCCATAGACAGGAAGATCATTCGTTCCATCGGTCAAAGTGAGCTGACCATAATAATAGCTTTGGAAGGATTTGATTTCTCCACGGACCGTGTACTCTTTTTCCTCACCGAGCTTAGCGATGTCAACAGCGTCCGAAACATTCAGAACGACTTCCTTCTTTGTTTCGGATGTTGCACTGTTTTCAGTGTTAAATGAAGAAGAAGAAGAAGAAGAAGAAGAAACAGAAGAATCATCCTTTGAGCAACCAACAGCCAACAAAGAAACAATGGCTAAAGCCACAACACTCAATCGTCTAGACTTACGTGATTTCATGATGTAATCTCTCTTTCAATTAAGTATATCGAAAATGAGAGTTAATCGCATTTCAATGGAAGCGCTTTCATAAACTAATTTTTGAATGATAAAGCGAATGAATGCGTTGGTATATAATCCAATTCAAGCCTTGATTTCAAATCGTTATTTGTCCTCTACTTGCTGTTTTTCATCTCCCAAAGCGTCCATTCTAATTTTTCACGTATGAAATTATTTTGAATCTTTGATATTTCTTTGCAGGCGAAGTCATTCAATACAGATTCTAACATCGAGGTAGGCCTATCCATCTTCTGAAACAGAAAGAAACGAATTCCTTTATCGATGAAATCATATTTGCCAAACATCTCAACCAAATCTATCTCTGGAATGTAGTAAGGCTGTCTGTTATCTTCTTCTGTTTTGCAAAGACATAACGTATAAATATCATTCCTAAAATTCTCTTTGTCATATGTATTTCTCAATAAACTATGAAGGAAAAGAAAATCATTTCTCATCTCATCATCATAATGATCAAGCAAACAGATTCCATAGATGCCTTTTTCTTTTCCAAAAGCAACAAAGTCATAGGAAAATACAATGTTCTCTTCAACTGAAATCAGTTTATCTTCTTCACATTTTATAAGTGTTATGGATTCATCAAATAGAAATATCCGCAATATCTCCTCTAGAAACGAAATATCTTTTAGTGCCTCCTCAAGTACTCTCATATCGGAAAACGTCTTCTTCGTGTTATCGATCATGTTGTGTCCTCAAGAAGATATATATCCATGTTCGAAAGAATGAGAAGGCGGTTTTAGTGAGCAAAGAAAAACGGAAGCGGTTTTGTCCGCTTCCGTCATATCGATAGAATTTAGAGTGGTAAATCCTTCTTGGTGAATCTTCCCATACCGACAACATAGGTAGCAAGTGTGATAATGACAAGACCCATCAGCTTCAATCCATAGGTGAGCCAATCGTTGTTCATGACAGCCATAGCATCGAAGAGAGAATCGATTGTGAAGTAGTTGAAGTAATTCATAGCTTCGATTCTGACTGTTCCAGGAATAGCCGGAGTTCCGAATAGACCGAGGATGGAGAAGATGAAGAATGCAATAGTGATACCGCCGCCGCAGGCAATAGCCTGAGAAGACTTGTTGAAGAAGCAGGATGCGAAGAAGCAGATACCAGAGACAGCAAGTGTGACACAGAAGTTGCCTAAGGCATAGAAGCAGATATCGTGTATCGGCAAGGATGTAAGCAAGTCGGTTCCACCGCATGCAACACCGAGCATCTGAGTAATGACAGAGACAATAGTCAAAGCGGCACCCATGACAAGTTCGGTGAAGATGAGGTAGCAAGCTTCTGTGAAGACGAAGGAGATACGACGGATAGGAGTGGAAAGAGTGAAGGCAAGAGAACCAGTCTCGACTTTGTTTGCAACAAGATTGTTGGCCGTCATGATCGTATAGACCATCGGGATCAACAATGCCGCGATACCAAAGCCGACAACACCGACCATAATACCATAGGTATTCATGTTGCCCATCTCAGTCAAAGAATCACTGACTTTGCCAGGAAGCTGACTCATGACACCAGTGCTACCTTTGACAGTGGCAACCATCAAGCTATCCATATCGGAATAGCCTTTGTTCTTGCAAGAGGTAAGATAACTCTTGTAAGAAGCAATACCGCTATCTACATATCCGCTGACTGTGTTGAGCATCTCAGCACCGGACATGCTGTAATTCTGTTTTGTGATCTCTTCAACGGAGGAAATCTTGACATCATGTGACTCGTTGTATTTATCGATGAGCTGTGTTTCAGCCATGCTAGTGACAATATTGGAGACGCGTTTCGCAAGATTTTCCTGATTGATGGAAGTGCCATCATAATAGTCATTCTTATTATCCTTATCGACAGTGAGGAAATCCTTCATGAAGGAAGCGAGTTCAGTCTCGACCGTCTCGAGATTCTCATCGGCCTCTTTCTTGGCATCTTCGATTTCTTTATCTGTATAGCCTTCACCGGTAATGACATCTTTGTGCATCTTCTCAAGCATATTGGCTTTAGCACCCATGTCACCTTTCACCTTGGTATAGAGAGTAGGATTATAGGATTTGATTTCAATCTCCTGCATGATCTCATTTCCGTTATCGGCATATTTGCCAGTAGAGACATAACGGACAGGATATCCTCTATCGCTAGTGACATATTCGACAGTGAAATCTGGGAGATACTGATAGTAAGCGAATTCCTTCACGGTAGAAAGAACATAGTCCTGAATCGCAGTGGAGAGAGTATTCTTCTCAATGCTAGAATCAGCAAAATAAGCGTCCTGATTTTCATTGTACTTAGCGAGAAGAAGATCAACAGCATTATTGACAAAATCAGTCTGAATTCCAGTAGCAAGAGTCTTCATGACATCGAGGGAAGTCTCGAAGGAAACCTTTGTCTTATCTTCCTTATTGTCAAAGACACGATTGAAGGCATTCTGGTAGATTGTCTTGACTTCCGCTTTCTTATCATCATCAAGAGATTGTTGTTCGCTGATGACATCTGTGATCGTAAGCGGGATGGCCTGTTTCAAAATGGTTTCAGTCGAAGCAGACTTATCATTGGCATAGATATCGAAGTAGTAGGAGATAGCTTTTAAGGCAACCTTCTTCTCATCCTCTGTCTTCGTATTATCGTTGTTCAAGATAGCCTGAACAGCAGTCATTGTCGTTGTTTTGGCAGAGGCATTCTTTTCATCCTCAGTTCCAGAAGAAAGGCGGTAAGTTGCATCATAAATGAGCTTAGCTGATTTGATCTGATTCTGTGTGTCAGAATCGCTGACCATATTGATTGCAGATTCAGTCGTTGTGACCAATGTGCTCTTAGAATCTTCGAAGGTGAGGTAGGCATCAGCGGAATTGCTGAATGTGGAGTAGAAGGAGATTGCACCGGTCTTGATGGTCGTCTCAGTATCCGCGTTGCTGAATAGATCCTTCAAGGCATCGCTTGTGGAATTGATGTTCAATGTGGAAAGGATGATGATGATGATGACCATGATGAGAGCGTTGGCGATGGAAACAACAGTCAAACCGACACGATTCGAACGTAAAGACTCTTTGAACAAAGCTGGTGAGAAGATTCTCTTATGCTCTTTTCCGGTCTTAGACTGACCATTCAAGGATGGCGGAAGAGCCATCTCGATCTTTTTATCTTCTTTTGGAAGTTCAACTCCTTCAAGAAGCAAATCATCTCTAGTTAACATAGTTACACCCCTTTCTTGGACTTGCGAATATCATTGAAGTAATTCGCAAGATTGTATTTGACTTCAGATATGTATTTGACATCCATCTTGCTGAGATCATCAAGAAGAAGATCAACACATTTTCTATCGACACGCAAGGTGACCTGATTGAATTCGGGCTGAACACGGATGATGTCATCTCTTCCTTTGAGGAAATTGACATACTGTTCTTCATTGTTGAATTCAATTTTGAAATCACGGAAGTATCGATTCTTGATGTCTTTCACATTGGCGATATCGACGATATGGCCCTGTGAGATCAAAGCGACACGATCACAGACACGTTCCAATTCCTCAATCGTGTTAGAGGAGATGAACATTGTCGCACCTCTTTGTTTTTGTTCCTCTACAAGAGTGAGAAGCTCATCTCTCATCAGAGGATCAAGACCGGTTGTCGGCTCATCCATGATGATGATAGGTGCTTTGAGCATGAAGGCTGAGACAATGGCCGTCTTCTGCTTCATACCTTTACTCATTCTTCTAGGATAGGCGCGGATATCGAGCTGCATTCTCTTGATGATTTCATCAGCGTAGGCGAAGTTTTCTTTCTTCATTCCTAAGCTTTCTCCATAGGAATGTAGGAATTCAGTACCTGTCTTTACATCTGGGAAATTGATTTCACCAGGAATGTATCCGATATACTGTTTCGTATTGGCGCTATCCTTGTAGGCATCAAGGTTATAGATATTGATATGGCCTTTGTCGGGCTTGATGAATCCCATCATCTGTCGGATCAATGTTGTCTTACCTGCACCGTTCTCACCGACGATACCCATTGTTTCACCCTGTTTGATATCAAGAGTGATATCGAAGTCTCCTCTGCCTTGACCATAGTCTTTTGTGACATGGTCAACATAGATGACTGTCTTTTCGTTTTCGCTCATCATTTGATTCCTCCGTATTCTCTGTCTTCCTTATAGAAGGACATGAAGTAGTCTTCCAATGTTTCTTTCTTCTCTGAGAAGTCGGTGAAGTCCTTTGGAAGCATTGTCAAGAAGTCATGAAGCTTATCTTCAGACACATGGATTGTGATACGCTTCTCATCCACTGTCGAATCATCGACCTGATATCCGCTATTGACGAATAACTCTTTCACTTCATTTTTTCTATCTACATTTGGATAGGTGACATGATAAGTTTTGATTGTCTTATGCTTCAATTCGTTTGCGATGAAGAGCGAGACAATCTTTCCATCCTTGATGACCGCGATTCTGTCGCAACAGGCATCGACCTCCGAGAAGATATGGGATGAAAGGAGAATTGTCTTTCCTCTATTCTTCTCTAGTCGGATCAATTCGACGAACTTTTCCTGCATCTCAGGATCCAAGCCAGAGGAAGGTTCGTCCATGATGATGACATCGGGATCATTCATGAAGGCGCAGACAATTGCCATCTTTCTCTTCATACCCAATGACATTTCCTTACAATATAAGGAGTCATCCAATTCGAATGTCTCTTTCAGCCAATCGAGAAATGTCGTATTCGTCACGCCTTTGAGCTTCATCTGCTCCTCAATGACTTCCTTGCCTTTCAAATTCTCAGGCAATGATATTTCACCAGGGATATAAGAGACACCCTGCATAATCACATCTCTCTCTTTCAAGGAATTCACACCCTTGATCAAGGTTTCGCCTTTATCCGGAACAGAGAAGCCCATCAAATGACGGATCGTCGTTGATTTTCCAGCGCCATTCGGACCTAAGAAGCCGAAGACCTCTCCTTTGTCAACAAAGAAGGAAACATCAAAGACACCACGTCCTTGTCCATAGTCTTTTGTTAGATTTTTAATTTCAATGACATGTTCCATTGTAATTTTTCCTCCATTCGAGTTATTGATACACTTGTCCAATAACTCAACGCATGTTATAATAATTGTGTACGAGTAAAATATCAAGAGAAAAGTTCAATATTTTTTCAAAGAATTCTGCTTCGGATAGAAAGGTTAAACAAAATGTCATCCACTGTCGAAAATTGTCAAAAAGAAGACGCAAGAATCAGAAGAACAAAAAGAGATTTAGCTAACGCATTAGAGGAACTGCTTCAAGAAAAGAACTATGATGAATTATCCGTAAAGGACATCACAGACAAAGCAATGATTTCCAAGAATACGTTCTACAATAACTTTCAAGATAAGAATGAGCTTTTGAATTTCCTATTCACACGCTATAGAACAGAATTGATGAAGAAGATACAGCCTTATCTTGATCATTATGTCCACGCATTGAAGAAGATATTCTTCCGCACCTGCCTAGAGAAGGTCGTACACGCCTTCTACGAAAGCAATCTTCCTATTGATAAGATGATCAAAGCGGATCAGTCAAAGAGTCTCTATTGGAATATCACCAAGTTCATCAAGGAGGTTCTTGAGGAATTGGATAAGAAATACGATCATTTCCTCACTTCCCGTGCTGATCCTAAGATTTCAGCTTATTTCTTCGCCGGTGCCTTTGCATCTACTCTTTATTTCAGTGTACTAGAAAACGAAACAGTCACCGAGGAGCAGATATTCAAATCCTTATTAAGACTTGCAGCCCCTGTCGCTGAATAATATTGATAAATATAGATATACTTTGTTGTATATATAAACATATGTTTAAAAAGGAGTGGCGCACGCCACTCCTTTATTCGTTTATTTGTACTTATAGAATCCTTCGCCTGCGGACATGCCTAACTTACCGGCATCGATGTACTCTTTCAAGATCTTAGCCATCGCTTTGAAATTGTATGGCATCATCATCTTTCTAAGAAGAGGAGTGAATAATCCAGGAACTTTCTGATACTGCATGACAATGTTGTATGCGGTGTTAAGACCGACCGTATCAAAGATCTGGAAAGGTCCCTTCGGTGCACCGGTTCCCTTTGTCCAAGCAAGGTCGATGCTTTGAGGATCAGAAACACCATTTGCATATAAATCAAGGCCGGATAAGAGGAAAGGAACCAACATAGAGTTGAGAAGATATCCACTCTTCTCCTTTAAGACAGGAAGAGCAATCATATGGATTGCATTGGCGAATTCAGTGACCTCATCGAAGTACTTGCGGTCTGTCTGTCCCTGAACCATGACCTCAGCTGTATTGTTCTTCCAAATGGTATTGGCAAAATGGAGGGAAAGGTATTTACTAGGTCTACCGGTATACTTTGCAAACTGAGAAGGGAGAAGGGTGGATGAATTGGTGACTAAGATGGTCTTTTCTGGAAGAAGAGGAGCAAGAGCCTTATAGAAAGAGATCTTTGCATCGGCATCTTCAGCCATGGATTCGATGACAAGGTCAGCATCCTCAACCGCCTTCTTCATATCCAACTCTAGTTTGAGGTTGTTATAGGCAGCCAATGTTCTTTCCACTGCCTTATCCGCATCAAAAGCATCGCCTTCAGCAAAGCCACGGCACCAATCAGCAGAATCCTTAACGGCCGTTTTCATCTTCTCAATGTCAGCCAAATAGGTCTCTTTAAGATGGTCGATCTTAGGCTGTGTGCGCTTGATGCTTCCTTCACTTCTGAGCCAAATGGTGACATCAAATCCCCAGTAAGCGGCTTGGAAAGCAATCTGGCTACCCAAAACACCACCACCAGCAACTACTACCTTTTTGATATTCATGTATGCATTCTCCTTTTTCATACAAAATTATTTTACCGAACTTTGTTCAACTTTCAACACTATAGAAAGAAATGTTACATAATTTCATTTTTGTTACACGACTATCACAGGCATTATTCATCAACATTACTCAATATCCTATATAGATAACATAAAAACTAAGAAATATTATTCCATTCATCATATAATGCAGAATCAAAAATTATGTTCAAAATCATAGATGAAAATGAGATAATAATAGTCACGTGGCCCTGTAGCTCAGCTGGATAGAGTACCTGACTTCGAATCAGAGGGTCAAGAGTTCGAATCTCTTCAGGGTCACCATTTCAATCATAACCTCTGGTACTCCGGTATCAGATTTTTTATTGTTTGAATAAACATAAGTAACATCATAGACAAAGTAAATTTTTATATTCCAAAATTATCTATTGTTGTTATTAGAATTTAGCCTATACATAGAAATGTGAAACAAAATAAATTGAAATGTTGCACATATTGATTTTAAAGTTGCTTTTGAATCAAATTACAATACTGGTCCAATAGAAACGAATGAAAAGAACATTTCATATTCTATGGTGAAAGTAAACCGGTACAAATAACAACCAAAGACATTCAAATAAAAGTTTGAATACAAGGCAGAATGCGTCACCATCAATAGAACATACGCCAATGCAAATCTTTGTATTGGCGTATTCTTCGCTTTAAACGTCAGATTACAAAAGGCGCAAAAAACAGCAATAATTCTTATTTTTCCTATTTTTTGCCTAAAACACAGACTAATCTCAATTTTGTTGCATTCTTATCCTATATAACATTTACAAAAATATATTGCCTTTGTTTCCTTTTCATTCTATAATTTTTTAAGTCACTTAATTAATTGATAAAGCGATGAGGAAGGATGCCCATATGAACAAAGAAGAAATGTATCAGTACTTCTTAGACCAACTGACGAATGGAGAATGTTATCTTACCATTGGCAAGGGTAAAGCAAAGTACAAGATGAAACGTGGTTCTTTCACTACAAAGGATCATATTGTCGATAGAAGAAAGCTGACTTTCTCTTTCCAGGATGGAAACCGGTACATCTTCACCGATGGAAAAGTACAGGCTGAGATCATTGTAGACAAGGATCCCTGGATCAAATTCCATTTCCATGTCGATCCTGGATACAATCGTTTCACCCTCCGTTTCAAGACATTTGAAGATGAACATATCTATGGCTGTGGTGAACAGTACTCAACATTAGACCTAAAAGGAAAAGACGTTCCGATTTGGGTCAGTGAGCACCAGCAAGTCATGAAGATTGTAAAGAAACAGATCAGTGAAAGACTGCATGGTCCAGATCCTGACTATCAGGCTCCCTATAAAGACCATCAGACCTATTGTTCAACGCCTTCTTTCTTCTCTTCCAAAGGATATGCATTCTATTGCCATGAAGATACATACGGATTCTTATCCTTTAAGAAAGATGAACTCCTCATCAAATTCAGACAGGTGCCTCAGTCTATTTCCTTGCTATGTGCTGATTCCCTTTTGGAACTATCACAAGAAGTATCAAAATTAATCGGTTTCCAGCCAAAAGTTCCTTCCTGGGTAAATGATGGTGTCATACTTGCCATACAAGGCGGAAGTGAAATCCTTTTGAAGAAATACGAAGAAGCAAAGAAAAAAGGATTGAAGATAGCCGGAATCTGGTGTCAGGATTGGTGTGGAAATGTTGTGACCAGCTTCGGATATCAGGTTTTCTGGAACTGGGAAGCGGATGAGAAACTCTATCCTAATCTAAAAGAGATCATAAGGAAACTGAATTCAGAAGGGGTAAGATTCTTAGGATATATCAACACATTCCTAAAAGAGGGCGGACCTCAATATCTGGAAGCAAAGAAGAAAGGATTCCTGATCCGTCATAAGGATGGCTCGGTCTATCACATCAAGTCCACCACATTCAATGCCGGTATCGTGGACTTGACCAATCCTTCTGCAAAGAGATGGTATATCGATATCATTAAGAAGAACATGATCGAATATGGACTTTCCGGATGGATGGCAGACTTCGGTGAATACTTGCCTACTGATTCCGTCTGCTATGGTGGAGAAAGCGAAAAACTTCATAACCGTTGGCCAACTATGTGGGCAAAGTGCAATTACGATGCTGTCAAAGAATGCAGAAAGGAAGATGAATGTTTCTTCTTCTCAAGAGCTGCCTATGGACACACCTTCCAATACACCAACTCCATGTGGAATGGTGATCAGCATGTCGACTTCTCGGATGAATACGGTTTAGGATCCGTTATCCCAGCCACTATCTCATTAGCGTGCTCTGGTGCTGGTGTCATCCACTCCGATATCGGGGGATATACGACAATCACTGCCCTATATCCTATGAAGAGAAATGCAGAACTCTTCAACCGTTGGTCCGAGATGAATGTCTTTACGCCCGTCTTCAGAACACATGAAGGCAATCAGCCAAAGAACAATGTTCAATATGATGACAAAGATACATATGATGAATTCATCAACAACACAAGATACTTTGTCGCCTTAAAGGAATACAGAGAAGCGGTATACGAAGAATATTACAGAAATCACACTCCGATGATCCGTCCTCTCTTCTTCCACTATGATGAGAAAGAGGCCTACGTGAACAAAAAAGAATTCATGTTCGGAAGTGATATCGTCGTATCGCCTGTATTAAGACCGAATGAGACAATGCATAAGTATTATCTACCAAAAGGTGAATGGATTCAGTTCTTCACCAATAAAGAAATTCCGTCCGGTGAAGGAGAGATTGATTCTCCAATCGGATTACCAATCGCCTTCTACAGAAAAGACAGCCCATACAGATTATTGTTTGAAAAGATAAATTAAGAAATAGGAGGAAAACACAATGAAATATTTTCTTGATTCAGCTAAGTTAGATGAAATCGATTACGCCTATCAGAATTATGCCATCGATGGTGTCACAACCAATCCGAAGCACATCATGGCTTCCGGAAAACCGTTCCTTGTCGCTATCCACGATATCGCAGAATGGCTCAAAGAGAATGACCTTATCGGCATGGAGAAGTTCCCTGTCTCTGTTGAGATCAATCCGCATTTAGATAATGCCGAAGACATGATCCGTGAAGCAAAGAAGATTTCTGCACTCTGTGAAAACTTCGTCATCAAGATTCCTTGCACAACAGAGGGTGTCAAAGCTGCACTCCAGCTTGAAAAGCAGGGTGTCAGAACCAATGTCACTCTTGTCTTCTCTCCTTCTCAGGCTATCCAGGCCGGTAGAATCGGTGCCAAGTTTGTCTCTCCGTTTGTCGGATGGAAAGAGAACAACGGTGAAGACACCTATCCTTATATGTCTCAGTTAGTCAACATCTATAAAGAAAAAGGATACAAAACTGAAATCATTGTCGCCGCTGTCAGAAATGGCAAGCAGATTGCCGATGCCGCTGAAATGGGAGCTGATATTGTCACTGCCGGTCTTGCCGTCTATGAAGACAGCTTCAATCATCCCTTCACCACTTATGGCTTAGGTGTTTTCCAAAACGCCTGGGATCATACGAAAGGAAACTAAAATGAAAGTAGCATTCATCGGTCTCGGCATCATGGGTATGCCAATGGCAAATAATGTCAGCAAGAAATATGATCTGATCGGTTATGATGTCATCAAAAAGGATACATCCTTCCCCTTTGCCTCTTCCTACAAGGAATGTGTTGGCTTTGCTGATGTCATCATCTCCATGGTTCCGAAGAATGAACATATGCTTTCCCTCTACAAAGAGATCAAGCCTTTCCTAAGAAAAGGTCAGATTTGGATCGATATGTCCACAATCTCTCCTAACACCAATCAGCAAGTTGCAAGAGACTTAGAAGGAACAGGTGTTGAACTTCTTGACTGCCCTGTTGTCAAATCACAGCCTGCCGCAGTCAAAGGTGAATTAGGAATCTATGTCGGCGGAAATCGTGACACCTATGAGAAAGTAAAGGAAATTCTCTCCTGCATGGGAAAAAATATCATCTACATGGGAAGTCATGGCGCTGGTCTTCAGATGAAGATCCTTCACAATGCTCTTGTCGGTGAGATTCAGAATGGTGTAAACGAGATTCTTGGACTAGCAAAGGCATTAGGATTGAACCAGGAAGAAGTCGTGACAGCTTTCGGTTATGGCGGTGCTTCCTGCTTCTATCTCGATACCAAGGCTAACAACATCATCAACAATACTTATCCAACTGCATTCTCTGTCGAGAACATGAACAAAGATGTCCACTTTGCCAAGGAAATGGCAGAAGACATCAAGAAAGAATGCCCTGGACTGAATAATGTAGTCAGAGTCTATGAGAAGGCGATGGAAGAAGGACTTGCAAAAGAAGACTTCTCCGCCTCCTATAAAGTTGTCAATGAGGTCAAATAATCATGAGAAAACCAATTATCGGTATTGTCTGCTTAGTCAGAAAGACTTTCGATTATGAAACAGCCTTCCAGCTCTACCAAGAGAGAAGCAAGAAGGTCATGGAAGATACAAGTGTCGACTGGGTCTACTATCCTGAGATGGTCATCGAACCGGGCGAAGCACAGAAAGCCGGAACTTACTTTGTTGAAAAACACGTCGATGCTGTTGTTGTCGTCTCCGCTACTTTCCACCTTGGTGGATTGGCTCTTATCCTTCACAACATCGTCAAACGTCCTTTCCTCCTTCAGGGATATAATGAACTTCCCTACAACGGCGGAAAGATTAGACTGAACGCTGTTTGCGGTGTCAATCTCAACGCCTCCAACCTATTCAAAGGCGGAGTCGATGATTTCATTGTCTATGTCGGTGATGACATCGATCACGACTGGGTGAAGGCAATCAAAATGAAGACTGCGCTTGAGAATTCTAATGTCGGATTGATTGGATATCACGCACAGGGTTTCTACAACGTCGGAGTGGATGAGCTCCATCTCTATAAGGAACTCGGTGTCCTAATTTCCCATTATGAACTTTCTGACTTCTTCGGCGGTGAAGCAACAGAGGAAGAGATCGACAGAGAAGAAAAGAATCTAAGAGAACTCTTTGATTGTCATAAGCTTACTGACTATCAGGTCAGACAGGTTTCCCGTCTCATTGTCGTCTCTGAGAAATTCATGAAAGAGAAGGGATTGGATGTTGTCGCTATCCGCTGTTGGCCAGAATTTGCCAAGAACTACGGTGTCTCTCCTTGCGCAATGATGTCTGTATTGCAGTCTAGAGGAATCCTATTAGCCTGTGAAGGTGATATCGAAGCTGCTTTAAGCATGGTCGCAGTAAGAGCTGCTGGTGAAGAGACTCCCTTTATGGCCGACTTGTCTCAGGTCAATTATGAAGAGAACTACGCCCTTCTCTGGCATGATGGTGTTGCCCCTTGCAACTTATGGGATCATCACTGCAATCGTTCCTTAGAGACCTATTTTGCCGGTGGAAAAGGTGTCACAGCCGACTTTGTCTTGAAGCCTGGAAAGGTGTCCATTCTTAGAATCGATACCGCGAGAGGAAAGACTAGAATCTATTACGAAGAAGGAGAAGCCTTTGAGATGACAAAGGATCTCTCCGGAACCTATGCAAAAGTAGTCTTTGACCGTCCGATCAATGAAGTGATTGATACAGTCGCCTATACCGGTGTTGCTCACCATGTCATCATGGGATATGTTCAGTATAAGAAGGCAATGAGATATTTAGCCAAGCTTATGAATTGGGAGATACTTGATGAAAATACGAAATGTTACTGATCCTGAGTTTCAGGATTACGGATATGTCCTCTCTTTGAACACAGATGAGATCGTCTCTTATCTGAAAGAGAAAGCAGAGATGCCAAAAGAGAACAATATCTATGTACGTTATGACAAGAATATGATGACACTTGCTGGCATTCATGAAATCCATGAGAAAATCTATGGCCTAGGAGATATCGAAATCGGATACTGCAACGGATACAATTCACTTCTCAACTGCATGGAATATCATGCCTGTCCAGAAGTCGACATCGCAGCCGATGATTTGGTTCTCCTATTGGCAAGACCAAAGGATTTAAAAGACGGAATCTTAGATTCCAAAGATGTAGAAGCCTTTTTAGTCAAAAAGGGAGAGGCTGTCTGTCTCTACCCCTACACAATGCACTTCTCGCCATGCAAACTAAACGATAATGGTTTTCGATGTGCGATCATCCTTTCCGATAAGACCAATATGGACTTAGATCAGGATGTTGATGATAAGACACTATGGAAAGTCAATAAATGGCTTTTAGCACACAAGGATAGTAAACAAGCAACCTTGGGCGCATACGTTGGAATTGTCGGAGAAAACATCAAGGTCGAATATTAGTCATGTTATATGATGCTTTATTTATCCTAATCATCTTCATAAGCAATATCATTCAGACGATTACCGGATTTGCAGGCACAGCATTAGCTATGCCTCTTTCCTTGAAGTTAGAAGGATCCGAAACTGCTAAGCCTGTTTTAAATCTTGTCGCTCTTCTTGTCTCCGTCTATGTTGTCATCGCTCACTTCAAGGATATCGACTGGAAACAGTTCCTAGTTATCATCCTTACTGTCGGCATCGGTTTCGGTGTCGGATATCTTGTCGAAATGATTCCAATCGAAAGCAAGATACTCTTATACATCTATGGTGCGATTGTCATTGTGATTGCCATCGTATTCTTCCTCATCGACTTTGAAAAGGTATCCCTTCCGAAATGGCTGATGCTCATCTTCCTCTTTTTAGGCGGAATCATTCATAAACTCTATGTTTCCGGAGGTCCCTTCGTTGTCATCTACGCACTTCATGAACTGAAGGACAAAAATAAATTCCGTTCCACGCTATCTCTGTTGTGGATTATTCTGAACTCCATGATCTTCACAACAGAAATGATAGAAGGAGTATTCACTTCCCATACTTGGATACTCTTTGGAATTGGTGCTGGTGTCACAGTCATTTCCTTGGTTCTTGGTTCCCTTATCGCACCAAAGCTATCAAAAAAGCTATTCATGAAGATTACTTGTGTTCTTTTGCTTATTTCCGGTGTTACACTATTACTGCCATGAATTTAAATGATACTCAAAGAAACATCATCAGAATCCTTTTTGTCGAAAAGGAAAGTTCCCGTTCTCTTTTAGCGAAGAGACTCTCTTTGACAAACGCAGCTTTAACCTTGTCCATGAAACCATTATTGGAAGAAAAGATTGTCTTAGAGAACAAGAATGATGCTCAGAAAGTAGGAAGAAAAGAACTGAAACTGTTCTTGAATCCTGACTATGGATGTTTCCTCGGTATCGATATCAAAAAGCATAATATCTATTATTCATTAATGGATTTCTCCTCTACCTTGATTCAAGTAGTCAACAGCAAGGATATCTCCTTATCCGACTTTGCAAAAAGCGTTAAAACAAAAATACTGGCTATCGGAATCACAATGAGAGGATCCTCCTCGAATAAAGCATTGGAATCCAATTATCCGGAGCTATACAAGAGGATTGCTGAGTCCTCTCTTCCCTTCTTCATCATCAACAATGTCGATTGCTTAGCGGATGTCTATTCCTTATACCATAAAGAAGACAAAAACTTCCTTCTCATCAAATACGGTCCTGGTGTTGGTTCCTCTATCTATGTAAACGGAGTATCACTAGGAAACCAGTCTGAACTCGGTCATACCTACTATCAGGATAAGACCGTAGAAGAGACGATATCTTATATGTCCGTCATCAAAAAGGATGTCAATGAAGAAGAAGGAACTGAAATCCTTCTTCATGATGACAAGAAAGCAGATGAAGTCATCCATGTCCTCTCCTTTGCTCTTCTTAACGCAGATTCTCTTTTATCATTACAGAAGATCATTCTATCCGGTGCACTCTTATCCAACGATATCATCATTGAAAAGATGAAAAAAGAGATACACAATCTCAATCAACACTTCGACTTAAACAAACTATGTGTCTATCCTAACTACAATGAACTCAACAGCAAAAAGAGCTGTATCTCTGCCTTCATTCAACAGTTTAAATAAAATCATCGTTCAAACGAAAAGGGGCTGTTAAAGCATTAGGTTTGCTTCCGGCTATGACGGGAGCTGATCCTAATGGGCTTTCAGCCCCTTTTTGCTTTCCTTTATTTTGACTTCCTTCTGTATTCTTTCTTGGCTTTTTGGTTGGGCTCAATCTTTTTCTTCTTGAGTCCTCCTTTCTTGACGGCACATGAAAACCTGTGAGGCTTTTCCGCTTCAAGATCATTCGGAGCCTTCCAATAGTCCAGGTTCTTTCCGGATACGAAAAAGTTCAGATACTTGCGTATGTTCAACCCAAGGAAATTTAGCATCACCTCCATCGAGGCCTTCTCCAATCCCCTTCGCCTGAAACGCTCATAGCGCATATCCTGCTTTATTATGCCGAAAGTGCCTTCGGCCTGTATGCTTCTGTTCACTCTCATCTCTATGCCTTTAGGCGAAAGTAGGTTCTTGAACGCCTTGTTTTTCTCTTCCATGAATTCGACGTTGATCTCAAATGTCCGCCCTCTCCCTTTTCTCTTCAGGCTCTTCTTGCAGTATTTCTTGTAGATGCAGTTGCGGCAGGAACGGACTGTGTAGAACTTGGCGTTTGCAGCCTTTGGCTTGCTCGAGTCCTGAGTCTCGACCGCCTTCTTCCCGAACAGACAGAATATCTCGCCGTTGTCATCGAGTTGGTAGAGAGCCGGCCTTTTCCCCGATATCTCGCCTTCCCACGTGCTTGTCTTGACATAGTTCTCAATTCCATTTTTCTTAAGATAGGCGTAGTTGGCGACGCCGCCGTATCCAGCATCAGCACAGATTGCTGATGGGTATGCCCTATACATCATCCTGTGCCTCTCAAGCAAAGTTGGCAATGTCTTATAGTCGCTTCTATCCTGGCTTACATAGTACGATAACACTATTCCCTTCGATACTGCTGCCTGTATGTTGTAACCGGCATGCATATTGCTTCCCAGGCCGGAATAATAGTCTTCCTTGAGGCACATCGCCGTGGCGTCATGGTCCGTCTTGTAGTAGGAATTACGGTCCTTGCCGCAAATCTCGCACTGTTCCTGGTATTCCGACATCCTCTCAAGGTATGAGACACAGTCGAGATAGGCGACGGCTATCGACGGCTTCTCTTTTCCTTTCGTGACAGCATGAACGTCGATACCTTCCTTTTTCATCTCCTCTGAAAGCATCGCCACAAGCTCGGATAGCGTCTGCACAGGTCCATGTCCTTCCAGTCCTGTCACGGAACAGAACGGCATGCACTCGTCCGTTGCCTTTTCGAGAAGTCACCTCATCTTCCTGTCCGGCTTCCACACGAACTTGTATTTGTTTGCGTTTGCCTCGATTTTTGTCCCGTCGACAAAGGCCTCCTCGCATGTCCCTATTCCCATTTTCGCACAGATGACTGACGTGATCTTGGAAAATATGCTGTCACGGTTTGGAAGGATGCATTGGTTCATGAACTTGCAGAACGTGGAATGGCTCGGTGTCTCCTGGGCCATGAAATAGATGAATCTTGTGTCGAATCTGCAGCGGGATTCAATGTCCCTGAGCCTTCCGCCGTCAATCGAGAACGATAGAAGGATGGCAGCCATCATCATATACGGATTGCATTCCGGATGTCCTTTCTTGCTGTCGCTGCTTTTCCAGTTCGAAAGATAGGATTCTATCCCGGATTCGGAGAGGAGGCTCATGAAAGCCTCTATTTTCTTGCGCTCATTGGGCTCATTTCCAAATGGCACTATAAAAAATTGTTGATTTATGCTAAAATTTGACATAGTAAAAACTCCTTTGTGAAGAAAGGTCTTTTACGAAGCTTCGACACCGGCGGTCACCGGTGTTTTTATATTCTATCCTATTTTTCGGTGTTTCGGGCAGAAAACAGGAAAAACATCGGAAAAGCTTTAAATCAGGCAACGAAAAAAAAGGGCTGAAAGCCCATTAGGAGCAGCTTCCGTCATAGCCGGAAGCACGCCTAATACTTTAACAGCCCCTTTTCTTGTGTTGCCGAGATTTAACAACTTTATTCTTAAAATAAGACTTTCATCACATCTATTTCCTACTGAATGTGACGGTTCCATCCTTTCTTTCAAAGTTGATCGGGTTTGGCCTACTTATTCCATAACTATAAACATTACTTTTAAATTCTTGTTGATTAACATCATCATAATAACAAAGTGAATACCTGATTTTTCCTTTTGAAAAAGACAAAGTCGAAAAATCAAAAGTCATGATAAGACTATACTTATATTTTATACGGGTGACATCTAAAATATGGTCACTATTATCACATATGATAGCATATTTCTCATCGTCAGGAAAATCAGGTATAAAAGTATATTGAGTATCAATCACACTTTGCTCATCATAAATCTGCCTTCTTATAGCAAATATTCCATAACCCGGATTACATCCACAAAGATCTTCTTTCCAATCTTTTGTAAAACCTTTCCCTGCACCAAAATAGACAGTGAACTCCGCCTCTTTTTCATTTTGATTTCTTTTTGCACTAAAATCAGAATGAACTATGCTCATTCCATCACCAAAACCATCCCATGTTTTTATAATATCATCTGTTGCTTTACCGCAAGAAGTCATAAGTGAAGCAAGTAACAAGATGCACATAATGTTTCGCACTTTTCGAATCATGATGTTCTTCCTCCTTTATTACAATTAAACAATTATCTTCGTTAAAACTCTTAATTCATTTGAAACACTTCACCTATCACTGCTTGATTTGAATTCTTCCAGTTGATTCTTTGGTCGGTCTATTAAAAGTAAACACTTGAGAATAATAGTTGCCGCTTGTATAAGAATAAGTCTGTCTTGCAACAAAATATACATTAAATTTTTCACTTGAATTGGAAAATATCTTTGTCCATATTTGAAAAGTAGGAGTATAGGAAACGGAACTGCCCGAGGCAGTCAGTTTTTCCACTTTGACAATAAGTGTTCCATTTGTATTTTCAAAATACAGATCAAAACTATCGAAATATAAATTTGATGACCCAGTAGCGGTCGACCAAGAGAATGTCGGAACCTTATCAAAATATCGAGTATCATCAACTGTCATCTTTCCTGTTATCACATTGTACTTGCTAAGCAGCAGTCCCAAATCATTTTTGTTATAACCAAGATTATACAAATCATTGATGAACTCATAAAAGGTTGTTGGTTTATTTGAGACAATGATATTCCACAATGTGAGTTCACCAAGGGCAAACTTATCATAGGTGTCCACACTTGAATCATATAATTTATACAAGAACCGCTGAATTGCGATTTCATCGGCATCGCCACAACCTGTTCCATAATAATTCAAATCATAATTAACCTTATTGTATGCTGTATAGCGTGTATCACCAACTGTTGGAATGCTCTTAAGTTCGGAACTGAAATGCGATTGAGCAACTGTAGACCAATAAGTAGCCCATCCCTCACCCCAGGATAACCTATGCCCTATATCCTTAGCATCGCTTAACGAATATCCCCAATCAATTTGATCATCAATTGCATTATGATTTGCATAATGTGTCCCACCAGGATTGTTTGCAATGCCGAAATAATGTTGGACATGATGTCCGTATTCATGGCCTATGACATCCCAACCGGCATATGTTTCGGGCATGCCTTCATCTGGTGCTTCCGCACAGATATTCACAGTATTGTTTCTATCATAATAACAATAATCCGTTGCACCAGGATATTTAAAGTCACAAAAATCTATCGATGTTCCACCATTGAGATACTCCGCATAATCTGCAAAATTCTTTGCGCCCTGCAAGATCATCATCGCTTTACCCATATCACCATCCGTAACAGGTGAAAACACATAAGAGAATTCGCCACCGACACTAGAAGAAAATTGATATGTCTTTTCATAAGTTCCATCACTTAGGACTTTGACATTGTCACTCTCAGTGTAAATATGAATCGTTGGTATACCACCACCGACATGCCAAATGCCGCTATATTCAATTCTATAATATCCGCTAGCATCAGTATATGTCTCATCACTCCACCAACTCATCGACATTGTTGTCTTCACTTTAACACCGGCCAAAGGATGAGTATTCCCCTGCGCATCCTTCCATTTCAAAGTTCCGTAAATAGCACCAGTCTCACCAATGCTACAAGTAGAAATCGGCGATAAAGTGATAGGTGTTGTTTCATCTTTTGATTCGTCAACAAGATTATAATTCAGTTCTTGACCTGCAGCTCTCCGAGCTGTATCCAAAGAGAGTGAAGATGAATGAAAATAACCTTCATCATCTTTTGCAAAATAGATTGTACATTTATCATGTACGTCATCACTTGCGGAAAAGGTAAGTGTGACCGAAGAGCAATCACGAAAGTTAGATAATGTACATATTATCTCTTTTCCATCATGGATTGAATAATCCGTAAGTGATTCATCGCCTTCAGCACACACATCAATAATGGAAACATTGGAAGTAAATTGGAATGTGCACACATCACCAACAATCTTCTTTTCTGCGTCTTCAGCATGAACAGCGCATGCATTATTACCCAAATCACAAGCAAAAGACTTCACTTGAGAAATAGAGTCGTTTGGAAATTCAACATTTACAGTCTGATACAAACGATTCGATAATAACAACGTCATTCCAACTAAGATTTTTCTAAACATAAACAACTCCTCCTTTTTTGAATATATTATCATTTTCATATTTTATGTCAAGGAAAATAGACAAATTTTAAGTAAAATTTAAGATAAGGTTAACCCCTAATGCCAATCACCTAGATGAATGTTTAATGTCTTATTCCGTAAATAGATTGATACTTGCTTATAGCTAGATCAATAAATAGCCCAATCGAAAAGGAGCTGGCAATCGTCAGCTCCTTTTCTTATATTATTGACATCTTTGTTGATAATGTCAAAGTTTTCTGATAATTACTTATTCTCTCCGCCGATGACAATTTCATTGTTTTCAGCTTGCTTAGCAAGGAGTGCTTCCTTTTCATCCTGTAAGGCATCTGTCTTCTTTTTGCTCAAAGTATAGAGAAGAAGCATGACAAGACCTAACAATAAGAAGAGACCGGCAGGAATAGCGGTAGCCATATAATACATGACATTCAGAGTTTCCATAGACTGAACCTGACCGGCACCGGATTTATAATTCATTCCGATAAGAGCACCATTGACGGCAACAGCTGCAACGACCTGGCCGAGCTTTCTGAAGAACATGAACACGGAATAGGCAGAACCATCATTGCGTAAACCAGTCTTGACTTCTACATCATCGATAGCATCGGTAGCTAATGCCCAGATTTCAAGACCGATGATAGAAAGACCAAAACCACTGATAACACAGAAGACAAGGAAGATGACAGGATATTTGACAATGATGTCCTTCATGAAAATCATGATGAAGTTTGGAATAGCAGCAAGGAAACCACCAAATGCACAGAGTTCTTTCTTACCAAATTTACGGACAAGCTTACCAGCACAGAGCATCAAAATGATCATCGGACCATAAGTGCAGGCCTGTGAAGCTAAGTTCATCCAGTTCTGTCCGAAGAGATCATTGAATAGATAGGTATAGAAGGACTGTGTGAACATCTGACCAGCAAGAAGGAGAAGACCTGTAAGACAGACAGCGACGAAGTTACGATTCTTCAATAGTGTCTTTGCAATCTTAAATGTCTCACCTTTTTCATGAGGCTTCTGAACAGCGACGACTCTTTCCTTATTATTCTTATAAGCGACGAATAAGAGAACAGCCGCAACAACAGCCATCACGGAGACACCGATAATAATCGGCATATACTGAACAGTAGTAAGGACTTTTCCGTTTTCGCCAAGGACTTCACTACCATCTGCATTTGTCATTTTCTTGGAATAGAACATCGTGATGAACAAGACTGGAATCGAACCTAAGGCAGCACCAGCGGAACGGAAGATAGAAAGCTTATTTCTTTCCTTGGCATCTGTTGTGACAACAGAGGCTAAGGAACCATAAGGAATCTGATGCATGGTGTAGATCATACCGAAGAGGATATAGGTGACAGTCGCATAGACACAGACACCGACTTTACCCATCTTATCAGCAAGACCCGGCCATGGCAGGAACATCAGGATTGTAGATAAGGCAAGAGGTATGGCAACCCACTTCATCCAGACACGATATCTTCCATCCTTTCCTGGCTTTCTGATATCTGCGACTCTTCCCATGATTGGGTCGTTGATAGCATCCCAGACACGGGCAACGATGAACATGATCATGATGAATAAAGGAGTCAGACCTAAGATATCCGTATAGTACTTCTGCAAAATAGTTGAGACAGTAGAGAAACATAGACATCCCGCAAAGTCACCTAACGCATAACCTATATAATCATTTCCATGAAGACCAGATGTCTGTGAAATATAGGATCTTCCCGTCTCTTCTTTTCGACTCTCATTTTCTTCCATAGTTCTTTTCTAAATGCCGTTTTCGGCAACTCCTAGAAAGACTATACACCAAATGTAAGCGCATTACTAGTTATTTTTTTAAGTTGCTTAAAAAATTATCATTTCTATGTTCATAGACACCTTTTCTTCCTCCTTATTTTCCCTTTTACAATGCTTGATGAAAACTTGAAATGATTTTATATCATTTTACTTTTCATCGTTTTTGTCAAATTATTTGTGTTTGTCATTTTTCATTTAACCAAATCATTTTGAATATAGATTTTGATCACGCATTCAATTTAAATCACTTTTGTTTTTGCTTTTGATTTATGTATTTCATTCATAGGTTTTTCAGGTTTTGCCCAATTGATTGAGCGATTGCCTTTTATCAACCACGAAGGCTAAATAAAGTTGCTTAAATTACTAAAAAACCACTAAAAATCGTGTAAATATTTTCATAGGCAAAACGATTGTTTTCCCCTATTTTTCATTGCATAATAGTTAAGCTATTTCGTGTACTATTCTATCTTGAAATGAAGGAGGAATCGCCTTGAAAGTCATCATCGCTGGAATCGAAAGACATTCCTTTGTAAACGGTCCTGGTTCACGTTATGTTTTATTCTTCCAGGGCTGCATACACCACTGTGAGAAATGCCAGAATCCTGACACATGGGACATTCATAAAGGAAAAGTCTACGATGCCGATGATATCGTAAATGATATCCTCTCTACGAAATATCTAGACGGAGTCACTCTCTCAGGAGGGGACCCCTTGCTTCAAGCAGAAGCCTGTCACTACATAGCAAAGAAATTAAAGGAAAAAGGGCTCAATGTATGGTGTTATACCGGATGGACCTATGAGGCTATCCAAAACGAGAATGTCTCGAAGGAAGCCAAAGATGCCCTTGATGATATCGATGTTCTCATCGATGGCCCCTTCCTCTATTCCCTTCTAACCGATAAATGCATCTATAGAGGCAGCAGCAATCAGAGAATCATCGATGTGAAAAAGAGCAGGGAAGAAGGACGTGTCGTTACATTAGACAAATTCGATTACGGTCTGTGAAAAGAGGTATCCAAACATGAAAAGCATCACAAAAAGAGACGGAACGGTTGTCGCATTCGAACCGGAAAAGATTGAAAACGCCATTGCAAAGGCATTCATATCCACCAGTGAGATTCCCGCAAGGGACATCTCTGCCATGGCAAGAGCTGTAGAACTGATCGTTGAATCCACACTCAATGCAAAAGGCACTGATACTGCCACTGTTGAGGAAATTCAGGATGTCGTCGAAAAGACACTCATGAAAGTCGGCTATCAGAATACCGCCAAAGCCTACATTCTCTACCGCAATCAGCATGAAAAGGTCAGACAGGCTGAAAATACCCTCATCGACTATAAGAAGCTTGTCGATGGATACATCGGAACGGATAAGGACTGGAGAGTCAAGGAAAACTCCACCGTCACTCTTTCTGTTGGCGGTCTTATCCTCTCTAACTCTGGTGCTATCACTGCTAACTACTGGCTGAGCGAAATCTATGACAAAGAGATTGCTGACGCACATCGTCAGTGCTTCATCCACCTTCATGACTTAAGCATGCTCACCGGTTATTGTGCCGGTTGGTCTTTAAAGCAGCTCATCAAGGAAGGCTTAGGAGGAGTCGTCGGAAGAATCACTTCCTCTCCTGCCAAGCATTTATCGACTCTTTGCAATCAGATGGTCAACTTCTTAGGCATCATGCAGAACGAATGGGCCGGTGCTCAGGCATTCTCCTCTTTTGATACCTATCTTGCACCATTTGTCAAAGTCGATCATTTATCCTATAAGGAAGTCAAGCAGTGTGTTCAGTCCTTCATCTATGGTGTCAATACACCATCCCGTTGGGGAACCCAGGCTCCGTTTACCAATATCACATTGGACTGGACCGTCCCTGAGGATATGGTCAACATGCCTGCCATCATCGGTGGAAAAGAGATGGACTTCACCTATGGTGACTGCAAGGAAGAGATGGACATGGTCAACAAGGCCTTCATTGAGATCATGATCGAAGGTGATAGCGAAGGAAGAGGATTCCAGTATCCGATTCCGACCTACTCCATCACCAAGGATTTCGATTGGTCGGAAACAGAGAACAACAAGCTCCTCTTCACAATGACTGCTAAATACGGAACTCCTTACTTCTCCAACTACATCAATTCCGATATGAAGCCTAGCGATGTCAGAAGCATGTGCTGCAGACTCCGTCTTGACTTACGTGAATTAAGAAAGAAAGGTGGCGGATACTTCGGAAGCGGTGAATCCACAGGAAGCATCGGCGTTGTCACTCTCAACCTTCCTAGAATCTCCTACTTATCCAAATCCAAGGAAGACTTCTATTCCATCCTTGATCACTATATGGATATTGCTGCTAGTTCCCTCAACATCAAGAGAAAGGTCATCACCCGTCTTCTTGACCAGGGCATGTATCCTTACACAAAGAGATATTTAGGAACATTCGATAATCACTTCTCAACCATCGGTCTTGTCGGTATGAATGAATGCCTTGAGAATGCAAAGTGGTTCACTGGCGGAAACCTCACAACTGAGGCTGGAAATCATCTTGCCGAAGAGATTCTCAATCATATGAGAGAAAGATTATCCGATTATCAGGAAAGATATGGAGCTCTCTTCAACCTAGAGGCCACTCCTGCCGAAAGCACAACATACCGTTTTGCCAAACACGATGTCGCTGAATTCAAGGATATCAAGACAGCATGCAAAAACGGAGGATCCCCGTTCTATACCAACTCCTCTCATCTTCCGGTCAACTATACCGATGATATCTTCAAAGCCTTGGAAATGGAAGATAACTTACAGGTCCTATATACATCCGGAACAGTCTTCCACGCCTTCTTAGGTGAAAAGCTTCCTGACTGGAGAAGTGCAGCCTCTTTGGTAAAGAAGATCGCCTATAACTTCAGACTTCCTTACTTCACACTCTCCCCGACCTACTCCGTCTGCAGCGAACACGGCTATATCTCCGGCGAGCACTTCAAGTGCCCAACTTGTGGAAAAGAGGCTGAAGTCTATTCTAGAATCACAGGATACTATCGTCCGGTCAAGAACTGGAATGATGGAAAAGTCTCCGAGTTCAATTCCAGAAAGACCTACACTCCCTATGAGTTGAAAGGCGGTGTCACACCAGACAGCGAAATCGAATCCACAATTGATCGAGTCAAGAGTGCAAGTACACCTTGCTGCTGCTCTCATCATCACCATAAACCGATCCTCATCACCACTTCCACCTGCCCGAACTGCCGTATTGCAAAGCACCTTCTCGATGACAAAGGAATCGAATACGATATCCTTGTCGCTGACAAAGACGAAAAAGGAAAAGAACTTGCCTTAAAGCTTCATATCACACAGGCTCCGACTCTTATCGTTGAGGATGAGGATGAGAATCATCTCTATGACAATCTCTCCGATATCCGCTCCTATATTGATAGTCTCTAAACAAAAATAAACAGATGCATCCGATTTCGTTTCGGATGCATCTGTTTTTGTTTTCAGAAAATATGTTTATCGAAAACTAGAAGATAGGACATGCAGGATACCAACGTTCTATTCCGACAAAAGGAAATCGGTCAGATTAACGATTTTGATACCATTTATATTCGTAGCATAAGTTTTGTCAGTTGTGATAATCGTCTTCTCGTAAAAATCGTTTGTTAAATAGAAAGGTGCGACTTCACGCTCTTGCGTTTTGGAATCAGCAAGACTTTCTGTCACCTGAAAATAGTGGATTTCTTCCTTTTTGATAGCAACGAAGTCGATTTCTTTATTGTCGCATTTACCGACATAAACTTTGTATCCACGGCGCAGCAATTCAAGATAAACAACATTTTCTATCAAATGTCCGTAATTTTCCAAATTGTATCCGACAATGGTGTTTTTCAATCCCGTATCGGCAACGTAATACTTTTCAAGAGATTTTAAGACTTCTTTGCCTTTCACGTCATAGCGGTTCGCTTTGTAAATAATAAATGCGTTTTCAAGCATTTCAAGAATGTTGCCGATTGTCGATGGGCGCAACGAAGTATCAAGTTTTGCTTCTTTCGCGATATATTTCGCCATGCTATTAGTCGAAGTAATACTGCCGACGTTTCCGCAAACAAAGGCAAACACTCGTTTCAGAAGATCGATATCTTTCAATTTATTACGTCCTACAACGTCTTTAAGAATTACGGTATCGTAAATACTCTCCAAAAACGATGAAATTGTTTTTTCATCCGATGGCAGAGAAAGCAATTGCGGAAGTCCTCCATATTTCAGATAATCGTTAAAAAGTTCTTCCTTGCTTTTCCCGTCGTTTTTGTAATACTCATAATACTCTTTGAAAGACAGCGGCAACATTTTTATTTCAACATATCGCCCAGATATTAAAGTCGCAAGTTCTGAAGAGAGAAGATATGCGTTAGAACCCGTAACGTATATATCCGTATCATATTCAAGAGTTAGCGAATTTAAAGCCTTTTCCCAGCCTTCGACCTGCTGGATTTCATCGAAGAACAAATAGTTCTTCTTGCCTACGACTATGTTTTGCGTTATCAAGTCGTAAAGTTGTCTATACGAGCGGATATTATCGTATTTCATCAATTCAAAATTAATGAATTGTATTTGAGAAGGAGAAACCCCGTTTGCAATAAGTTCATCACAATACATTTGTAAAAGCGTGGATTTACCAGAACGGCGAAGTCCGGTAACTACTTTTATGATTTTGTTATCCTTAAACGCCTCTAACTGACGCATATAATCAAATCTATATATCATCTTTACAGCGCTCCTTTCTATTATTATTAGTAAAAACTAATCAGAAATCAATAGTTTTTACGCTACAGCGTAAAAACTATTTTAAATTCACAAGTTTTAACAAAAATATTGACATCGTGAGTTTTTTTGCACGTGATAGTCCTGATACTCAAGACCCTACATTACAATCGTGGGTGTTGGTAAAATACATTAGCCATTGACTAAATCGGTTCCCCGTAGCAGTAAATAATGATATACGTCTTTGCTCTTATGGCCGATTTAAAGATATTTACAAACTTATTTGCCAATTCCACAAACTTAGCTTCAGTACTTTGGTGAATCAAAATTTCAGTTATGTCTAAAGCAATCTTCAATTTATCATTTGATATTCTTTCTTCTTCATATAGATCAATCAAGCATCCACATTCAACATTCAAATAATCAAAATACTTCTGATTATCCAAATAAAAATAATCTTCTGGAGAAAACACATGGA
>CAVALL010000001.1:49293-75333 GCA_963589675.1 Alistipes onderdonkii | reverse complement strand
TCCGGAATGATGGAACAGAAGTTCCTACAAGTTACACATAATTTATTCTAGTCTCAGTTATATTGTATCACTTTAGAAATAAGGGATAAGGTAGCAGATATTGATAGGTAAAATATCTAATAGTCTTATCTTGAGACTTTGCCTTTGGTGAAATAAAGGCCAAGAGTGTGAATAAGAAGAAATCAGATATGATTCAATAGGGAGACTTGGTATTATAAACGACACCATCGGTTACGATATCTGAGGAATTATAGAATAACTTTGCCCATTCCTCACTTGTGCCTTCATAATAGATTGTAGAACCGTTATTGTTAGTGAAATTCCCATTATAGATCCTATGAATGGTCTTTGGCAGATATATTTTGGAAAAGACACAGTATTGGATTCCATAATTGCTGATGCAAATTTCTTTTCCGTCCTGTTTTGATGGCACTACAAGTATTTTATCGGAAGGCACATTATTGATTCCAGTTATAAAGTTGAATGCATCAGAGGCCGTTGTTGTCCATTTAAAGTTGCTTGTCGTGTATCCGTAGAGTTCTAGGTTCTCTGTTACAATTGTATCTTCTGAGACTCTATTTCCTGTCATAGAGCCGATTCTCCATTATGAACAAGAATTTGAATGGTCTGGATACTCATATGTATAGAGATTGGATAGTTTCTTTTTATCTTTTATAGTTTGAGTGTTTACCAATTTGCCATCGATATAATAATTTATAGTTCTATCTTCTCTTAAGGAATCAGGTGTTTCATATAGTCCTAATGTGACTTTCGTATTGTTGATCTTGAAAGATAGCGTATAGTTATCATCTGTGATTTTAGATGGAATGTTGGAATATAGAATCATCGTATGATCCAATTCGGCTTCTAAATTAAAGGGACGAGTATATTGCACGCTATAAGTTGCATTAGTGGATTCTTTCTTTAAGACGGCATCACTAAGCTTGTATGACTTTGTTGAATATGATAAGTTTTTGACTTGTAAATCCACATCGAAAAAGTAAGATGACGAGCTTCTATTTTTCGTACAATCGTAGGATGAAATAGCAATCTCAGTATCATCTAACGTTACTTTCTCGGAATCTAGAAATATTGAAATTGATTTACTTGAAATCGATGAGCAGCTGGCTAAAAACAAAAAAGTAATACTAGGAATGATTTTTAAGTTCATTTTATTAGGTGTCTTTTCATTTAGTTGATTATATCACTTCTATGGATGGGCGTTTTATTGGTTGATTTTTGGTGAGGTGCCTTTCAGTCTATTTGCGTTGATTCTGTAATGGCAATGATGATAGTTGTGACAGTAATAGTACTCTCCATATTTCCCGTCCTTCTTTATCAGGAAATCACCACATGATGGACAACGTAGATTCTCTTTTACTGCTTCTAGATTTGCTATTGTGTAATTGCAGTATGGATAGTTTGAACAACCATAGAAGTGTTCGTCTCTATTTCCTTTTCTCAAAATGAGTTTTCCAGATTTACAATCTGGACATAATCTATCTTCTTTTTCATCCTGAGTTTTGTATAAAAGCTCACATTTGTCTTTTATTTCTTTAACAAACATAGATGGATGCAGTTCATTTGTCAGAATATAACAATAACTTCTTGTTCGAGTCAGTGCCACATACCATAATCTTCTTTCCTCTGCATAGACCATCTTATCCGGTTCACTGAGAACAAGAGATAACAACTGATCATCTTCCATCTTATTTGGAAAGCCGTATAGATCATCATCGCCATTGATGATGATTGTATAATCTTCCTCTAATCCTTTCGAACTGTGAACAGTAGAGTAATGGATATTCAGATTAGGATACTTCCTAGAGTATATAATTGGGTTCTTTGCAATTCGATACGAATTATCAACGCGTATAGAGTAACTTAATACGTCCTCTAAGTCTTTGTTGTTTCTTCCTAAGACTAATATGTTTGCATCTTGTTTCTGCTTGCTGATGAGAGATAAGGCCTGATCAAATGCTCGTTGTTTGTCAGTTGTGAAATAGATGATTTTGATTGGCTTATCCAGATGCTTTTCAGAGTGGATGGATTTAACCATCTGCTGCGGATTCTTTCGAATGAATTCACCAGTTACATCCTGAAGTTCTTGTGAATTGCGATGAGTGGAGGTGATATAGTTGATTGCGGATTTCCCTAATTGATTTTCGAAGTTTAGGAAGATACCTAAATCACATCCAGAGAAACGATAGATAGCCTGCCAGTCATCACCGACAGCGAATAGTTTTGATTCTCCATGCTCCAATAATGACTTAAGGAACTCCATTCTGCTATATGAGATATCTTGGAATTCGTCGACAATAATATATCTGTATTTGAACGAATTCAGATGACGAAGCTCATCTTTAGACTGTAATATCATGTCATCGAAATCGATCTTACCTTCTAATTGCAGATAATTCCGATAATAGGTATAGATACTCTTACAGATATCTAAGAAGACAGTGGCTCTGACTTTATCATAATTGCTTTTGAATGTTGTATTTTTCAGCTTTTCAAAAGTATCTGTATTGCTATATTTTCCTTTATAGAGACTTAAGAATGATTTGCATAATGTGATCATTCCCTTGAAGGGCTTTTCGTTATAGATGGAATCGATTGCATTCTTGATTTCTTCTTCTGACAAGGGATGAAGTTCAACGCCGTTTGCATTCAACGTTTGTGTAAGTTTATCAAATATCGTTCCGTCAGAGAATTCATAAGAGAATGACTCTATGTATTTGGTCTTGTTTACGGCATGAATTTTACGCTTCCATTCGATGCCATCCTCATATTTCTTTGCTCTGATTTCATCATACTGTCTAGCTTTTCCGTTCTTGTCGACACCATAGTGTTCATGATATAGGTTGTAGTCATCTAGGAAGAAGTCAGGAGTGTACTGTCTATGATTTTCTTCACTGACGTCATACTCATAAGGCTTTTCATAAGTGTAGTTGATACCATTCAGGAAATAGAAGTTTGCAATATCGAGTTCTTCAATGCTTTTCACCAATTCCTTTTTGATTGTTCTCATATTTTCTTTATCACCGGATATGTTGGATAGAGTATCTTTCAGAGTCTGGAAGTTTTCCGCTTTCAGTTTCTTGTATAGTTCACCATCATTGGCAAAAGTTTCTGGTCCACTATATGGATTTAAGAACAAAGAGTAAAATTGGAGAACCATTTTCATCATAGCAGGATCCTTTTTCAGTTCATCCCTGAAATAGGATTCGATAATGGCATCATATTGTTCTTCGACTACGTATCTGGATTGAGTTCTTTCTCTTAGAATATTCAAACCTAGCTTGTGGAACGTACTAGCGTTTAGTTCTGGATGAATCAATTTTGCTTTCTTGTTTAGATCCTCTGCGGATTTCTTGGAATAGGATAGCAATAGTATTTCACTAGGCTTGATTCCAGCATTAAGGAGAAATTTCAGTTTTCCACAGATGGTCAATGTCTTTCCACTTCCTGCTCCGGCGATTGTCAAAGCAGAAGTTTCATCCTTTAAGACAGCAGTTCTTTGTTCGATATCTAAGGATCTACCGAGTACATCATCAAAGATAACATCCTGCAAATGCTTTTGGATATACTCTGAATTATGCTTGGAAACGTTGAAAAAGAAAGCATCCTCATCTAGTAGCGGAAAATCATAGAAAAGTTCTTTATCAGCTAGCTGATTCTTTATGCGTTGAACCCTTGTTAATAATTCATTGGTCAATCTCGAATCGTAGTAAATATCGCTGAAGTTAACAATCCTTAAGTATTCATTCTTCAGTTGATACTCTTCTAGAATCAATGCGTAGTTATCAACTAATCGGATGATTTCATCAGCCCTATTTAGAGTTTCTCGGTCAACATCCTTATATTTTTTGTATGCTTTACTGACTTCCCAATCATCATCAAATTCAGACTTGTTAAAGAGAGTTGGGTTCTTGTAAACGATTGATGTATCCGTTTTGAATTGATACTTTTTTAGCTTTTCAACCTCTTGATTATGATATTCTCTGTCTTTCTCTAGCTTATCAATGGCGGATGATTCTAATTGATAGGTTTCAGCATATCTTTTCAAGACGGTGATAAGATTATCAAGCTTTGGAGAAGACTCTTTTCTCACAACTTGAAAATATCCCAATCGTTCATTTTCTAGATTCAGAAAAGGATTGAGATATTTTCTAATGCGGTAATTGGTTATGATCTTTCTGATAATGTTAGGCTTTTTCATTTGAGGTTAGTCTTGAACTTGTTTCTTAGATAGTCTCTTAGATTCTTATCACAGCAATATATGTAGGTTCCCCTCATTCCTCTAGTTAACAAAACTAAATAGGAATTGATGATATCCTCGATTGTCTTTTTTGTGTCTGTAGCGACTTTCCCATGTTTATCGAAGTAATTGGAAGGTTCACATTCTATTTTCTGAGTTGTTGGATTGAAGCGTATATCGTTCGAAAAGATAACACCAGCATAATTGAGATCATATCCTTGGGAAGTGAAAACAGAACCAATCAAACCAAGTGATTTCTTGTCAGTAGCGAAATTCTCATTGATGCCGTTCCATGAGTATTTCTTACCATCGATGATGAAATCATAATCTTGTGTAACGTTTATTCCCTTCTTATCTCTCATCGACTTCGTGAAACGGAAACCATATCCGGAGAGGACTCTGCATAATCCGTCACATTCATCATCTTTCTCTTTGATCTTCTCCATCATCAATGCGCAGTCATCGAATATTTCAAAATCATAGCCTGTCTCTTTGAAATCAGGAGCATTATCATTCGTTTTGTTTCTCAATAAGTCATTCCAATAGGATATGTAGTCTCCACCTGCTTGAAGACGTATTTGTTTATTCATCGAATACCATTTATTCTTTGGATCAGATGCAATGGATAAGAAATCTTTCTCTGTGACATCGGCTCCCGAAGTTGACTGCTTTCGATCATAGAAATAGATAGCAACTCTCTTGGCCTGTTTTCTGATCCAATCTAGTTGAGTAGTGCTTTTGAAATCGGTAAAGCCAAGTCTTTCATCCGCCTGTTTAAAAGAAGAGTGGCTTGTCGATTTTCCATAAGTGGCTAAATGATGTGCTTCATCGACAATGACGATATCATAGCCGCCTTTTTTCTTTGTCAAATTAACAGGACTGACAACGTCAACTTTTTTCAGGGCAGGAAGATTCGAAAAGACAGCCTTGACTGTATTTCTAAATTCTGTCATCGGAGCAACAAAAGCGATGGATAGATTTCGATATTCTGCCAGTTGAGCATTCATTTGGAGGTATTGGTATGTTTTCTCCAAATCCTCGATATCCTCAATGTCGGAATAATCAATCTTCTGTGTCGTTACATCTACTATATATTTGATAAGAGAGATGGCAAGAATTGATTTTCCAGTTCCAGCACCTCCTTCAATGACGATTTCTTTCTTCGTATCATTTTGTAGAGTCTCTACAATATCGGAGAGCAGATTTGTCTCCAGATCATATTGTTCATCCGTTAATTGCTTAAAGGGTGAATATTTGAAGACTTCTGAATTCTCTACTTGAAAGAGAGTGTTATTGGCAAGTCCTTTTCTTCGTAGTTGTTTCCATATATCTTTGAAGAGTTCTTTATAGAGTCCTCTTTGGTAATAATTATGGAACTTTGATTGCCCGTTATTGAGATTCTGAAGCTCGAATTTATTATCTGCATGCATGTGTTCAATCAGCATGTTTTCGATATCCAGGATAGCTGATTTATTGAACATTTCATTGAAGAGGACATATTCATTGACCATTGGTTTTCTTGCATCATTTTCCAAATGCTGTAGCATACGATTATAGGCACTGGAAGTCTCTCCGACATAGGCAATCGGCTTTCCACCTTTGTCACCATTCAGAATGTAGACGACAGGCCAATCCACACCATTCTTCGCATGTGAAAGTAGCTTCGCTCCTTCTTCGGAGAAAGGAAACTTCTCAATCGATGTCTTTGGCAATGATGTGTTTTGCATATTGATTATCTCTTTTGTCTATGGTTTATGACGACTTCATGAATATAAGTCGCTTCCTTTTCGGTTAACCCAAAGAGTTTATTGACTTGTTCGTTCAAATCTTTTGTGAAGTCAATGTATTTATTATGGGAAGTATAGTCCATCAAATCCGGGACCTTTCTTCTTAAAGAAGTTAGAGCTTCATCCGTCATCAAAAAAGCAAATTTTACTAAATCGATTTTCATATAAAGCATCCTTTGTTATTCGAACTGAATTATAACACTTTCTTGTAAATAATACTATTCGTGTTAATCGGAATTTGAGTTGTGCTAACGGATATCAGTATTGTTATCATCTTCATCCTTATTCGATTGCTTCTTAACTTTGTTTGCGCATCTTGGACAACCACAACCGCGTGTCCTAACATTGATTTTGGTTTTCCATTCGTAACCGCATTTCTTACATTTCCAAAAGACCTCTTCACCTGATCCGATTTTGACCGTGACTGGTTTGATTATGTTCTTCTCGAAATCCCACTCTTCCATTAAATCTGGACATAACGTGGCAAGATCGTTGAGACCTTTTATTGCAAACCTTCCTGAACAATAGGGACATCCCGTGTTTCTTAAAGTTCTACTTGCAACGACAGCTTCCCATGATTTTCCACATTTCTTGCATTTCCACCAAAATTTCTTATTGGAGGTGGCATAAACTTCTTCTGGTTTGACTGTGTTCTTCTCGAAATCCCATTCTTTGGCTAATTCTGGATGTTTGTATGCAAGGCTATCTTTATAATTTGCTTTTGATTGTTTCTCTGACATTATAACTTTTGCACATTCGGGACAGTCACATCCTGTATGTCTTGAATGTATTGTTGCTTGCCATTCATGGTGACATTTTGAACATCTCCACCAGACTTTCTTACTGGTTCTAGCGGTTACCTCATCAGGTTTTAGTTTGTTTTTACTATAATTCCATTCTTTAGCTAACTCGGGATCCTGGCTAGCTAAATCGTTTACGCCCTTTCTGACTACTTGACCCACACATGCTGGGCACTTATGACCTCTTGCTCTATGACTTGGAGATGTTTTCCATTCGTAACCACATTTCTTGCATTTCCACCAAAATTTACGGTTGCTATGTAAAGTGATGAATTCGGGATTCACATTCTTATTCTTTTCATAATCCCAATCTTCCATCATAGGATGATTCGATATTGTTTCTTCTTTTTTTCTGGTCAAGAAAGAACTTAGGACGGATTCGTAGTCTTTCTCGATTTCAATAGTTGGATTTTTGATGTTTAGATAAACTAAAAGGCTTCGTATTGCATCTGCTAGGTAAAGACAATCACTATTGTATTCGCCGGTGGATATTTTAATAGCTGGACTATCGTAATCTTCTAAACCATGTTCTCTTATTCTATAAAGTGCAATATTGTTTTCCGAGCATAGTTTGTCTTTTATATAGTCTTTGTTTGTGTTTTTATGCCAGGCAAACCCATCATATTCGATTTCGACCGAAATAGATGGGATATAGATATCGATTTCCCTTCTTTTTAGAAATGATGAATGATAGTTCTCTATAGCATCCGGGAAATATCTCTTTACGTAAAAATAGATGAACTTCTCAGGAAGAGATGTTGCTTTCTCAGAGTTACACTTTGGACATCCACTATGGCATTTCTCGGAAGTCCTTGAATATACAACAGCTTGCCAAGAATGTCCTCTTTCGCATTTCCACCATACTTTCTCTTCGCTGCCTACACTGATTGTATAGGGAACTATGGTATTCTTTTCGAAATCCCATTCTTTCTTAAGTTCTGGCCTAACAGTAAATAAATCGTTTAGACCCTTAATAACTATAAGATTTGCACATACAGGGCAACCATTATTTCTAATACATCTATGAGAAATATCCGCCCTCCATTCCGAATGGCATTTACTACACTTCCACCATACTTTAAGATTGGATTGAGGATAGTAGGTTTCTGGTCCTCTTTCATTTTTTTCATAGTTCCACTCTTTTGCGATTTCTGGATATTTCACTAATACAGAGTCTTTTATATCAGTGACTTTAGAATATCTTTCTGCTGCAAGTCTTTTTGCACATTGAGGACAACCCCTTCCCCGAGTTCTATGAGCAGGATTAGTCATCCATTTATGACCACATTTACTGCAAATCCATGCGACTTTAGTGTTGCATGCTCTAGCCACATCTTTTGGAGTAATTGTTCCGTTTTTCTCATAGTCCCATTCTTTTAAGAGAAATTCTTTATGATTTTCGATACACCAATTGTATAGACTGTTCTCTGGTTTTAATTTACGTTTGATCTTCATAGGTTCTCCGTTGAAATCAATTATAGTATAGAACTGCTAGAGGTAAAATGCCTTGTTTTATTCTTGTATCTACCCCTATCTATCAAAGTTGTTATCTTGGTAAAGCGCTTTTATGGGAAGCGTTAACATATTTTTGATTCTTGTGTGTTGTATTACAATGAGAAAGTTTTTCACGAACTACTCAGAAAGAATCAAACATATGACAAATTTAGCACCCGTAATATTATTCTATATCAATATGATCTTAGGAATCATCTTCCTTCTTGTCTACTTCATGCAGAATGTTCATCTTATTGTTGGTACATTCACAAAGCATAAGAAGTTTAAGAAAGCAAAGAAACTTCATAAATATGGTTTCATGATAGCAGCCAGAAATGAAGAGATCGTAATCGGAAACTTAATCGATAGTATCTATGCTCAGGATTATCCAAGAGAACTCATTCAGGTCTTCGTTGTCGCGGATAACTCAACAGACAATACGGCCAATATCGCAAGAGAACATGGAGCCATCGTCTTTGAAAGGAAGGATGCCCTTCATAAAGGTAAGAGCTATGCCTTAGATTACATGATCAAGAAAATCACAAAGGAAAGAGAATATGATGATATCGAAGCCTTCTTCGTCTTCGATGCCGACAACATCCTTTCCAAAGATTATCTTAGCCATATGAATGATGTCTATGATGCAGGATATGAGGTATCTACCTCATTTCGAGATTCCAAGAACTTTGATTCCACTCTTGCCTCTGCTTCCTCCTCTTTGATCTTCTACCGTGAATGTCTATTGGTCCATCATTCTAGGCAGAATCTCAATCTTTCTACCTTCATCTCTGGAACAGGATACTTCATCTCTTCTAGAATCGTAAAGGAATTAGGAGGATGGAATTTCAATACACTGACGGAAGATATCGAATTCTCCTGTTACTGCGCTAGCAGAAACATCAAAATCGGATATAACCAAGAGGCTGTCTTCTATGATGAACAACCGAATAAGTTCCGTGTATCCGATAGACAGAGATTCCGTTGGTCAAAAGGTTGTCATCAGTGCTTCGCATTATATGGAAAAGACCTCTTAAAGAATACATTCGGATTCAAGAAGAGAAAACTGACAAGCAGAATCTCATCCTTTGAAATGTTTGTCCATGTTTGTCCCTTCCCGATCATTGCTACATCCTGGTTTATCATCAATATCGCACTTCATAGCATGTTCTATTCTATGGGACTTGAGACACTAGAAGCCTTCCAGGCACTGACTTTGACAGCAACTGTCATTGAACTGATCTCTTTGTTTGGCATCGCTTATATCCATGCTCTTGTCACCATGATCAAATATGGAAAACATATCAGAGCCAAGTGGACAAAGAAAGTAGCAGCCGTCATCGTCTTCCCGTTCTTCGTCTCCATGTTCATTCCTCTCTCCTTCATTGCCTTATTCAAGAAAGATGTCCAGTGGACACCGATTGTCCATGATGAGAACATCAGCATCAAAGACTTAGAGAAAGCAAACGCAAAATAATATGAGAACCTCTGTATTGGTAAAACCGTACAGAGGTTCTTTTTGTCTGATGACAAATGAGAGGAAATCGACTATAATTTACGAAACAAGGAGATAAAGAATATGGATTTGTTCAAAGGGAAGACAGTTTTGATCACAGGTGCGGGAAGAGCCGTGTTATCCGATGGAAGATGTGGTTCCATCGGATATGGAATCGCAACAGCTTTTGCAAAAGAAGGTGCGAATCTAGTCATTACGGGAAGAAATGTCGAAAAACTCAACGCCGCTAAGGAAGAGTTAGAAAGCAAGTATCATGTCTCTGTCCTTACTCTTCAGGCTGATGTCAATGAGAAGAGCGACAATGAGAAGATGGTAAATGAAGTCGTGAAAAAGGCAGTAGATACCTTCGGTTCGATTGATGTCTTAATCAATAATGCCCAGGCTAGTGCATCGGGTGTGCCGTTAGCCACACAGACAACAGAGCAGTTTAATCTTGCTATGTATTCTGGTCTATATGCTGCATTCTACTACATGAAGGCATGTTATCCGTATCTGAAAGAGAGCAAGGGAAGTGTCATCAATTTCGCAAGCGGCGCAGGATTGTTCGGCAATTATGGACAGTGCTCCTATGCAGCTGCAAAAGAAGGTATCCGCGGACTATCAAGAGTCGCAGCAACCGAATGGGCAAAGGATGGAATCAATGTCAATGTCATCTGTCCTCTAGCTTGGACAAGTCAGCTTGAGAACTTTGAGAAAGCCTATCCGGAAGCCTATAAGGCCAATGTCCATGTTCCTCCAATGGGTCATTTCGGAGATTCTGAGACCGAGATTGGAAGAGTCTGTGTCATGCTCTCTACTCCTGACTTCAAATATCTCACTGGTGAGACTTTGACATTAGAAGGAGGCTTAGGACTTCGTCCATAAGCAAAATTATGAAAATGATATCAGGAAGAGATTATACTCTTCCTGATTTTAAATTGAGGTGAATATTATGATCGGAATCGGCAATCATGTATCCATATCCTTAGGATATGAAGGAATGTTAGAAAAGGAAAAGGAATTAGGTGGAAATACGTTTGCTTTCTTTACTAGGAATCCACGCTCCTATAAGGAGAAAAAGTATTCCTTATCGGATGTAGATGCATTAAGAGATAGACTGAGTAAGGAATCATTCTATCCACTTGTTGCTCATATGCCGTATACATTGAATCTCTGCTCTATGAATGTGGAGATAAGAGAAGTCTCTTTGCGTGTTCTAAAAGAGGATGTCCTCTTTATGAACAGGTTGAAAGGAAACTATCTTAACTTCCATCCAGGAAGCAGACAGTCAGAACCATTGGAACTGGCCATCCAACAGATAGCAAGTGCATTGGATGTCGTATTGCCACTTGCCACAGATACAATGATCCTATTAGAGACAATGGCAGGAAAAGGAAGTGAAGTGGGATCTAGTTTTGAAGAACTAAGACAAATCATTGACTCTGTAAATGATTCGTCTCATTTAGGAGTATGTCTCGATACTTGTCATGTCTTTGATGCCGGATATGATATCAAAGATCATCTAGATGATGTCTTAGATGAATTTGATAGAGTTATCGGATTAAATAGACTGAAAGCCATTCATCTTAACGATACAAAGAATATCCTTGGCTCTCATAAAGACAGACATGAAAAATTAGGAGAAGGAAATCTAGGATATGAAGCGATAAAGAGAATCGTTCAGAATCCTAGATTACAGAATCTACCATTCATATTAGAAACGCCAAATGAAGATGACGGATACAAAAAGGAAATCAAGTTTGTCAGAGAGAATATGATTGGGTAGGCAATACAAGCCTTATTCGAATCTTTTTAACCTCTAACCATCAACTAATCATCCTACAGTGTGTCCACTGGCAATGTCATGATAGTAATATGATGTGACATCATAGTGTCATGATGAGTCATGATTGTATAATGATAAGGCGTAAAAATATAATGATGTATAATGATGTATAATGATCGGCGGTTTTGTTTACATTCACAAAAGATGCCTTTTGTACAACTTATAAGTTGAATCATTAAGGGCTAAACGAAGGATAAGATTATGCTGAAAATCTCAGATTGCTTGTCTGAGTTTTATCTTAAGATATGGATTTAAATGCGCATATCAAGCGAAGATTGTTGTTATCTTCGCTTTTTGTCTTCTTTTAGGCTTGCCGGTAGTCTTGTTATGATAATCTTATCAATTAAGGCGATGAAGTATCCGGTCAGGATACTCATCGGACCTAATAGGATGAGATAGAGGAAGATATAGAAGGAAGAGAAGAATAAGGAATAGACAAGTAATTGACCAAGTGAGTGGAAGACACTTCCATAGATAGATACAGTGTAGATGGATGGTTTGATCAGTTTGTAGAGCAGTATAGTGATGATGCTAGATAGTATGGCTCCTCCTAGTGACATCAGGAATGTGACTCCAAAGCCGGAGGTCAGTGTAGCTACGAGTAGTGTCTTAGATATTACGACAAAGAGGAAAGAGAAGACTCCGTAATAGTACAAGGCAAATAGGGTGATGAGATTTGCTAATCCTAATCGAAAACCAGGAATTGGTAAGAAGGAAGGAATGACAGAGTCGATATAATGTAGACTGAATGACATAGCGATGAACAAGGCTAATACCACCATCTTTTTCACTGTTAGCTTTTTCATGCGTCAAACTCCGGGTATCCATTCTCTACAATCATTGCCATGAAGTGATTTGGCAGACAGACTAAAGGCGTATAGGAGGAATAGATTCTGCCTAATTTGCTACAGGTATGATCTAAGCAGGATACATCCTCTTTCTTGATCTGAATGGATTTGTCTGAATATAGTGTCAGTGTGATACTTCCGTTTATGAAAGAAAAATCATTATCGTATCCATAGTCTTTTCCGTCTTTATCGTAGAGAGTAATCTCTTTTGATCCACTAGTCGGAAATGCGAATTCTGTCTTCTTAGTCTCTTTGTCATAGAGAAGATGACTATCGTATTTGATGTTCACATACTTATCCGTTCCTTTAGGAATGAGAAGATAGGTTGTGACAATGATTGAAACAATGATAATCAGTAAAACAGAAAGAAGAGGAATATCCTTCCAAGGATTGAAGCGAGGTAGTAAAGTGTTATTCTTTGTGTTTTCCATGTGATAATATTATAACTTCTTCTTTGTTATAATTGGTATAATCCTAGATAAGTCGTTTCATGAGGTGCTATATGTCAAAGAAAACTAAAATCATTCCTATTCTTCTCTTATCTCTTACTTCCTTAGTCTCTTGTAAGGAGAGTGAGCTGATCGATAACATTGAAGTTCCATCTATCTATGCGGGTGGTGGTGATATCCGTGTCATCGGTGCTGATTTCATCTCTCCGTTTGATACATCAATCACAGGTGCTCTCTATTACCATAACAAGGACTATACTGCAGAAGAGATCAAAGATATTGAGACTACATTCAAGAGTGACTTTGTCCTTTATCATGCTCTTTCCGATCGACATTATTCCTACTACTACAATGATGAGAACTCTACTCTTCTCAATAACATCAAAACCATCAATGAAAGCTATGGAAGCGAAGAAGAGATTACACTCCATCCCTATCTCTATAAATTATTGAAGACAAGCTATGAGTTCTCACTGCATAGCGATGGAAAGTTCAATATTTTCTTAGGCACATTGAATGATGTATATGAGAACAAGCTAGATACAGTAAGAGATGATAAGAATAAGGAAACATTGGATTCCGTATTCGAATACTCAACGAATCTCTACTTTTCAAGATTCAGTCAGACTGAGAAGGATAATATCAGTGAAATTGTGAAAACAATTCCACAAAATAAATCTCAAATGGAAGGACTTCTTACCTTCGATGATGCAAAGTCTACTGTCGTTTTCCATCATTATGAGAAAGCGGATAAGTTATCCATCTCATTAGGTGGAAATGCCAAAGGATTTGCTACTCAATATGTCGCGAATGAACTACAGACGAAGTATCCAAATATATCCTTTTTGATCAATTCCGGATATTCATCCATCAAGACCATTGGAAAAAGACCGGACAACAATACATGGAAAATTCGTTATGACAATCCTAGCTATTATGAGCAGGCACTAAGCCATGAAAATCCCTACTATAAGACAGAAGTAAAGATTGAGTGGGAAGGATCATTTGATTTATCCACTTCCGGATATTATAACCAGTATTTCTATGAATATGATTCCAATAAGAATTCATTTGAAAGAAGAATGCATATCCTGAATCCCAATACCGGATATTCCTGTTCCTTCTTTGATCAGGTCTCTGTCATCATGGATGACTCTGGTCTTGCCGATATGTATACGACAGCCTTGATGAATACAGATAGTGTATCAGAAGCCTATAGCCTATTTGAAAGTCTTAATCAGATTTACCAAGAAGAGAATTCATCTCTTCTCTTGACCTACAAAGCAAAGATAGACTCTCTTGATCACTACTCCTATTCTCTAAGTGACTTTGATACACTTTCCTCTTCTCATCTTCCTATCTCTACTTTGAAGGATAAAAGTGAATATCAGGGAGATTATTCTGATATCACAAGTTCTGATATAGAGGAAGTGAAGTCGAAGTATTCACCATCATTCAGAGAAGTATATCTCCTTAGTGATAATCTCTATTCCAAAGCTAGTCTATTAACGGAAAAAGAAATCGGTCAGACAGGAAAGACAAAGTTAGCAGTCATTGAGAAACTATCCGTCTAATCATTTTATTATGGTACTTTATGTTGTAGAATATTACATACCAAGGGGGTAATTTTATGAATCCAGGAGCTATTGTCGGAATTGTAATCGGAATATTTGTATTCATCCTACTCATCATATTGCTGAGTGGTATTAGAATCGTAAGACAGACAGATCGATATGTCATTGAAAGATTAGGAACCTTCCGTGCTGTATGGGAAGTCGGAGTTCATTATCTGATTCCTTTCCTCGATAGAATCGAAAAGAAAGTATCATCGAAGGAACAAATTTATGATTTCCCGCCTCAGCCTGTCATCACCAAAGATAATGTTACCATGCAGATTGATACGGTCGTCTTCTTCTATGTCACAGATGCTAAGTTATACGCATACGGTGTTGAAGATCCTATCGCTGGTATCCAGGCCTTATCATCTACTACGTTAAGAAATATCATCGGTGATCTTGATCTTGATGATACTCTTACAAGCCGTGATATCATCAACAACAAGATGAGAGAGATTCTAGATGAAGCCACTGATCCTTGGGGCATCAAAGTCACCAGAGTTGAAGTCAAGAACATCCTTCCTCCTCGCGACATTCAGGAAGCGATGGAAAAGCAGATGAGAGCCGAAAGAGAAAAGAGAGAGAAGATCTTGATTGCGGAAGGTGAAAAGACTTCTGCTATCACCATTGCAGAGGGTAGAAAAGAGTCGATGATCCTCAATGCTGAAGCAGAGAAGCAGGCCAAGATCAAAGCAGCGGAAGCGGAAGCTGAATCCATTCTCAAAGTCAAAAAGGCGCAGGCTGATGGTGAACTCATGATCCGTGAAGCAGAAGCCAAAGGTATCAAGCTGATCAATGAATCCACTCCGAGCAAAGAAGCCATCACATTACGTTCCTTTGAGACCTTATCGAAAGTCGCTGACGGAAAAGCTACCAAGATCATCGTACCTTCTAACTTACAGGATCTCTCTAGCTATTTAGTAGCAGGAAAAGAAGTGCTAAGAGAAGAGAAAGTCGAAGAAGAAAAGAAAGAAGAAAAGCCTGCTAAAGAAGAAAAAGAACCGGACTTAAAGGCGACAAGAAGACCAAACGAAAACGTTCCTCACGTCTTTAAACCTCATCCGTAAATCAAAAATGAAACATAAGCTGTCATCAATTGGTGGCAGCTTTTTCAGTCATGAAAAAGAGGCCATCAGTTTAACTGATGACCTCTGATTTCATATGGATGAATTAAGCGGAAGCTTCAACCTTCTCGACATGGACGACGACATCTACGCCAACGTTATTTTTCGGAGTCATCTTGAAGTAGTAGGTGTGACCAGCTTCGAGAGTGACTTCAACATAGTAGTCATACTTGTTGGAGGAATGGCCGGCATGATCATCATTATATGAATTACTCATAGCTGATAACTCTGTTGCGTTGTCAATTCCATCATAGATAGCCCAAATCTTAGGATCGGCACTTGATGTATCTGGAGAAGAGGAGTAGAACTTGTAGGTTCCGCTTTCAGTGCAATCAAACTTCAACCAGTAATCGGAACTGTCTTTGGATGAACCACTATTTGAGAATGTATAGGTTCCTTTATCATCAAGGCTCAAGGCGAGTTTGACACTAGAGCCATCAGGTGGGATGACTTCAACAGAAGGAGTGACAGTTAAGGTTGCAGTAGCATCGCTCATGACGATGTTCTTAAGGATGAGAACATATTCTTTTCCAGCCTCTAACTTCTTAGTTCCGAATGTAGCAGTAGAAGCGTCAGTGACTTTACCAGAGTCCGCTGTAGTTGCAATAGCGGAAGTAGGAACGATGGACCAATCGAAGGAGATGGTTCCTGCACTTAAGGCAAAGACAAATTTGGAATAGAGACTATCGGTAGAGGTGTTTGTGAACTTCAAGATAGTTGTGTTGCAAGCTGCGTTGAGAGTGACATCTCTTGCAGTGGTATCAGAACCGATGACAAGAGAGGAAAGGTCTCCTAACGTTGTCTCATTCGGAGCGATAGACTTCAAGGTAAGTCCAGTCTGAGCGGCAGTGGTTTCGACATAGAAGTAGTAGGTGGCAGAACCGGAAGAACTGACATAAGCGGACATAGCATTGGACTGAGTTTCTTCAGCCTTGGTTCCTGTGCTTGTGTATTTCTGGAATGTGGCGGTGTTGCCATCGGTCAAACCATCAACATATAAGGAGAGGAATCCGCTAGCCTTTGCAGTGTACTTAAACCATTTTCCACTGGTCTTTCCATCGAAAGCAAAATCAGCGAATGTTCCATCATCATTGGTGGTAAGTTCATAAGCGATGGACTTAAGATCGCCGGCATCTCTTTCAACAGCCTTGAATGTGAAGCTGTTGTTGTAAGTAGGAATAGAGGAACCATCGAAACCGACTTCAATGACATAGGTCGTATTTCCCTGTAAGGCAACGGTTGCTTCGACAGAGCCACCATAGCTTGTAGAACCATAACCATAGGAAGAGGATGTTGTACCAGTCTCGGTAGCAGAGATAAGGACATCGCTATCGGTATAGCTAGTGGCATCACTCTTGAAGACACGGATTGTCTTTGCATAGTCGGAAGAACCGCCATTTAAGATCAATCCATAGTTGCCAGCCTTAGTAGGAGTGACAGTGTAGTATTTAAGACGGAATCCTTCGACTGTGATGGTCTCTTCCGTTCCATCCATCGGAAGAGCAGTGGCTGTAGCAGGCTTGTAGTTAGCGGGCATGTCTCCGACGTAGACAGACATGTATTTGGTGTCTGTAATCGTGCTATTGGATGTGGAGCAATAGATGTAGTAGGTAGTATCTTTCACAGCATTGAGATCACCGATGACAGTGGTGGAAGCGAGTTCGAGATCCTTGACAAAACTACCGTTATCATAGTGATAGATCATCACGGTACCATAATAGTAGCCTGTGTAGATCTTTCTAGCACAGTAAGTCTTGGTTTCTGGGGCTGTGAACTTCATGGTCTCGACAGTCTGAACGCTGGAGTCTGCTTTGGACTTGAGTGTTTCACCCACTGTGTAAGCAGTGGCATCGCCTTCATAGTCGTTTTCCTTAGTGGAAAGAGATAAGTCGAAGGTGAATTCAGCATTCTCATCACTTAATGTGCTGGGATAAGAGACAGTCGCTGCGACATAGACCGTTTGACCAGGTTCAAGCAAGAGGACCTTGTTGTCAGTCGGACCACCGTAGACTTTGTACTGGCTTGCCTTATCGGGAGCGTATGTGTAAGTGTAGCCGAACATTGTTGTCTTATCAGAATCATAGATGGAGAGGGAGAAATCTTTGGATGTGTCTTCGCCATTTAATTTGCGATTGGTCACATCCAAATAGTAGAGATCCTTCTTAGCATCGCTAGGAGCAGTGATCTTGTAATAGAAGGTCTGAATATCATGAGTGAGCTCGACATGGACAGAAGAACCATTGACTAAATCAAGAGCGGTATTGATATCGCTTCCTGCCGGATAGTCTTCAAACTTGGCATAGAGATCAACAGTCTTTGTATCTTCACCATCAGCGACATCCTGAATTGTGGCAAAATCATATTCGGTCTTGAATTCAGCATCGCTGTACCAGCCCTTGAAGACCTGGCCGGATTTCTTCGGCTTGCCGGGGTTAGCAATGGCATGACCAGCAATGATGGAAGTAGTATAGAGATCATCCGTGGTATCATCATCACCATCAATCGTGGAACCATTGAGGTGGAAGTTGACTGTGACGATCTTCGAATCGGAACACATGACATTGTCGATGAAAAGACCGTTGTTCTTGTTAGCATCCGTCTTTAATGCGTTCCATTCAGCGGTAGTGCCTTCATAAACGACTCTGTTTACTGTGTTGGAAGTGGAAATAAGATAGGTAGGAAGTGTCTCAACATCTTTGGAAACATAGATGGTATCCATGTTCCAAGTGATGACACTTTCCTTGGAAACATAGTTCTTTGCATTGTAGTAGAGTGTTTTGAAATGATCACCGTATCCACCGAATGCATTACTGCTTTCGATTGTTGTGAGATCACGAGGCATAGTCATGCTCTTTAAAGCACTGTCGCGGTAGAAAGTATATTTTCCAAAATATTGAATCGTATCAGGAAGAGTGATATCAGTCATATCCTGGCAGCCTTCAAATGCGCCAGTGCTTCCGGAACCGCCAACAACATTCAGTGCAATGACATCGCCGACCTTTGTGGCAACGAATCCATCAAATGTTGCGTAGTAAGGTGCAACAACAGCTTCCGTGATTTTTGTGTCTTTGCGGACAGCAGAATAGGTGCCTTCAACAGTAGGATAAGACTCGTAAGTCACATTCTTGCTGACATCGCCGATAACACCATAGACATTTGCAACCTGAGCAGCAGAGAGTGTATCACCAGTTGCGGTAGTGACACTTAAGGAGACATTCAAGGCAGTGAAAATGTCACTGGTAGGAATGTTACGGATGGTATAGACCATATAGTAGGTATAAGCGACAGAAGTATCACTTGCCCACTTGATGGAATCACTGTCATGAACGGAAGTGTAGATGTAAGAGACCTTGCTAGAAGCAGCGGCAACAACTTTGCCGTTGGAATTGGTGTAGGAGTCTCTTATGAAGGTTGCACTTGCTAAATTGTCATTTCCGGTGAAGGCAGCAACATAGCGGAGATTATAGGTGTCATTGTCGTTTTCAGTAAGAAGGACACCCATATCGGCTCTAAGGACATCAGGAGTTGTAACTTCCTCACCGCTCTCTTCTTCATCGTCAGCGGCAAGACGTTTACCGATAGGAAGAGCAGTACCGATTCCATCATCCTTAGCGACAACAGTATCATCATCCTTGGAGAAGTTCTCTGTTGTTGCAGTATCACCATCCTCACCTTCATTCGAACAGCTGAAGAGAGTGATGGATGAGACAGAAAGCAAAGCAATCAAAGATAAAAGTGTAAGTTTATTCTTTTTCATAATAGGCCTCCTATTTACTCGCCGTCACCGGCATCATCACCGGAATCGGTAGAACCAGAATCATCTTTACCGCCATCGAAGTCTTCGCCGTTACCATCGCCATCACCTGCTTCTCCACCATTGTGGAAGATTTTCTTGACAGGAGTGACACCTAAATCGGAAGTTCCAAAGTTATAGAACTGATAGCTTAAGACGACATTGGTGGTATCAAGTGTTCCTTTATCGGGGTTAAAGCCGCAGATTTCACCGATAAGAGAATAGGTGAGTTCACCTGTGTCTTTATCTGTTTCGGCAAGCGGAATGACCATGCTGACCGGAATTTCACTGATGCTAGCATAGGCGTTGATGACTGTTGTAACGCTATATAAGGATAGGTCGATCACAAACTTGGATAAAGCATCGACGGATTCGTTTTCCTTAGGAAGTGTGACAAAGTAGTCAGCATCATATTTTGCATTGTACATCAAGAAGGTGTAATCTGTAGTGCTAAGAGCTTCTGTTCCATCAAAGGAGGCTAAGACATCGGCTTTGCTGTAAGGAGTGTTATCATCATCTACAAGATATTCGCCTTCGTAGTAGTTGAGTTCAGTAGCGGAGACGATTTCAACAGGATAGACAAGGTCGTCATCAAACCAAAGGATGGATTCACGAGCTTTTCCATCGCTGTAATAACCTTTCTCGGCGTAGGAATAGACAAGACTGTCGGAGACAATGTATCCGGCTTCGCCATCGGTGATTCTGACGGCATCAAGGGCTAATGTGTAGTTATCCTTGATTGGGAAGTGAGTGGCATCGAATGTCGGATCTGTGACTGTGATTGAAAATGTTGTCATTTCATAGGGAAAATCGTTCATGAAGACTGTGATAACGGCAGTACCAGCACTGACGGCTGTGACAAGACCGGAATCATAATCGACGGTTGCAACTTTCTCATTGTCAACGATCCAGTTGACTCCTAATGTGCTGTCAGCAGTTCCATCGACAGAGACCAAAGCGGTAAGTGTCTGGGTTCTTCCAACAAGCATGGTCGATTCGCCTGTAACGGCGATTGAGTAAGTGGCTACATGGACACTGGAAGCAGAAGAACCTGCTTCGCTTCCTGTGCTTGTAGCACCGGTGTCGGAAGAGGTCTTACCATTGCATCCGGCCAATGTCATCAATGTGACTAAAGGTAGCAATAACACTGATTTTTTCATAATTTCTTTCCTTTCTTTTATTATTTAAATCAAGCTAGAAACTAGTCTGGATTTAACGAGTGGTAAGGACTAGCCTTTAGGCTAGTCCATTTTCAAATCGTTATCTTCAATGAACTTATCGACAAAGTCAATCTTGGTTGTTCCGAAGTCTTTGAAGGTGTATTCGAAGTAGCGCATCTGATCCGTACCGATATAGAGATCGAAGGTACAGGAACATTCCGAATCCTTCTCCTTCATGTCCATCTTGATGACAAGCTTTGTTGCATCTTTCTTCAAGTAGGTGAGTGTATCACCTAAATTGAAGTTCTTGACAAAGTCATTCAAGGTAGAAGTATCCGTATAGGTGATTTCACTATCTGCCGCATTGACTGTTCCGTTTTGGAAGTTGTTGAGACAGAGCATGCGGTTTGGATAATTCATGACATAGGAGATATCCGTATAGACCTGAGTGAAAGCAGATTGTGCGTAATAGGGATTGTTCGGATCCTGTCTTGTGACCAACTGGAACGTATCGTTGAAGCCGTAGAAGAGATAGCATCCGATGAAGACAAGAGGAGAATCGTTGTAGTTCATGACCTTGTTGTTGATGGCAAGGTATCCTCTGTCACCATACTGGGCTACTGTGGAAGGGTCGCTTTCCTTGTAGGCATCGGTGAAGCGGATGAAGTAGTACTGATTGGTGAAGTAATCGAACTGATCATCGATTCCATCGACATCCAAGTCACGATACTGAGTGTAATTCTTAGCGGCGAAGAGTTTTCTTAATCTCTTTTCGTTGTCGCTTGGTGCGTAGGCGGGTTCAGGATTGGCTAAGAAGTCCTCTAAGTAGGTTGTCTCAGCATCACCGAAATCATCGATGGCACCGACATAGTAGAAGATATCATTTTCTCCGGGCTCTTCCTCGGTTCCGAGTTTGAGATTGATCTTGGCTGTGAATAGGATGTTGTTCATCACAGCTTTTCCAAGGAATTCCATCTTGAAACTTTCCAAGTAGAAGAGAGCGGTGTTAGAGATATCGAAGAGGTCAAGAAGAGCAAGTGTTGCTTTCTTATGTCCTTTGAATTCAAGAGAATCATCGACAACCTCAATATCGGAAGCATCGATTTTACCAAATCCTGGAGCTACTTCACTTAAGGATGTGATCTGTTTTCCATCCTCATCAGTCAAGAGTTCAGAACGGACAAGTTTATTCTCCTGAAGATCGAATGTGTAAGAACTTACACCTCCGTTCTCTTCAAGATAACCACTTTCGATATAGCTATCTTCATCTTCTTCCTCGCCTTTGACTGTCACTGCATTCTTGGTGTAGTAATGAGGACCAAAGGTGAGTTTATCACTTGCGTTCGCGATATCGAAATCGAGATCGTTTGCGTATTTTCCAAAGTAGAGAGAGTAACGGGAAGAAGGATCCTGTAACTTAGCTAAGGCTTCTGTGATTGTGTACGTCTTAGTCTTGTCTGTTGTCGTTGTCTCTTTTGAAGACTCAGGAGTTATTGTTCCTGAGTCTTCGGATGTTACATTTCCACATCCTGTCAGCATTGTGAATAGAAGGAGAGAAGCAAATAATTTTTTCTTCATCTTCTCACCTCTTATTTCACTCTGGCAAAGTCAACGTAGTAGTAATCAGCATTGCCTTCATCATCGGTATCGACGCCACCAAGGATATCTGTGGTATCAACACTGTAATCACCGCTATCGACACTAACGGATTCGCTATAGACACAGACTGCGACGACATCATCATCCGCATAATAGCCCATTCCGCCATAGACATTGGCCGTTGTGAAGTGGACCTTGATAGCATAGGTGTGATTATCGAATCCATAGTAGAAGTTATAGATGGTTCCATTCACATTGAGACTACCCGTATACGGATAGGAACTGCTATAAGTGGAATCTGTAGTAGCATTCTTTGTGAAGTTAAGGCTTGCAGTTGTCTTGCTATCTTCAGAAGTGTAGCTCCAATTTCCTTGGATAGTATCGATAGTAGCAGCATTGTCCTGCTCGAAAAGGTAGACAGTGAAGACAGTCGGACCATCCGTGACTTCACTTCCGCTAGAAGAGGTGTACTTTGCATACATGCTGGTGTTGATAGTAAGATCTAAGACAAGGTCAGCATCGATATGGACATCAGTGGCATCTAAAGTGATGGTGGAATTGTATATTCCTGCAGGATTATAGGTGACTTTCAGTCCGCTGGTGTCAGCAGTGGTCGTTCCGTGAACCGTGAGTGTGAAGGTAAGATCAGAAGGAGGAATGACTTGTCCGCTTACCGTATATTTCGGATCCATAGCTTCAGCCATGGCGCAGAGAGTATAGGTCTCTTTTTCGCCTTCGTAGGCAGCCATCTGATCCGAACGTGTTACATCCGTTCTTCTGGAGTTGTCGACATAGAAGTTACGGATGGAGTAGGAAGCCTTGGATGTGACAGAGACAGTCTTCTTGGCATTGTCATTGACGAATTTTCCAAAGGTGAGATCAGCAGTACCATCACCGAAAGCGGTGAAGTTACGGTATGTGTCATCCCAGCGGATGATGCTTTCATTGGAACTAGAGAGGATATGATACTGCCATGTGTCTAAGGCGGTAGCAGGAAGAGCGTTCAATTCGACAAGGTCGGAATTGAGCTTTCTGCCTTCTTCTAATGCATCACCGACAGAGACGATGTTTCCCGTTTCTGTTCCAGCTGTCTTATCATTGCGGACAGTTGGGTCGATGGATGTAGTGAAGTAAGGAGTGGTATCAAAGGCCTGAAGCATATCGTATTCATTTCCGTATTCATAAGTGAAGGCAAGTTCCTTCATGACGGTTCCTGTACCGGTAGTTGTGACTTGGTTTCCGGATAAGGTGTAGTTTCCTTCGGAATAACGGGTATCGAGGTAGGAACCAGAGAGGATCTTACCATCCTTCGTGAACTTCAATGTGACAGCATAGGTGTCATAGTATTTGTCTGTGATGCCATAGCTAGCGTTAGAAGCAACAGCGGTTGCATCATAGACTCTAGCGGAGTCGATGACAGTTGTGAATCCGCCATCGGCATCCTGAGTGGAGGTGATGTTCAGTTTGACATAAGTGATTTCATCAGCGACGGACATCTGAACGCGGTAGGCGCTATCGATATCGAAATCAAGGGATTCCAAGTCGAAGTCGGTCTTGTTGAGATCGTAGTTGGCAAGGATGGAGTTCATGTAGTCGCTGGTATAGTCAACTTCATAGACATCAGTTGCAGTGTTTCTGTTTCTAGATGTATCGACATCGGAGATCTTGTAGTTTCCAGAGAAGGCATAGGTATCATCTTTTCCGGCGATTTCCCAGGCATCGACATCATAATTGTTTCTATCGAAGGTATCGACAACGGTATAGATATCACCATCGATTGACTTGTAGACATATTTGTCAGCGGCGCCTTTTCCGGAAGTATCCTTGATGGTAGCTAAGGACTTGTTGTCGTTGTACTTCTTCCAATCGTAGGAGATTGCCATCTTGGAGTTGGTATAGGTGACATGGGTAAGGCCCTGAAGAGTCTGAGTGTTCTCACTCTTGATCTTACCCTGGAAGAGGTGCTCTAATGCAGAGGCAGAGTTAGGAAGAGAGACGACTTCGCTTCTTACGATGGTGCAAGGAAGAGTTGCGCTTGGATCATAGGCGAAATTGTATTTGAATCCGCCGGCTAAGCTAAGCTTGTACTCTTTGTTGTAGGCAGGCTCGACATCGGCTAAGGACTTGGTTCTGTCGATCAACCACGAATCGAGCTGAGTGAGGGCTCCGTCTTTACCTTTGACACAGAAGGAGATAGCGACATCAGATGAGACAAGAACATCGTTTGCACGAAAGACACCATCATCACCTAAATTGAGGACAGCAGTGACACCACCCTGAATGGTGACATCACCATCGACAGCTAAGGATACGGTGATACGGATATCGTGTCCAGGCATGGTGAAGGTGTACTTGCCATCTGTACCAGAAATCTCTGTTCCATCGATGTAAACATGAGAAAGTGTGAATCCGGCAGCCGGAGTGACTGTGAAGGTAAGAGTTTCGCCTTTCTCAGCTGTCTTCCTTTCACCGCCTTCAAAGGCGATAGTATAACGGCTATCATCCTCTAAAACGATGTTGTACTTCGTTTTGACAGGATCTGTTGAACCGCCTGTATCACTAGATCCACTAGAAGAGTTTCCCTTATCTGAACCAGTGGAGCTGTCAGTTGTAGGAGTGTCACTTCCTTTTGTTGTACTATCGGATGTCGTCTTTCCGCATCCGACCATAGCGATTGCAGTAAGTGCAATGAGCAATAATTTGTTTTTCTTCATTTTCAATATTTCTCCTGTTTAACAATTTAGAACACGGCTGTGAATAACTGGATGGCGATTCCGCTTGAATCATAGGGAACCATGCCGCTTCCGTTGACTGCAAGATAAATCTCTTTCAGCTTCAAGGTAGCATAGTCACTGGACATGGTGATATTGAGGATATAGTACTCAGCTAAGCCGACAGTTGCCTTTTCCCCGTATTCATAGGTGAAGGCTTCTGTTCCATAATCCAAGTCACCTTCCTTGGCGTAGAAGATTCCGGAATTGGTCGAATCGAATGCGATACGGTAAGTATCGTATCCGACAATGATAGGATAGTAGTAATTCACATCCTCGAAGATGTACTTCGATAACTCAGACGGGGATTTTTCACTTCTGACATTGATGGCCTTGGTATAGAGCTGCAAGCCTTGATAGTCGCGGACAGTCAGTACGGTTCCGCCGTCCTTCAGGCCTTTCACTGTGATGCCATCCATGGTTCCGGATACTTCGATGATGCCAGGAACAGATGTTTCAAATGTCAGTGACTTATCTGTGTAACCAGTAAGAGACAGTGTGCCTTGATACGTTTTGTTCGTGACAAGTGCAATGATGTCTATTCCTAAATCGTTGAAGAATCCTCCTTTCTCTAATTTTGGTACGGAATATTCGTCATCATAGGTTAAGAAACCTTTCTCGACGAATTTCTCATCCTTCTTTTCAGAAGAACTCGTGTTTGTAGAATCACTGGTCGATTCAGAAATGGGGTTGTTGCTTTCTTTAGAACTTTCCTTTGAGGAAGTATCGGTTGTGTTCTGACATCCGACTAAAAATAGCAAGGAACTTAGTAAGATAATGCTTTTCTTCATTTTTCACCTCTTAAAATAACATTGAAATTATAATCGATTTGATGAAAAAGGACTAATCGCATGGAACTTACAAAGATTAATAAAAAAAGAATAAAAAAGAAAAGTCAAAAACAATGAGTGAGATTTTAAGCGAAAATCACGCGTATTTGATAGTTTTTTTGATATAAATGAACGATGTTGCACAAATGTTGTTGAAACGCATAAATAAA
>CAVALL010000001.1:0-49283 GCA_963589675.1 Alistipes onderdonkii | reverse complement strand
AATATAAGACAATGTAAAACCAGTCTTTACAATCAATAAAGATTTAACGTTGATTTAAGGTTCGTTAAACAAATGAAGGGCTATTCTTTCTTTTTCTCTTTCTTCTTATTCACCAAATATCGAATGAGATAATAAAGCAAAATGACAAACAGAGTGAATGAGGCACCGATTGAAAAACCAGTGAAGTCGATCATGACATCACTCCAAAGACCGGAACGGTTCGGAGTGAATAACTGAATGAATTCAGTCAGTTCAGCAACAAAGAGTCCCTGTAAGAAAATGAATGGAATGGAGAAGAACCAGTTTCTCTTATCATCAAAGACAAACAGATAGAAGAGGACTGAGAATACAGCAGTAATCAAGAAAGCGCCGAAATGACCAAGGCCTTTACGGATCATAAAGAGGAAGGAGGTCATATTCGAAATCAGTTTCTTTTTGTCGACAACGATATGGACATTGATCTTGTAATCGATGCTGTTGTTGTCATTGATAAGACAATTGATATCGCAGTTTCCTGCCTTCAATGGAGTGATCTTTCCATCATCACCGACAAGGAGTATCTCTTCATCAGAGCTTTCATATTTCACCTTCTTGAAAGTAGAAGACTTATCAAAGTTTGTAACGATAATGGCAGGGGATCCATTTTCGATATGATAGGAGTTTGTCTCCTTGTCATAAGAGGCATTGTTCTGTTTGATGGAGATCGGATTTTCCTCATCCAGTTTGACTCTGTTGATCACATAGAAAGTGACCTCTTTTGAATAACCAGACACTTCCTCTTTAATCAGGAATGTCGCTTTTCCGACCATGCTGAATTTAAAAGTGGAATTCTTAAAACTAGCGATATTCTTATCTTTGGTTGTGACAGAGAGACGATAGTGTGTCGGTGTCTCAAAGGGGGCATAGACAGTCTCAAGTCGAATGGCCGAATCGACATAGACAGAAAGAGAAGATTTTCCTGTCTCATCTGTTTTGTCAGTTAAGTCAATCTCTGTATCGTTTTCAAATAGATGGATTGAGAAGGAAGTGGCTAACTTATGATGGACAGAGATATCCATCAACTTGGAAGCACCTAATATCTCTTTTCCATCAAAAATCGGAGTGATAAGAAGAGTCACAACTCCTTCATCGACGCCTCTGAATGAGATAGCGTTAGAGGAAGTGGAAGTGACAGAGAGGTATGAGGAAGCATTCTTAGATGTCTTGAATGAATAAGACTGATTGTCATCGAATCGTATCGTTGCACTCGATGTGACATAGAAATCCAACCTTGTGGAAAGACTATCATATTCTTTTCCATCAAACTCTTTTTTGCTGCTAGCGGTTTGAATAGTATCTGATGAATACTCACTTTCAATGATCGGATTCATCTCATTTATAATCGTGTACTCTACAGTTTCAGAGAGTCCAGATTCCGTATGGAAATATTCGATAGTAACAATTCCACAGGCCTTGTTTTCCTTTGTGGAAAGCTTACTGTTATTGATTGTGACATTCAATGTATCACCAGTCGATGAGGAGAGACTTGTGATTGAATATGTCAGTTCCTTTGATACGCCTTCTTTCGATGAATCAATCAGATTTCCATCGACATCATACATCTTGTCGACTTTGATATAGGAAGATAGGTTGTATTCTTTTCCATTGTATAGGACATGAGAGTCATCATCCGTTTCATCCAGCGTATTCGTATACGTTATCGAACTGATTTTGGATGGTTCGAATACTGTGATAAGAAGAGACTTAGAAAGGGATACAATATGATTGTTCATCTCCTCTTTGCTTTGATAGAAGTTCATCGTAACAGTAGCACTTCCTTTTTCCTTAGCAGTTACTTTACCTGTGGAATTCACAGTGATGATATCCGTATCACTGGATTGATAATCATATAGTTTCTGTAGGATAGGATCAGAATTGCTAGGATACGCGGAAGAGTATCGGATATAGGATGAACTACCTTTCTTGATCCTTGCCTCTGACTGATAGTTCAGGGAGATATTGATTCTTTCAAGCGGCCTTTTTGCAACTTTGACTCGAATGGATGAACTCAAGTCGTAATAGGTGGAATAGACCGTGATATCACATTCCCCTTCTTTGACACCGATGATATTATTGCTTGATACTTTGATGATGGATGGATCAGAGGATTCTAGACGGTATTGCTTGTAGGTGGCATTGCTCGGTGAAAAACTGATATCGTACTTTGAAGTGAAGGCAACGCTTTCCTTGACTGCTAAAGAGTAGGAAGGATTGCTTTTGCCTTTCACAGAAATGGATTCAAGCGGTATGACTTCCTCTTGGTTCTCTTCAATCAGGATATAGAATGAGGATGTCGAATAATTCTTTGAAGTGACTTTCACCTCAACTGGTTTATTTTCCTCTGTTTTCTTTTTCGCGTAGAGAGTATTTCCCTGAACTGTGATTAGACTATCTATTTCGGTATCAGTCATACCATCACAAAATAGAGAATAGGTGAGAGATTTATCTGTAACATTGTTAGGAGTAAAAGCAGTCTCAATCGAATAGGAATGATTGGCTTCTAGAACATAGTAGCCATCCTCATTTTTGTTTGTATTTAACAAACTAGACTCAATCGATGTCTCTATGATGTCGCGGACTGTAAAAGACAATGTATCGGATATCTCAGGAAAGGATGTGGAGTAGGCTTTGATGGTTGCCTTGCCATCCTTTTTTGCAAACAATGTTCCGTTTTCATCGACGCTTAGAACGTCATCGTTATCAGATTCAAATGAGATAGATTTATAGGAGCAGTCTTCTGGTTCAATTGTAGTTTCAAGTTTGATCGTATCTCCTACAAAGATAGAAGTAGATTCCGGCTTTGTCAGCTTCACTTTTGTCGGCTTGATAAGGACCGATTGATCACCGGCTCCATTGTTGATGATATCAGCGATTCCACCGCCTATTGTATTGCTCTGATTGGCGGAGACACTTCCAGGAAGTGCAGCTTCGACGATCAAGACAAGACAGCATCCAAAATAACAGATGGCAAAGAGGATCTTCATGATTCTTTTCATCTTCTTGTTCTTGAAGTTCATGTTGATCCCCCTCTAACCGAAATATTTTATAACAATGTGAATATTGTTGTCTCCTATATTAAAAATAATTCACGGTTTCTTTTCTCTCACACAAAGTGGAAAAAGAGATAAGCAGCATTCAGTGTGCTAAACTATTTCAGGATGGTGAAAACAATGTCAAACAAAATATCTGAAATACAAAAGAGACTTCCTTCCTCTGTCTCCTGTTGGGTTCTAGTCGATTACGAGAACAAAAATCCGATCATGGTCTCTATGCTCGGTGACTTGATGCTGACTAGAAAAATCATTATGGTCATACCAAGAGAAGGAAAACCATTTTTGATCTGTCATAAGATCGATACCGTCTTCTTGAACCAGGAAAGGATTACGAGCCAATTCAATCTCCATGTCTATAAGACCTGGAAAGAGATGCTAGAGTTAGAAAGAGACTTATTAAAGGACTATCCGACACTATGTATGGATATTTCAAGTGACGGATTGCTCCCTAGAGTCTCTCTTGCTGACTATGGAAGCGTTGAGTATCTTCTATCATTAGGACATAAAGTAGTATCAAGTGCTAATATGCAACAGTATCTTTATGCTGCCTTCAGTGAAGAAGAAGAGAAGACTCAAATTGAAGCCTGCAATGCTTTGATGATGATCAAGGATGAAGCTTTCAAGAAAATCAAAGAGGATATCCTTACAAAAGGTGAATCAGATGAGTATGAGATTCAGTCCTTTATCTGCAATCAACTTCATGAGGAAGGCTATATCTATGATGATCCTGCTATCGTTGCGATCAACCATAATGCTAGTGACCCTCATTATGGACCAAGTGAGAATGTCTCATCCAAGATTCATAAAGGAGATGTCGTTCTCATCGATATGTGGGCAAAGAAAGATATTCCAAACAGTGTATACGGAGATATCACCTGGATGGGATATGTAGGAGAAAGTGTACCAAAGGTTGTAGAAGATCGATTTGCGATTCTAAGAAAGGCAGTCGATTCTGGATTTGAGTACTTAGAAAAGAACCTTCCGCTTCGTGATGTGAAGGGCTATGAGGTCGATGATGTCGTAAGAGATGTCATTGATAAAGCTGGATATGGAGAATACTTCATTCATCGTACTGGACACAACATCTCCAAGGATGTCTCTCCTCATGGACCAGGAGCCAATATTGATGACTATGAGTCCCATGATGAAAGAAATCTCATTGAAAACACATCCTTCTCATTGGAACCAGGAATCTATGCTCCTGACTTTGGAATGAGAAGTGAAACCGATGTCTATATTTCCAAAGATAGAATCCCTTATATGGTGGGAGGAAGACAAGAGAAGGTTATTGCAATCCTTTCTTTATGAGGCCTTCTGCAATCTCAATTGCTTCCTTTAGGTTGTTTACAACATAATCAGCGTGTTTCTTTACTTCATCATCGGAATAGGTGAAGGTAAATGATATATCCGCACTATCTAATAGAGTGATATCGTTATAGTTGTCTCCGATACCGAAGACAAATGGTTTTTCATATTCTTTCTTTAGTGTATCAACTGCATTTCCTTTTGAACATTCCTTATCCGTGACATCGAGATAGGTACCATTCTGATGGGCGGTAAGATAGGGATAGTTTTCCTCTATCTTTTTCTTCTCTTCTGTCGCCTCCTTATTGGATCGATAACAGATGGATACACAGAATATTCTATTATTATCTGGAAAAGGATGGGGTTCTTCCTTGAACACATCAAGCTTATCGCTTGTGATGATGTAATCTTTTCCTGTATTGATGGCGATTGAATAGTTGTCCTTATATTTTAGATAGATTTCTTTTGCGATATCGCTATCGATTGAAAGCTCATAAATCGTTGATGTGTCTTTTGCTAATACGTAGGAGCCAGTCACAAGGATATAGAAATCAAAATCAATTAAATCCTTTACGACTTCCATGACACCGGTATAGGATCTACCGGTACAAAGACCGAAACGGAATCCTTCTTTCTGGAATCGGTGTATGCTATCGATGTCTTCTTTGTGAAAGCCGTCACGGAAGTAGAATGTCCCATCAAAATCAGAAGCGAAAAGGATTTCCATAGTCCTTCCTCCTATTTACGCATTCAATGATAGCATAACAAGGGATGAAAATGAAAAAAGGAAACGTTTCCTTCTTTTCAATTTCCTCTCTTCTTTTTATAATTGATGTTATGAAAATACTGATTGCATCCGATCTTCACGGAGACATACCTTATACAAACGCACTTGTTGAACTCTTCAAAGAGGGTGAGTTTGATAAACTTTACCTATTAGGAGATCTTCTTTTTGATAGTATTGAAATACTGAATCCTATCTCGGAGAATATTGTGGCGGTAGCGGGAAACTGCGACTCAGAAAGCGATATCGATAAAGCGCGCTTTTTAATGCCCTATGTCAATCTTGACTATCAGTTCGGTAAGGTGATTGTTCTCTCTCATGGACATTATGAGTCTCCCTATTCTTATGAGCTACCTTATGATATTTTCTTCTTTGGACATACTCATATCTCGACACTAAGGAAAGAGAGTGACAACAGGATCATCGCTAATCCAGGAAGCTTTGCCAATCCAAGAGACGGCATTCATTCCTATCTTGTCATGGATGAGAACGGATTGAAACTCTATGATTATCGTACAAGAGGCGTTATACAGAAATTAGAATTCTAGGAGGATACATAAATATGAATTTATTGATTGGAAGTGACATTCACGGCTCGTTGAAGTATGCAAAAATCTTTTTCTCTAAAGTAAACCAATATAATCCGGATAAGATCATTTTATTAGGTGACTGCTATTACAATGGAGCCAGAAATGATCCACCGGAAGAGTATTGTCCGAAGGAAGTCGTTAAGCTTCTTAACTCCTATGCGGATAGACTTATCGCTATCAAGGGAAACTGTGAGAGTGAAGTCGATCAGATGGTATCGCTTTTCCCGTTCTGTGAAATCTCACAATTATATGTCTTCTCACACCTTGTCACAATGACACATGGACATCACTATTCCTTTGATAATCTTCCTGCTTCCTGTGGAGATATCTTCCTTCAGGGACATACTCATATCGGAGTACTAGAAAAAAAAGAGAATCTCATCTTGGCTAATCCTGGCTCTGTTTCTTTGCCAAAGGACGGAAGACACTCTTATATGGTCATGAATGAAAAAGGAATCACATTAAGAGACCTTCTTACCGATGAGGTCGTAAAAGAGATCCAGTTCTAACATTATGAAATAGGAAGAAGGGGAGAAATCCTCTTCTTTTTGATTCTCATTCTTTAGGGATAGGACTATGTAAAAGTTGTTGAGTAAAGCCCTACCATACTTAAAAAATAGACAAAATATCAAAATTTTCATTTTGTGTGATTAATTTATCGAAAATGGCTTATAATATCTTTCAGAAAGGTTAGGAAACCCAAATATGTTATACGATGTAGCTATCATAGGCGCTGGTATCACAGGTGCCTCCTTGGCGTTTGAACTCTCCAAATATGAGCTCAATGTCATCTTGATCGATAAAGAAAATGACGTTGCGATGAAGACGACAAAAGCAAATTCCGGCATTGTCCATGCCGGTTATGATCCGAAGCCTGGCACAAAGATGGCAAGGCTCAATGTGGAAGGCTGTCAGTTGATTCATGACTTGCAGCCACTTCTCAACTTCCACTACCGTCAAATAGGTTCTTTGGTCATTGGATCAACAGAAGAAGAACATCAGAAGATTGATGAACTCTACAAACGCGGTGTTGCAAATGGTGTTCCGGGATTGGTTGTCTTGAAGACAAAAGAAGAAGTCCACAAGATGGAACCGAATCTCAATCCGGAAATCGATTATGCCCTGTATGCCCCGAGCTGTGGCGTTGTTTCCCCTTGGGAGTTAGCTCTCTCTTTGGCCGAGACCGCTGTCACAAACGGTGTCCGCTTCTTAAGTGAAAGCCCAGTCCTCTCTATCGATAAGGAAGAGGACGGATATCTTGTCAAGACTTCCACAGAGGATGTCAAAGCAAGATTTGTCGTCAATTGCACAGGTGTCCATGCGGATGATATCTATCGTCTTGCCTTAAAGGACAAGAAGGATGACTCCTTCACGATCACTGCTGTCAAAGGTGACTACTATCTCTTAGATAAGGAAGAAGGAAAGACAGTCAATCATGTTGTCTTCCAGACTCCGAGTTCTTTAGGAAAAGGTGTCTTGGTCTCTCCGACTGTTCACGGCAATTTAATCGTCGGACCAGATGCAAACAAGGATACTCCTTCCAAGGATTATACTGGTAACCGTCAGGCCGCTCTTGATTATGTAAGAGATCAGGCAAAGCGTACTACTGCTAATATCAATTATCGTAACAACATCCGTAACTTTGCCGGTGTTCGTGCTACGATTGAAGGAAGAGAAGACTTCCTCATTGAAGAGAGTCCTTTCTTACCTCATTTCATCAACTTTGCTGGTATTAAGTCTCCGGGTCTTTCCTCTGGTCCTGCCTTTGGTAAAGAGTTGGTCAGAATGCTTACAGCCATGGGTGAAAAACTCATCGAAAAGAAAGACTTCCATTATTATCGTCTACCTGGATTCTTTGCTTCGCTCTCTTTAGAAGAGAAGGAAGAATGGATCAAGAAGGATAGAAGATATGGACAGGTCATCTGCCGCTGTGAGACGGTGACAGAGGGTGAAATCGTTCAGGCGATTCATCAGCCGATTCCAGCTAAGACAATCGATGCTGTCAAACGTCGTACCAATGCTGGTATGGGACGTTGCCAGGGTGGCTTCTGTGGACCGAAGGTCTTCGAAATCATCAAGAGAGAAAGAAATCTCAATTTTGATGAAGTTTATCAGGATGTCACAGGCTCGAATGTCGTTGTCTGTGAAACAAAGGGGAAGAGAAAATGAAAGAACAGCATGATTTAGTCATCATCGGCGGTGGTCCGGCTGGACTTGCTGCCGCATATGGAGCCTATCAGAGTGGAATCAAGGATATCCTCATCATCGAAAGAGATGATACCCTTGGCGGCATCTTGAATCAGTGCATCCACAACGGATTCGGACTTCATCGTTTCAAAGAAGAGCTGACCGGTCCGGAATATGCAGGACGTTATGAGAAGATGGTCTTAGAGACTAGTGTCTCTGTCCGCATCAAGACGATGGCAATCGACATCTCTGAAGATAAGGTCGTAACCGTCCTTTCCTCTGAGAAAGGCTTAGAGCAGATCTCTGCGAAAGCCATCGTTCTTGCCATGGGTTGCAGAGAAAGAAGCCGTGGCGCTATCTCCACTCCTGGTGATCGTGTCGCCGGTGTCTATACAGCTGGTGCCGCTCAGAAGTATTGCAACATCGACGGATACCTTGTCGGTAAGAGAGTCGTCATATTAGGATCTGGTGATATCGGTTTGATCATGGCAAGACGTATGACGCTTGAGGGTGCCACTGTCCTTGCTGATGTCGAGCTTTGCCCCTATTCCAATGGTCTGAACCGTAACATCGTCCAGTGCCTTAACGATTTCAATATTCCGCTTTATCTCTCTCATACCGTCACGGATATTGTTGCTGATGAGGAACATCGCCGTGTCAAACAGGTCGTCATCTCCAAAGTTGATGAGAAGAATAGACCGATTCCAGGAACCGAGATCACATTTGACTGTGACACCCTCCTTCTCTCTGTCGGTTTGATTCCTGAGAATGAACTTTCCAAGAAGGCCAACGTCGAATTGGATCAGAGAACCAAGGGCGCCGTTGTCAAAGATAACCTTGAAACCAGCGTGGAAGGCATCTTTGCCTGTGGTAACGTCCTTCAGGTTCATGACCTTGTCGACTATGTCTCTCAGGAAGGTGAAAAGGCCGGTAAGAATGCTGCCGCCTATATCCAAAAAGGTGAGATTGAATCCGATTATGCAACTTCCGTTGTTGGAAATGGTGTCTCTTACCTCTGCCCGCAGAAAGTTGCCTATAACGGAGATGAGAACTTTGAATTCTCCTTCCGTGTCCGTCATCCTTTCAATCGCAGCCGTGTCATCGTCTCTGCCGATGGCGAAGTCATCAAGAAAGTAGAGAAACTGAAGATTATTCCTTCTGAAATGGAAAAGATCGTCCTTCCGAAATCCCTCATTCAGGGAAAGAAGGAAATCAAAGTCGAAATTGAGGAGGCTTGATTATGGTAAAGAATTTTGTTTGCATTCAATGCCCGAGAGGATGCTCTTTGACAGTTGATCTTGATACGATGACTGTCACGGGAAACTCCTGTCTTCGTGGTAAGACATATGGTATCAATGAAGCAACTCATCCGGTTAGAACCATCACTTCCACTGTCAAAGTCGAAGGTGGAAGAATCGCCCGTTGTTCCGTTAAGACTAACAATCCTGTTCCTAAGGAAATGATGATGAAGGTCATGGAAGAGATTGACAAAGTCGAAGTCAAGGCTCCGGTCCACATCGGTGATGTCCTTATCAAGGACGTCTTATCCACTGGTGCTGACGTCGTTGCCACTAAGGACGTCTTAGAAGCTTAATTAACAATCAAAAAACGGTCTACAGCAATGTAGGCCGTTTTTTAGTTGACATTCTATATATTTTGTTGTCGGATGCTTACTTGATTTCTCTTCTTCTATTGATGAAGAATCCGGAGACTAAGAATATTGCGATGTAGACAAGGGCACCGATAAGAGCAGTCCACTGAGTCTTAGCAGGAATCTCGCTTGCTTGGACTGCGTTTAACATATTGCCAAGCCAGTAATCACTGAAATGGAACTTCTCCCATTTTGTGGCAATATCAATCAGTGCTAAAACTGCTTTAACGAAGGTGGGTGCGACAATGTTTATGGCTAAGCAGATACCTAATCTTCCAATCGACATGGAAACGAAGTAGTGGCAAGATAGGAAACCAATGCTGATAAGAAGCTGCAGTAGGACTGAGATGATGACGTCTTTTTCTAACGCTCCCTTATGACTGAAGATGAGACCACATAGGTATCCGACGATGAAACAAGACAAAGTCATAATCAAGGACGCAATAAGAGAGACAATGTATTTTGTGAAGTATACTTGATTTCTCGTGTATCCCTTACCATAGATATTTTTGATGGTTCCAAGAGAATAGTCTTCACAAATATAGATTGATACAAATATGCTAGATAACAGAATTGCATTCATTTCGCTAAATGAACTTTTTGTCAAACTTGATGCAGTTGGAACGATATCAAGCTCAGATTCGGCGATTTTGGTTGTCAGTGCTACAATCAGGACAAGGAAGACAGTTATCGCAGTACAGATATATAAGCTTTTGCTACGGAATACTTTACGTAGCTCAAATTTCAATAGTTTTCCCATCATTTTCCAAGCCTCTCAATGAAATAATCTTCCAAACTGACTTCTTTGTTTGCTAACTCACTGACGGTGATACCGCTTGTGACTAGAGTTGTATTGATTAGACCTGCATTTTCAAAATGAGAATAGAGGATAAGGGAATTCTCTTTGACTTCGTATTCACCTAATAAGTCATTTGCCTTCAATAGTTCAATAGACTTATCGACATCACTTACAGTGATAGTAAGATTCTTCTTGCAGTTCTCTTCTAACTGCTCAGCGGAGACTTCTTCAATCAATCTTCCATCATTGATGATTCCATAGGTGGTTGTGATCTTTGCTAACTCATCAAGGATGTGGGAGGAAATCAATATTGTGACTTCTCTTTCCTTATTCAGTTTCATGATGAGGTCACGGATTTCCTTGATTCCAGCAGGATCCAATCCATTGATCGGCTCATCAAGAACAAGGAGTTCTGGATTTCCTAATAATGCGATACCGATTCCGAGTCTTTGTTTCATACCGAGGGAGAATCTTCCTGCTTTCTTGTTTCCGGTATCACTTAATCCGATAAGAGCAAGGATATCTTTGATCTCTTCATCGTTTCCGCCATAGATCAGAGAGAATCTTTTTAGATTCTCATAGGCGGTACAGTTCTTGTAGAGTCCAGGACTTTCAATGAGAGAACCGATCTTCTGTCTCTCTTTGTTCAAGTCATTGCTTCCAAAGAGAATGATTTCTCCCTCACTTGGATTCAAAAGACCTAATATCATCTTCATCGCAGTTGTCTTACCAGCACCATTCTTTCCAATAAAGCCATATATGTCACCGCGTTTGACGTGCATATTGACTTTATCGACAGCGACTTTGTTGGAGAACTTTTTGCTGAGGTTCTTTGTTTCAATAATGTAATCCATTCTGTTTCGTGCTATGGATGTAACACGATACCTCCTTTCTAGTTATGTGCATATCTTATCAAACCGAATAAGAAAAAGAAATAAAATCAACACTTTTTTGCAAAGTGTTGAAAAATATACGATATCAGAGCATCAAAGTCTGCCTGTTGCTATATCCCTCTTTCTTGAAATCAGAGAAAAGGAGATCCATTCTAGTAGGTGTGATGCATAAGAGATTCATATAAGAGTCCAGCCTTTTCAAAGCCTCGATTGAGATTTTCTTGATTGCGGCATGACTATTGTATGTCTCACTGAATGGAGGGATGAACTCAGCAATTCCTGTAATCTGGATGCTATGGAGATTTCCAAATCCATCGTATTTGTCATAGATAGCAAGACTTACATTCTTATTCTTCTCTAATCCGATGAATTTCTCACCCCCTTCTGTGAAAATCCAGAATTTTCCATCGTGATAACTGTATTCGACTGGTGTACAACGGATGAAGTCACCTGTTCCAGTTGCTAAGGCACAGGTGTTGTTCTTCTCTATGTATTCGTTTGCCTTCTTTAATAATTCATCTTTAGGCATAGCAGTCGTCTTCTTGTTTTTCCAATATTCGATTGCTCTTACATAATCTTCATGAGTCATCTTCATTTCCTCCATGACATTTCTATTATTGTATTCTTTTCTTTCTCATCTGCACTTATATTTCATCGGTTTTCTTCTCTTTGATATTATAATCATAAAGACAACAAATAAGGAGGAACGATATGGATTGGATTTTATGGGTGGTACTAGCAGTATGTGTCTTGTCCTTTGCTCTTAGCATTGTGACACTGGTGATTGTTTTGAAAAACAGAAAGACAGGAGATGTCACTCTAGGAGAAGAGGAACTGAAGAAGATACGTTCTTCTGTCAATGAGTCTATCAACACATTAAGTGACTCTGTCAGTAGATTAGTGGCAGAGAAGAATGGTGTCTTAATGTCTGAACTTAGAAATGAAGTTGAAGGCATGAATAAGAGAATAGATTCACTGATTCAATCTCAGTCATCCTTAGCAAAAGAGGAAGAACACTTTAAACAAAGTATGAACGATCTTTTGAATCAGAATAAGACGGATATGAAAAAAGAATTCGATGGTTTTGCCTCCTATTTCTTAGGATTCGATACTGATTACAAAGAAAAGGTGCTCGAACTCCTGAGAGACAATTATCAAAAAGAGACATTAGCCTTCTCCGAATTTGTAAGAAAGTATACAGAAGATAATAACAGACAAAAAGAAGAAATCATGACTAAGCTTTCTTCTGAGATCAAATCATTCAATGAAACTGTTGATAAAACATTGCATGACTTCGATGCATCTATCAAAGGAAAACTAGAAGATTTCAAGACAAATACACAAGAGTCTATCGGTGGATTGAATGAAACTGTGAAAAGTAATCTTACTGCTATCAGACAGGATAACAATGAGAAACTAGATAAGATCAATCAGTCCGTCAACGAGAAACTACAGAAGACATTGGAAGAGAAGATGAATGATTCCTTCAAGAGCGTTGTAGAAGGAATCGGAGATGTCAATAAAGCAGTTGGCGAGATCAAAGGCTTAGCTACCGATGTCGGATCTTTGAAGAATGTCCTTACCAATGTGAAGACAAAGGGAATCATGGGTGAAGTGATATTAGGTAACATCATCAAAGAATTCCTGACTCCAACTCAGTATGAGGAGAACGTTGTCACAAAGAAAGGAAGCAGTGAAAGAGTTGAGTTTGCAATCATTCTTCCTGGCACGAAAGATGAGAAAGTCTATCTTCCTATCGACTCGAAGTTCCCGTATGAATCTTATTCACGAATTCACGAATTAGATAATCCGGCTGAAATCGAAAAAGCGAGAAAACAGCTTCGCAACGATTTATTGCAATATGCAAAAAGTGTACATGATAAGTACATCGATGTTCCCAATACAACTGACTTTGCTTTAATCTTCTTACCATTAGAAGGATTATATCTAGAAGCACTGAATATGGGACTGTTTGAAGAGATTCAGACAAAGTATAAAGTGAACCTGACTGGCCCTACTACTCTCTCCGCTTTCATCAATTCATTGAATATGGGATTCAGATCATTGATGATACAGAAGAAGAGCGCTGATGTGTTCAAACTCTTAGGTGCAGTCAAAACAGAATTTGCAAAGTTTGCGGACACATTAGAGAAAACACAGAAGAAGATGAATGCCGCATCCAATGAGTTGGATGAATTAGTCGGTGTGCGTACTAGAGTCATGAAGAAGAAACTGAATTCTATCGATGCCTTGGATGATGAAGATGCAAAATTGTTGTTTGAAGGTGAAAAGGAAACTGTTGAGGAAGAAGATGAATGAAATGAAAAGAGTTCCGCTCGCAAATGCGGAACTCTTTTGTTAATTGCTGAATTTACTTCTTGCTATCTAAGAATTCATGACCTAAACGATCGCAGAGGATGATAGCATCATGGAGTTCTTCCGGTTTGACATCACCGCTTAAATTGTGGATGCTTTCACCTTTGACACAACTTGCGATGCTGACTTTCATGACATCGTCATCATCGATTCCGATTTCCTCTAATGTAAGAGGAAGACCGACAGAATACATGAAGTCACGGACTTCGTTGTATTCTTCAACCGGTGCATTTTCAAGCAAGAGCTGGACAAGTGTTCCATAGGCGACACAATTGCCGTGCATTGCAGTCTTCTTTCCTAAGGAAGTGACACCGTTATAGAAACTATGTGCGACACATAATCCGCCATTGTCTGCACCGACACCGCTAAGATAGGTGTTGGCTTCAATGATGGCATCGAGTTCTGGAGTTACAAGTTGATTCTCGACACTGACAAGAGCTTTCTTGCCATCCTTTAACAAGGTCTCATAGCAGAGTTTACATAAGGCCATAGCACTGAGTGTGATTCCACCATTTTCCAAAGAAAGTGAACTGGTCTTATAGCAGGCCCTTGCTTCGAAGTAGGTGCCTAAGGCATCACCCATACCAGCAACTAAGAATTTAGCAGGGGATTTGGCGATGACACCACTATCGACAACAACAAGATCCGGGTTGTTCGGATAGAAGAGATAGGTGTTGAAGGAATGATCATCGTTATAGATGACACTAAGACCGGTGCAAGGGGCATCGGTTGCACAGACAGTAGGAATGATAGCGACTCTCTTGTTCATATAATAGGCAGTCGCCTTTGCTGTATCGATAGCGCTTCCGCCTCCGACACCGACAACGACATCAATATTCTCATTCTTGACGATTTCTTTCATTCTGTTGATCTCACCGACAGACGAGATGCCACCGAAGACTTCGTAATGTCTTATTGCATCGCTGTCAGCAAAGGATTCCTCAACGGAATCATGAACAGCAGCATATCCGCTATGGGAACAGATGAACAAATACTTCTTTCCGAATTCCTTAGAATTCTCATAGAACTTCTTCAAAGCGTCCTTGCCCTGTATGTATTTCAACGGGGCTCTCATCAAAAGCAGATCTTTCATGATATACCTCCCAGTAATCATGATTATTTACGCATGTTGCAAGTTAAAATGCAAGCGAATTCAAGCACAAATAAATAGTAACTTTTGTGCTGAGAGAATAATTGATATCAAAACGATGTGTAGAATGACACATTTGATTTGAGGAAAAATAACAAAGAGAAAGTTGATCGTGGAATGCATGATATAAGAGATCGATTAAGGATGATTTCTCCATTATTCAAAACAATCGAATGGTTGATATAAACAAAAAAAGTTTGACACCGAAGTGTCAAACTATTGCTTCGAGATGGTGCGGACGGTGAGAATCGAACTCACATGGTGAAACCACACGCCCCTCAAACGTGCGCGTCTACCAATTCCGCCACGTCCGCATGTCAAGCCTAATAATTATATCGGCTTTGAAAAACTTATGCAAGACTTTTTTTAGATTTTTCTTCACTATCTCTTTTTGAAAGGACAACGTTATCTATCTAGTTACAAATGGGAATATAAGAGAGTAAAATGAAATCGTTATGGATAAAAGAACATTACTAAGAACAATCGAAATTCAATTAAATGATGGAACCGTACTTCCAATCAAGGTGTATGCCAAGAAAAGCGGAAGCAACTTGATAGCTAGATTTACCTATGGTGAACTGGAAATCTATGCTCCGCGTTACTCTACGATAAAGCAGGCCACTGAATTAGCTTACAAGGTCATAAAGAAATATCCGGATCATATCTTTGGAAGACCATTCTATAAAGAAGGTGTCTATATCTATGTGTTAGGACGCAAAAGATATTTTACAAATGACATCACAAAGAAGGATGATCCGAACTATTTCTATGTTTCACCGAATTGCAAAGATCCACTTGTGAAGTACAAGAAGATGTATCTTGAATATCTGAATATGAGAGTAGTTGAACTTGGGAAAAAGATGGGTGTCGACCTATCTTCTTGGACAATCCGCACAGGATTATTTCTCACTTATGCGGGTGTCTGTTTTCCAACCAAGCATCAGTTGAAGTTTGATTATCGCCTTTTTGCCTATGAAAGTAGTATCTCAGATTCTATCATTTATCATGAAATCGCACACATTTTCGAAATTAAGCATAACGAAAGGTTCTATTCTATCGTAAAATATTATTGTCCGAATTATGACTATCTGGAAAATGAAGTCAACCTCGGACATTTTGAAGGAGAGATGGACCATGTCATTCCGCGTCATTGAAAGCAGAGACAACAAAACATTCAAAGAGCTTTTGAACCTGAAAAAAGGTGATAAAAAGCAGTCTTCCTTTTTAGTGGAAGGAAAAGACCTCGTGGAAGAAGCTATGAAAGAGAATCTACTTGAGGCTTTGATTGTTGTGGATGGAACATCTTGCCCGAAGATGGATGTCCCTATCTATGGACTAAAGCAAGGACTATATAGAGAATTATCTTCCTATCAGTCTCTTCCTGAAATGATGGGCGTCTGTAAGAAACTGAATTATTCTCTTGATTCCTTAGGTGACAAAGTCATCTATTTGGATCGAATTCAGGATCCTGGAAATGCAGGCACGATGATTCGAACCGCTTTATCTTTTTCTTATTCATCTTTGGTCTTATCGAAAGACTCTGTTTCGTTGTATAATAGTAAGGTAATCCAAAGTACAAAAGGTGCCTTATTCCACCTTCCTGTCTTGCGAGAGGATCTTCTCACTTTGAAGGAAAAAGGATACAACATCTATCTGACTACTTTGGATGGTGTGGATGAGAGAGAAATCGATCATCTCACAAAGCCTTTTGTCCTTGTCTTCGGCAATGAAGGACAAGGGGTATCCAAGGAGAATCTATCCTTGGGAAAGAAGCTGAAAATCGAGATGAACGGAATCGATTCCTTGAATGTTGCTGTTGCCGCGGGCATCTTCATGTATCGATTCAAGTAGGGGAGGAACGATATGACCAATTCAAAAAACAAAGTTAAAGTTGTCAAGACTATCAAAGGCTCCTTGACTATCAAGGAACCGACTGAAAAGACAGTTTTGATTTGCGCAAATGGTTTACAGACGACAAACCTTCATGATGCGACAGGCCTTTTTGACTACTACAAAAACAATTTCCAGAAAGACTATCCTTTATGTGAGGTTAGATGTGTCCTTCTTTTTGAAGCTCATTTGAAAGAGACACATCATGTCAGGCTTTATGAGAAAAGATTGAGAGAAGTTGTTGAGGAATATATAGCCAAAGGTTACCATATCGTATTGATGGGTTACTCCTTCAGCTGTTCCTTAGTTGCTAAGGTCGCCTGCAAATACAAAAATCAGATTGACAAGGTCGTTTTAGTCGCTCCGATCTATGATACAATTCTCAACAATATGATTCCGAACTATCTTAAATATGCTAAGAAGTTCAAAGTCATGCAGAAGAAGTACGGAAACAGAATCACTGCTTCGATGAATGGACAGTCCGTCAAAGGATTCTTATACCTACTCTTCTCTATCTTTGTCTCTGTTGTCATCAACCGTAAATACTTAAGACGCGTAAAACAGGAAGCCTTGATTCTTCGTGGAGATATGGATCCGATGTGCAGTGAGCATTCCTCTAAGAAAGTCACTTCCCACATGAAAGCAAATTATGGTTTCTACCTCTATAGTGGAATGAATCATACGATGCTGAAGACAGCAAGACTCAATGGAGTTGTCTATGAAGACATTCTTCATTATGCCTTTGATACTCCTTTCCTGATTGAAAAGAAGGAAGAAATCAAAAAAGCCGAACTTCAGGTTGTCAAACACAATCTTGATGAGGATGGTGAAGAGATACCGACATTCAGCGAAATCTTCAACTCCCTTGATCCGGATATCGATAACGATACGGTTGCAAGAGAAGATCAGTTCTAAAATAGCGGCTTCGGCCGCTTTTTCTTTTCGTTATAAATTGAGTATTAAATATAATTTTAATATAATATCCGGTTTTCGGAAGTTAAAAAGCGAAAAATCCCAGAATGTCTCGAGTCTGTCGAGATTTTCCGGGATTTTTTTGGAATATTTATTTGTACATCACCTGTTCTTGCTCTTGGATACCATTTTCTTCACCGTGTTCCATTCCAGATACCACCTGTCCATGCACTCGAAGCCCATCGACTCCGCCAGCCTCTTCACGTCCCTCGAGAAGTATCCGGTCCTGTAGATGTCCGTCTGCCCCTCAAGCATGCAGAGGGAGTAGTTCCTCACAGCATCGAGCAGCTCGTCGGTCGTCATATCGGGCACATATTTCCTCTGGATGTACATCAGCAGCGTCAACGCCACGTAGACCGTGAACAGATGGGCCTCTATGTGCTCGGGCTTCCTCACGAATATCGGCCTTGCGTCCATTCCCGACTTCATCTTCCTGAAGCAGTCCTCGATGTCGTTCCTCCTTCCGGCGATCCTGGCGATCTCCATGTCGTCCATGAACTCGATCCTGAACCCTTTCTTCCTCATCTCGCTGAAGTGTCCGTCCGCGTCGTCCTTCTCCCTTGGTATGTCGGTCACGTAGAACATGTATCCGGCATACCTCCTGTCCTTCTCGATGTCCTCCAGTTTCAATTCCAATACTGACTTGTCCTTCAAGACCTCGCCGGTCTTCTGGTCGACGACTATGCTTCTGATGTACTGCTTGCCGTCGGTGCAGTTGCTGAGGCTGAGCCTGGACGGGTTCTTGATGAAGCTCTTGGCCCTTTCGACCCTTTTGTCGATCATGTGGCAGATGAAGTCATAGGAGGCCTGGTCGAACTTGACCACGAGCCTTTCCTCTCTTCCGTTCGCCCTTCTGATCCAGTAGCTCTTGATTCTCTTCCTTCCGTTGTCGTAGACAAGCCAGTCTCTGTCATCGAAGGCCTCCGCAAGGTTGTCCTTCGACAGCTGCTTCGGGGACTGGCAGAAGATATAGTTCCTGCCCGTCTCATGGATGGTGCTCTTGTTCCCGTCCGTGTTCAGCCCGCTGTCCGCGACGATGATCTTTGCCTTCGTCGCGTCCTCTCCGGACTCCTTGAGAAGAGGGATGAGGGAGCCTTTCTCGCTCTCGTTCCCTCTGAATGTGGCAGAGCCTATCGGATATCCGTCCTCGTCCATGAGCAGGCCGTATTCCACGATGGGGTCGGGCCTGTGGTTCTTCTCGACGCCGTAGTCCCTGAGCCCGTCTTTTTCGTCGGCCTCCTGGATCTCGAAGTAGAAGTTGGTGCAGTCGTAGTAGACGGCGCAGCCTTTCCCTCCGATGAGAGTCTTGCATTTGTTGGACAGCTTCCTGGTAAGGTCCTTCGAGAACAGATACGTTCTGTCAAGGCAGTCATACAGGTCGTCCACGGAAATGTCGAAGTTCTCGATGAAATCGTCGTTTTTCCTGGACGCCGCGAGCTTTGAGCATGGCTCGTGGACCCTGGAGTAGACAAGCAGCCTGAACGCGTCGTTCAGGGAATACCGGATCTTGCTCTTGGACTCGAACTTCCATTTGTTTATGAAGGCCTCGATGCCAAGGTCGTAGTACGCCTTCTGCAGGAAAAGGTAGCCCATGTTCTTGATCCCGACGTATTCGTCAGACTCAAGTGAGATCTTCCTGTCGAGGTCGATCTGGAGTGTGGTCCTGCCGGACCTGCTTTCCTTCTCCGCCTTGTCCAGGATGGCGCAGCGTTCCTTCAGGAACGCCATCGCCTTCTCCTCGGACCCGTATTTTGCCGTCAGCTCGTTGAGGGAAGGGTATCTCTCAACTATCTTTCTCTTCTTGGAGCCGGGCACGGCGATGAAGAGGTAGACCTTGGAATCGGTCCCGCTTTTGTTCAGATATCTCTTGATGTACATGGATGCACCTCCGGTATATTCTATTATAGCATATATGTACATGAATGTACATACTTTTTATTCTAAATGTTTGACAAAATGAAATGCCCGAATATCGCGATGACATCGGGCATAATTCACAGAAGATTATTTTTGAAGGCTACATCATTCTTCCGAAAATGGGATGTGAGTACTATCTCCATTTCCAGACTGAATTTGCTCACCTGACATCCAAAGTAGCCCTTACAAAAGACCTTTACAAGAAAGGTGATTCCTTCTCCTATCGTATCAATCTTGCAAAAATGCATATTTTCGACTCTATAAGCACCGAATCTTTGTTTTAAAAAGTGCTTTTTTGTATAAATCCTATAGTATTTTGCATTGTAACGGAAACGCTTACATTCTATGATTAAGGTATCAGAATAGGAGGATTTATTCCCTATGGCACTTAATCATTTGAAAAAGACTTTCGCTGTTTCCCTTCTTTCATCATTGATGTTATGTGGTTGTGTCAATTCATATGACACCGAGTCATCGAACAAAGGCAGCAATTCCGGTGATAGCACAACACAGGAAGATAGTTTCTCATTGGAGGACATCCAAAAGAAATACGACAATTTGGATTGGAGCTATGATGGTGAAGCTTGCACTATCAGGATGTGTCATTGGGATTCCGCTGGAAGAAACGTTGAATCCGCTGTTCTCAATGCCATGCTGAAAGGTTTCAACAAGCGTTATCCGAATATCAAGGTCGAACTTGAAATCCTTACCGACTATGAAAATACCTACGGAAACAATATTTCCGCTAACAATATGCACGACGTCTTTTTGGTACCGGATGGTGCTTTTGGAAGCTGGGCTTCAAGCAACAAGCTAGTCAACCTCACTCCTTATGTTGATGCAAGTACAATTATCGATACCGATAACATGTATTCCACATCTTTGACACGTTATCAATATAATGCCGGATCTGGTAGACCTGGCTCTGGTGTTCAGCTTGCTCTTCCAAAGGATATCGGTCCTTATGTCATGTACTATAACGAAGATATCTTCAAGCAGTTAGGTGTTGAACTTCCTCCTTCCGATCGCATCATGACAATGGAAGAAGCTACAACAATGTGGCAAAGTCTAACGAAGAAGGATTCCAAAGGAGATATCACCTGCTATGGTGTCGGTGGTTTAGGTATCGAAGGCCTTGTCTGGTCGGCAGGCGGAGACTTCCTCAACGCTTCAAGAGATGCATTCCCAACAGAAGCTTCCGATTTAGCGGGTTTGAAAAAAGGCTATCAGTACATGCAGGATTCCTATTTCAAGTATCAGGTTCAGCCCCCGAGCGAATTCACAGCTGGACAGGATGCCTCTAATCTTTTCTCTATGCAGAAGATTGCAACCTATATCGGTGGAAGATACAATGTCACAACATTCAAGAACCTCGACTTCAAATGGAATGTCTGCTATGTTCCTGCTTTCAGTGAAAATCAGACAAAGAACATGTACTCCGGTTCTGTCGGTTATGCAATGGCATCTACATGCCAGAACAAATTAGCAGCCTGGAAACTCATCGAATATATCGCAAGCCGTGAAGGTCAGGAAATCCTCTCCTCCACCGGTTTCCAGATTCCAGTCTATTCTGATCTTGCTTTAAGCGATGATGTCAAGAAGAGAGAAGAGATCAATTACTCCGGACTCAATTATGAAGTCTTTGTCCATTCAGCAGAGACACAGTCTTATGGTCTTTGGCAGTATCGCAACAATCAGAAGTGGAAGACGATGGGATACGATACTACTAGTGAATATCTCTACCACTCCGATGAATCTAAGCGTTGGACTGTCGACTACTTCCTTTCTCAGGCTAAGAAAATAGTTGAAGAAAACCTCTACTAATCTGTCATATATCAAATTGAACATTCCCTTATGGAAAGAAAAAAGACATACTACATCAACAAAAGAAAGATCAACGACCACATCTATGGTTATCTTTTTTCAGCGCCTTTGATCATCGGTTTGGCTTTGTTCTTCTTCGTACCTTTAGGATATGCTGTCTATCTATCCTTCACCAACTATTCCTTTGCCAACATCGACACATACTCCTTCATCGGATTTCAAAACTATGCCAACGCATTCAAGGATGAATGGTTTTTACGTTCTCTTCTAAATGCCTTGATCAATGCCATTGGTGTTCCGATAGGTATCTTCTTAGCCTTGATCTTATCGAACATGTTAGTCAAGAATCCGAAATTCTCTGTGTTCTATAGGACTATATACTACATCCCAACCATCTGTGGTGCTGTTGCTATCACATTCATATGGAAATGGCTTTACACACCAATATACGGATTCTTACCAAAACTATTTGAATTCTTTGGAATCAAGAATATGGTCTTTTTAGGCGAAGACTATTTCTTTCCTAGCATGATCGTTATGGGTGTATGGAGCGGACTTGGAACTTCCGTATTGCTCCTCTTTGCCGCACTAAAGAATATTTCTAAAAACTTATACGAGGCAGCCGAAATCGATGGATGCAACGGATTTCAGAAATTCGTCCATGTCACTCTTCCTGGTGTCTCTCCGATCACTTTCTATATCCTCATCACCGGTATCATGGGATCCTTCCAGGACTTCTCTAGATTCCAAGTCGTAAGAGGTGGTGTTTTGACGAAATGGTCTGTGATGCCCGTTTGGTACATCTATAACTACTCTTCTAGCACTTGGAACTATCAGCTTGGCTATGCCTCTGCTTTAGGTATCCTATTAGGCCTTGTCATTCTTGCTCTTTCCGCATTCAACTTTGTCATTTCAAAACTGTGGGTGAAATATGAATAACACAGATAATCGTCAACTGAAAGTCATCGAACAACAGAAGAGAATCAGAAGACTGCATATTCATAAGATTCTCTATAAGACAGGTGTTTATCTGTTCTTATCCATTTTTGCATTGATTTTCATCTTCCCATTCTTGATTGCACTTTCCGCCTCCTTCACTTCGCCAAAGAACATCTTCAATTTCACACTCATTCCAAATCCTGTTGATATCGGAAACTATGTAAAACTATTCTCCGAGAACGATGTCGGAAGAGCCATTCTCAACACCTTCCTCTATATCATTCCCCCTGTGTTTGTCGGCCTCTTCTTCTCTACAACTGCTGCATACGCATTAGCTAGAATCAAATTCCATGGAAGGAAAGTCATTTTCTATATCATTCTCTCCACGATGGTCATACCAGGTGTCATCATCCTTATGCCATCCTACTCCTTATTCGTCAACTTCTATCACTGGTATGGAACAGCACTCCCTATCATCATTCCTGGATTATTCGGTAGCGCAGGTGTCATGTTCTACCTCTATCAATACTTCCAGACTCTTCCAAAGGAATTGGAGGAGGCTGCTGAAATCGATGGACTATCCCGCTTTGGAATCTTGATTCGAATCATCATTCCTGTCTCGATGCCGGCCTTGCTCACTCAATTGATCTTATCCTTCAATGGCGCTTATAACGACTACATGACTCCTCTACTCTATGTCGGAACCAATCCAAAGCTCTATACCATCCAGCTCTTAGTCAATTCCTTATCTACTGCCCAGAACACTCAACATACTCTTCTCATGGCTGGTGCCATGTCTAGCTTATTGCCGACTTTGCTTTTATACATCTTATGTCAGAAATTCTTTATCCAAGGTGTTGCCACCACCGGAATCAAGAGGTGAAACATGAAAAAAAGAAGAATCAATGCTATCTGTGCTTTAACAGCGTTATTAGGAGTTGTTGGCTGTTCGACAACAACTGAGACGGAAAAGAAGGAAACCGAATCTGCATCCAATGAAAGCTTCCAGGAAAAGACAATTGAATGCTCTACCTACAATGTTGCTTTCAAACAGAATAAGGATAAGAGTTCCATCTATCCCTATTTCTCATTGAACTCTGCTTCCGCTTCATTCTATTCAGATACTCCGATCACTTTGATTGTGAGAAGCAAATCCAGTGGAATCATCGAAACATTCACAGAATCTATCTATACCAAAGGATATGATTTACTGACCGAAACCACAGACGGATATATCCTCTCTAGTGAGATCACAACCGACAACGGTTCCTTGTTCTCTGTCAAAGACACTTATAAGAATGTTTCCGATTTGATCACGATCAATCGTGAAGTGGAAGTAGTGAAAGCGGATAATAAGGATGCCGGTTATGCGACAACCATCAAGTTCAAAGACTCCAATCCTGTCAAATACGATCAGTATGATTACTTCATGCCTTCTATCATCTACAAGGATACAGAAGACATGGTAAATGGCGCTATCTTCTCCAATACTGATTTAACTGGAAGAATCTATGTCAAGGAGACTAGAACTGGTCTTCCTATGATGTATCTAAGGAACCAGAAAGAGAAGATTGCTTTCTCAATGGCACACATCGCAAACAATGTCTCTGCTGGTAACTTAGTCGGTGGCGGTGAAGGCGGTGAGGTCAATAATGATATCCAATATGGATCCATCGGTATGACAATGACACCGGATATCTCCGTTGATTTCTGCTATCCATGTCAGGAAGGTCCTGTCACTTATGATGCGGGTGCCTCTTGGGCAAAGAGATATCATGTTGTCGAAAAAGGAAATAAAGACAATTATTCCGTTGCTTGTCTTCTTCAGAAAGCAGAAACTTACCAGACATCGATGACAGAATCCTTCGAGAAGATGTTCACTGCTCAGAATACATCTGTTGAAAATATCGATATCTCTCAGATATATGAAGACAACATGGAGATATTCGAAAAGGAATACAAAGAATATGGTTCCGGTTCGACTCTCTATGGAGGTGAGCCTTGGTCTTTAGCCTTACCAAATGCCGTCGCAAAGCAAGGCTATTCCTCTCAGATGGGATTTGTCGGACAGCAGATCCCTGTCGGATATCAGATGTACCGCAAAGGCCTGATTGAAAACGATGCTGAATTGAAGAGAAAAGGTCAGACCATCCTCAACTTCTGGTCATCTGACCGAATCAATAGCACTTACTTCCCGACTGTCTGGTGGGATCCTAGCGATTCCGGCGGAAGCAGAAGAAACTATCCTTGCTTCCTACGCTGTATGATTGATGGAATGGAAGGCATGTTAGATGCCTACCTCATCTCAAAGGAATACAACGAAGAGAATGCTCAGTATAAAAACATGGTTGAGACATTTGCTCAGCACTTAGTACAAAAGCAAAACGAAGACGGTAGCTTCTACCGCGCATACAATGTCGATGGAAGTGTCAACACGGATACTAGCAATGCCGCTTTCCAAGGCGAGAGTAGACTCAACACTCCGATTGCAGTCCGCTTCCTCTTCAAGATGTATGAGTTGACTGACAATGTCAACTACTACAACTCCGCAATCAAAGCCGTTGAATATTGCTATAACGAACTCTATCTCGGATTAGGAAAGTATGTCGGTGGAACACCGGATAATCCAAATACCGTCGATAAGGAAGCGGCTGTCTATGCTATGTATTGCTTCACTTCCGCCTATCAGGCAACGAAAGAAGAGAAGTATCTACTAGCCGCTAAACATGCAGCAGTCTCTTCCCTCTCCTGGGTCTACTCTTACGATTTCTCGGTTCCTTGCAATGCATCCGTTGAGAATATCGACACTTTCAAGAATGGTGGAGTCAAAGGATTCTCCATGATTGCAACCGGTCATAGCTCTGCTGACAATTATGCAGCCTATATCTACTACGAACTCTTCAACCTCTATGTCTTAACAGAAGACTCCTTCTTCTACAACGCTAGTTACTTCATTCAGAACAATACAAAGTTATCCAATGACTATGATGGACGCATGGGATTCAAGTATAAGGCGTTGATGCCAGAAGCAACAACAATTGCAGACTTCGACTTCAAATCCGTCGGGACTTGGTTACCATGGTCTTCTATCGCCAATGTTGAACCGATTGTCAACATGGAAAAGACATACGGAATCAAAGACGTAAGCAAAATCAGCGAAGATTTATCCGCTTTGAAAACAAAACTTGAAAATTACGGAATAGGAGGAATTCAAAAATGAAAAAACGTAATGTCTCGTTGCTCTCTATTCTTCTTCTCGCTTCTTTGTTCTCTTTCTCGATGAGCAGTGCTAAAGAGCCATCCTCAATCACTAGAGTCAACAATTCCATCTTACGTGCCAACGACTCTACATCCTGGACAGCAACAGGTGGAAGCTATTCTATGGAAGATGGAACAATCACCCTCACTTCCAACACCGTAAAGAATTCCGGATTCTATATCACAGACCAGTATGATACCTTAGGAAACTATACTGTCTCTGTCACAGCATGCGGAACAAGAGGTTTCCCGATGGAACAGGAAACCGATATCGGTATTGTTCCGTGGTATATCGATAGCAATAACTATATTGTCATCTATATGAACTGGTCGAATAGTGACCGTCCTACAGAATTAAGAGAGATTCAGATCACTGGTAGAATCGGTGGGAAAGCTCTTGTCGTCAAATCCGGAAATTCCTGGACACAGAAAGAATGGAACGATAACTGGACGGATGGAATGGCTATCAAAGAGAACACGACAAACACCATCACTGTCAGCAAAGTCAGAAGCGAAACAAATGACTCTGATATCTTCCAGGTCAATGTCAATGACACCATCATCAAATCACTTGAGATCAGAGACACTGTCCAGTTTGACAACATGAAAGCAAAAGTCGGTGTCTACGGATACAATGACACTGTCACATTCACAGACTTCTCCTTCCAAAGCAATGCGACATCCTCTCAGTTCAAGGAAGTATCTACCGGTATTGGAAGATCTGAAAATGGAACTTTAGCCTTTGCTGATAACACCTATACCGTAGATAGCAAGAGTTCTACTGATCCCTTCAGCAACATGGCACTACTAGCTAATAGCAATGCTGCTGGCGGATTTGATGTCTCTGCTGATTTCACAATCACAGAAGAAGGTGATACTGGTGCAGTATCGCTTGTCCCTTATTATGAAAACGAATATTCCTATCTTGCTGTAGGTATCAAGAAGGAAAGCGGAAAATTATACGCTTTTGCTAAAGGTAGAAGAGTGACATCTATGACCGCCACTCTTACTTTCGAAGAGATTGATGAGAAGGTTGAAATTAATGATATCACTTCCTTAACTAGTATCACTTCGTTGAAGGTTTCTAAGTCCGATGGCACATTTAAACTATATGCAAACGGAAATGATACTGTCTTAATCAGTTATACAAACGCATACTTTGTCCAAGGTAACAACTCCTTCCAGAACAAATTATTTGGATTTGCAGTTTCTGGTGTTAAGACAAGTGTCAGTGCCCTTTCTTCCAAGGAATCCTATTCTGAATACAGTTTCTTAGAAAAGAAGATGGGTGGTAAATCAGTCTTTGTCTCTGCTAGAACCGATGATAGTGTCAGCTATGCTGATGGCTCCTATCAGTTCTCTGATAATGCTATCACATTGAATGATTCCTCTAAACATGCCGCTATCTATTACGCCTCTGGCAAATACGGAAACGTCAACATCTCTGCTACTTTTGATTCTCTTACCGATCATTCCAGCTTTGGTCTCTATTCCTGTCTATTCGATATCAACAATTACGTCAAATCCTATGTCGATGTAGCGACAAAGAAATTGATCATTGAAAATGCCGTCTCTGGTGCTGTCACTAAGAACGAAGTCGATTTGGAAAGTGATTTCGATAATAGTGTTACAAGTCATACTCTCTCCTCTATCATCAAAGATTCCAAACTGACTATTACATTGGATGAAACAGCTATCGCAAGTGATGTTGCTGTCACAATTGATTTACATGAAGAAGCAAAGGTCGGATTCTTAGGCGGTGGAGCTAGCTTTGCTGTCTCCTCTGTCACAGTCACTGGTTTCAGCCCTCTTGATCCACTCGATGTGGAAGACTTCACATTCTTCGGACAGAGAGTTGATTCCTGGTCTTATGATAAGGAAAACAATGTCATCTCCAACAAGTTGATGAATGGTATCGACAATGGTTGGAAGGCAACCAATGCACTCTACAAAAACACCGAAACCAAAGATCTCTATATGGGTGCCCGTATCCAAGTCAACGAAAGAACTGGTAACGAATGGAAGGTCGGTTTGATGCCTTATTATAAGGATGCTGACAACCATGTCATCGTTTGGTTCTCTCAGTGGAGCGATAGCGGATGCAAGATTGTCGTTACCGCTAGACTCAATGGTCGCACTATCGGAAGTGAATGGAGAGAAAGCGGAGACATCGGTGTCAACATGATGGAACAGAATTACCTTGAAACCTCCATCGTTGGTAACAAGGTCAGTGTCTATCTCAACAAGGGATTCACACCGATATTTGAAACAACTGTCGATGGTCTCAGCGACAGAAATATGGAACTTGCCTTCACTGGATTCCAGTCTGGCAATGGCATTGCTGCTACTTACACAGAATTCACAATGGTTTCAGATAAACGTGTATACGGTTTTTCTGAAAAACCTGTCATCTCTGAAACCGGAACAAGAAAGACGACCGGAAATGTAGGAACAGCTATCTCCTTACCTATCTACACTGCTGAGAATTCATCCGGAGACTTCTTGACTCCTGTCATCAAAGTAACGGATCCAGATGGTAATGATGTCACAGTCACAAAGAATCGCTTCACACCTGAGAAGGTTGGAACCTATCATGTCAATGTCAGTTGTACCGATGCCTGGGGCAATGAAGCAGACCCTATCGATTACGATATCGTTGTCAGCGAAGGCTATGTCAAACCGGATGATACAAAGACTAGCGATGACACAAAGACTAGTGAAAAAACAACAGACGATAACACAAGCAATGGTACTACGAAGAAGGGATGTGGTGGAAGCATCGCTGTCGCAACCAGTCTCATCGGTTCCATCGCCTTAGTAGGAACTGGTCTTGCCATCAAAAAGAGAAAAGAAAAATAAAACATTGCATATTCAAAAAAGGAGGAATTTACAATGAAAAAGCATCTGAAGATCTTCACACTCATCACCTTGTCGTTATTAGCTTCCTGTGGTAACAAAGTATCGGAAACCACAAAACCGACAGAAACCACTCCAACTACTGAGACTGCAAAGCAGACTGAATCCACAGCTCCAATTACCGATTCAGCAAAGGCTAGTGAAACAACGGCTCCTGTCACTGACACTTCGAAGAAGACAGAAGAAAGCATCTCGACGGAACAGGTCATTGCTGTAGAGTCCATTCAAATCACAAATGGTTCAACAATTGAGGTCAATGAAGGAGAAAGCATCCAGCTCATCGCTGAAGTCCTTCCGGAAAATGCTACAGACAAGACTGTCACTTGGACCTGTGCCGACACTCTTAAAGGAACAGTTGATGGCAACGGCTTATTCACTGCCAACGAAGTAACGGAAGATACTTCTGTCGAAGTCACAGCTAAGGCTGGAGACAAAGAAGCCAAAGTGACAATCACTATCAAGAATGTCATTAAGGCTGCTACTGTCACATTCAGTAAAGGTCATTATACTGCCACTCTCACAAGTGATGTCACAGACCTCACGGAAGGTAAGCTTGTCAATTTCAAGGTCGTTTCTGAATCCGGTTATGACATCGATAGCGTTAAAGTCGGTGACACTGTCCTCACAGCTGAAAGCTATGGATATTACTCTTTCACTACCGTCGCTGGTGAAAACCATGTCACCATCACCGAAAAGACCGTCGATATGAAAGGCTACGCATTCACAAACGCTTCCACTGATCCTCATTATGCCAGTTTCACAGCAGATGATGCCGTCACTGTCTATGCCAACAATTGGAACAGCAACCTCTTAGTTAAAGAGGTCAGCGATGAAATCAAGGCAACCGATTCCTATACTCTCAGTGCACATATCCAGACTGAGACTTCCGCACCGGTTGACTACGATCAGTTAGCAATCGGATTTGTCGCCTACTATCAGGATGACAGCAACTATCTTATCGGATACACCCAGTGGGCCTCTTTCGATCAATCTGGATGGTGCCGTGAATTCAATCTAACCGGCTTCATCAATGGTGAGGATGTCGGATGGCACGACATGTGGTTGGAAGGCGTCCAGGTTGATCCACATGATGGTATTGACTTCAGCATCAGAAGAGAAAGCTCCAACTTCACATTCTCTTTGACTCATAACGGAACAGAATATAAGAAGAGCACTGCTATTTCCGCAGTAGGAGATAGCAAGACCAAATCTTTAGGTATCTTCAACCAAGATAAGAAGCCTGTCACCTACAGTAATATCTCCTATGCCAAATATGTCGCACCGGAAGCATTCGAAGTTCCTTCCGGTTCTGCAACTGTCTCCGAAGACAATGGAACAGTCACCTATACCGTTCCGACAGCCAACTGGAAGTCTGGCTTTGCTGTCAAGAAGTTCCCTGAAATCGCTGATACTACAAAGTACACAATCTCCACTCATTTACAGACAACAGGAAGCACTCCGTTCACCGATCAGGCAATCTGGGGAATCGTCCTATACTATCAGGATGCAAACAACTTCTTAGTCTTATACTTTGATTATTCGTCTGATAGACCGAATAGCCGTGGCTTACATATCATCGGAAACAAAGACGGTGCAGTCATTGAACCTGAATGGGGTGAAGATAAATGGACCGATGGTACACCGATTTATCCTCAGAATGGATTCGATGTCACTGTCGAAAGAGATGGTGCTACCTTCAACACAACTGTCACACAGGGTGATACTACTATCACTTGGAATTACACACGTGATGGATTCGATGGCACACTCAAGAGTGACAAGGTCGGTCTTTGGGGACATGGCGCTATCGGTACCATCACCGCAACCAATTTCAAAGTCACAGTATGAGTAACAGCAAGAGAAAGACACTTCCCTTAGTCTTTCTCTTCGCTAGTACGTTGCTCATCAGCTGCAATCAAACTACAACAACTGACAATACGGAACAAAGAGGAGAGGGAGATTCCCCCTCCTCTCTTGTTTCAAAGTTGACAAAAAGCGAAGAAAAGACAAAGACTTGGGATCATTTTCACGCAGTAATTGAAATCAGTCAGATAATATCCGATGATTTCAAACTCTATCTAAAAGGTAGTTGGGATAACTATACATCCTCAACACTACTCAATAAGATTTCTACTTTTCAGTTTGAAGGTGATGTCACTGCATCTATCGATTCTACTATCACCTACAATTACTATGTCCTCATCAATGATGACTCTGAATATCAGGAACATATTTTGAATGAAAAAGATAATCAGATCAAGTTTTCATCATCCGAAGATGAAATCACTTTGTCACACAAAGTGATGGATTTCGATGGCTATCCAGTAAACGAGAATCAGTGGTCTATCCTCAATGGTCCTACCTCCAATGTCACGGAAACAGAGAACGGAATCAAGATTGAGAACTATTCCTGGCAAAGTGGATTTGTATGCAAAGCAAACACATTCGGTGAAAAGAACTATACTATGTCCGCTCATTTCAAAGGAACAAAGTCTAGCCCTTATACAGATGAAACCTATATCGGATTTGTTCCTTACTATTTCGATAGCAACAATTATCTTTTCGCCTATGTCCAGTGGTGTAACTGGGAAGGCTATCAGACTGTCGTCCGTGAAATCGGTATAACTGGTTATATCAATGGTGTATCAGCAGGATGGAACGATATCTTGGCTCCATCTAATATCACTACTTCACCATCTACTGGTTTCACACTGACGATGGAAAGAACCAACACTGGTTTTACTGCTACCTTCTTAGGTGATGATGGACTTACTTTCTCTGGTTCTAGAAGTTTTTCGAACCTGAAGAAAGGTTCAGACTATTTAGGTATCTATGTTCAGAATGATGTTGTTGAAGTGACTGATTACCAGGTAAAGGAGAAATGATATGAAACGTAAACTAAAAGTTTTTCTGATTCTTCCTCTTTTCCTTGTAGGATGTCAAAACACAACAAATAGTGAACCTTCTACAACAGCTGAAAAAGAAAGTGAAAAGAAAGAAGAACTGACCACCTATAAAGGCTTAGTCAATGAAAGTATTCGTATTGATAAAGTAGAAAAGAATGTACAGGTATTCTTTGAAGATTCCTCTCTTGCAGAAGCAGAGATAGATGATGATTCCATCATCCTTCATCTTCTGAAAGAAGGAGAGACAAAGGTCGAACTAAGATATGGATCCGGTAACAGCTCATACGGAAATCTTATCGTCTACGATTTCTCCTTTTCCGGATATGAGTCTACTCCTATCGGTGAAAGCATCACTTTGACAAAGAATAAGAGTGAAGCTACATTCTACGTTTCAGATGAGAGTCTTGCTAGTATCGATCAGACAGGTAAACTAACCGGAATCAAAGAAGGATGGGTAACTGTCTCTCTTACCTATGATGATGTTACCTATTCCAAAGAGATTCACATCACAAAGAAAGAGAACAGAATACAAAAGTTCTACCGTAACTCCACCTACCTAAAGTTCCATGGAAGGAACGAATTCTACACCGACTATGTAACCATGGATAATGAAGCAGCAGGATTTGAAACTACATTCTACGGAACCAATCTAACCTGTGAGATGCAAGGATTCTATGCTTCCTATTATGGACCTACTATGTTCTCTGTCATCATCGATGATGCAACAGATTACAATTCCAATAGTTTCGCTTTCACATCAACGGACAGCAAAGAATACACACTCGCTAAAAATCTAGACAAAGGTTTCCATACAATCAAGGTACTGAAGAGAACGGAAGCCGGTGCTACCTTTGCTACAATGACATCCTTATCAACAGACGGATACTTTGTCAAAGCTGAAGAGAAAGAGAAACTGAAACTAGAAGCATATGGAGACTCTATCACTGCTGGATACGGAAACATGAGAAGTGAGACAGCCGCTGATGGCACAAACAGCAACATCCAAAACACACTCATGACCTATGAATGTGTTGCATCTAGAATCCTAGATGCTGATATCAATGTCATGGCTCGTTCTGGTATTGGATTATCTGTTGCCGCTAATATTGTCGGTGACTACAACATGAATACTAGATACGAATATATGACACCATTGTCGGATACGAAATGGAATCTTCATAACTATATTCCAGATGTTGTCATCATCAACTTAGGAACCAATGATAGTTGGAGCGGAAAGTTCGATCGTAAGACATTTGTCACTCAGTATGTGACTCTTGTTAAGAATCTGATTTCCAACTACGGTGAAGATGTATCCTTTGTCCTATGCTGTGGTTTGATGGAGACTGGCGTCTATCCTATCATTGAAAACTACGTCTACCCAACTCTACTAAAGGAAGGCATCACCAATGTCACAACATTAGAATTTGAAAAGAGTACATCCAATGGACATCCATTAGTCAACGAACACAAGAAAGCAGGAGAGATGTTAGCCGAGAAGATCAAAGAACTAGTTGAATAAAAATATAACGATAGGATTGGTAAGATTCTGATCCTATCGTTTTTGTTTGAGATTCCATTTGTTCTTGTCACTTACAAATTTGATCACATCAGATACTAGAAATCAGTCTAAGTTAAAGATGTGATGCCTCATCCCTTTCTTTCTTTTTATGCGTTCTTGAATAGATCAACATTACAGTTCCAAATATCAGAATAGCAAGAGCATAGAAATGACTGGCTGATAATATACCTACTACATTTGTTCTATGTCTTAGGAATTCCATAGTGAAACGGATAAGACCATAAGAGATATAGGTTATATAGAAAGCTTCTCCTCTTCTTAACTTATCCTTAGTCATTAGGATATGAATCAATAAGAATGTAATAAGATCCAATCCTACTTCTATTGGTTGAACAGGGAATAATCCATTCATTGTTCCATTTGTAATTCCCCATCCCACCTCTATACCATAGCAACAGCCTGCACACATACAACCGATACGATAAAGTGATAGTTCAATTAAAATACCTGGAACAAGGAAATCCATCAGGTTCAAATAATGAATTTTCAGTATCCAAGATAATAGCAATAAAAACAAGGGACAGAAGAAAAACACGCCAAAAAGAGAATATCCGCCTTTCCATGAAATACCGTCCTTAATAGATGATGGATTTTCAATAAGAAACATAATCTTAGCTGCAAATGTTTCAAGGATAATCATTACAAAACCTAATAGGAGAGAAATGTACCATTTCCTCTGATATTTCTTAGATGTCAGCACATAATAAACGACACTAACAATGATACCAATCACCCAAAAGAATATCAAAGATGGTATCTTCCATATACTTGGTAACATCGCTATTTCCTCAGCCAACGATCCAATGTCGAATTATATACAACAGTAACGGATGTCGTTGATGAATTAGATCTAGTCACATTCAGAGTTATTGTTCCATCTGTATTTGTATACGGATAATAGGAAGAAGCAAAGTATGCATACTTTGTATTTGTTTTTGTATCCGTAAAAGTATGCTCTGCTTCATCATAGGTACAAGGTTCTAATGAGCAGGTTGAATTATCACTTAAGGTAAAGGTTTCACCAATGTTGAAGTAATACATCTCAGTATCACTGACTTTGAATATTCCTGTTCTGAAGCTATAGTCTCCGACTTTAGCATCAGCGGAACTACCATTTGTATAATAACCTTTACCATAAGAAACTAATGGACGAGAATATCCTTTGATGACTGCCTTTAAGTCTGAACTGCCAAGCAAATAATCATATCCATATGTGAGTATCTTTACATCACTATGTTTTTCCATTAGCTTTGCAAATGGATTTTCATTTTCAGAAAACTCTATATATTCGAGATTGGATGTTGTTCCATCCGAAGAATATGCAACACGATTGAAATCCATTTGCCCAGCTAATAGATATTCTCTTATATCAGCATTACCACCTTGAAATACAAGTGTTCCATAAATCTTAAAACGACTACCACTATAATATTTCCACAATGATTCGGATTTAAAGAATGATGCAGTGAATGTTAATTGATTTTCTGCAATAAGATCATTCTTTACCATCGTTTCTTTTTCAGAATCATAATAATAGGCATTCTCTCCAAGAACAGATATCTGTGCTGATTTCTTGTTAGTGGAATCATAAGAAAGGATAACATTGCTATCTTTATCAGCGATAAAGGACATTCCTGGCATCATCTTTAGTGACTGTGAGAAAGTCAAATCAGTATTTACCAGCAAAATATCAAAGAAGCTAGAGACAGGGAAATTGTAGTCCTTTGTATTCACTTTGTAACCTGAAGCAATGTCCATCTCAATATTTGACATCTTAACAGAGCAATTACGAAAAGTGATTTTTAATCTTTGAGACAAACACAGTTTAACCTCATCACTAGAGATTTCTTTATTTTCAGTGACTTTATCATTTTTATAGCCTTCGATTTCAACATAAGAGTCTGTCTGTTCAGCTATTTTGAATAGAACCTCATCATCCAAACCGCCAATAAAATTGATCTTAATAGTTACAGGTACTGGCGCACCTAAGAGTTTAGCGACAGTCGCATAACAAACAGCATTAAACTGCGTCCACCCATAATCCGATGAATAGCAAAGACGAGCTTTGCACCTAAAATAAGGCAATGAATAAATCTGAAACGGCATAACCTTCTGATTGACAAGCGATGTCGTTGCATTGCCTCCGCGATAATCATAAATTACTGCTAGAGTATTAATTTCTCCGCCATATGAAATTATTTCTCCGTCATCTTTTGAATTTTTAATTAAGCCATATATATTAAGAGTGCCATTTTCCAAATAGATATTGTGACCATTCAAATCTAAAGCCACATACTCATTACAAATATGTCCCTCATAATAGGTGTTGTTCGTTGTACCGCAGTTTGCACCAATAGCAAGAGTTCCATAAACATACAAGTCAGATTGCAGGCAAACCGTATATTGTCTTGAATGTTCAGTATCTTCAGGTTCAAGATCGTTAGTATTTATCGATGAGGATGTTTTCACAAAAACATCGCCACTATTCAAACCAAAATTAACTGTTACATCTGATGAGATTTTTGTCCCAACGGCAGTTTGTCCACCTGATGTTGTTATCGTCGAAGAATTATCACCGAGAAATACAACTTTATCTGTCGCATAATAAGAAGCATCATTGGTCAGATTAAATTCATTTTGAGCAACCTGAGCATTAAATGTATACGTCCCTTTCGTAGTATAACCAGAGATTGTCTTTCCCAAAACATATTTCCCATCCATACTCGTCTTATTGAAAAGTGCGTAATAAGTGCCGGAAGCACTAACTTGCAACGGCAATGAAACTATCGTTCCACTTGGCTTGCCTTCTGTCGTCTCTTCAGCAAGTCCCACCAACTTGTAATTATCATCAGTGGCCAATGATATAATCCCATACAAATCGGTGAGTGTAAATTTTGTATTTTTATTCACTTCCACCTTATCTTTGATCGCATAGTCATAATAGTCATAACTAGTAACAATATCGTATTTTTGTACGGATATAGTATATGCACCATAATAATTATCATAAGTTTTCCCAGCCAAGGTGTAGGAACTATGGTATGTTTTTTGAGTAACATTAAGAATGACATAATATCCAGAATATTCATTGATCCCAGTATAAGTAAACGTTTCTCCTTTCTTAAATGTAGTCTCACGTTCAGGGCATTCATCTGCATCAACATACTTTTCTAAGCAGTCAAACAAAGCATAATATTTTGTTTTTGCAGCATCGCTCTTTCTATCCGTCGAACTAATTGTATTTGATAATATTTCCGTAGTCTCATCTTGCTTGACTATCTTCGAACCTGTACAAACCGCATACTTGAAACTCAACGTAACCATTTCACCATCATCAACGGCATTGTCTTTGACACTAGTCTTATCTGAAGTATTTATTGTGTCTGCAATATAATCAGAAAAACCAATGACGCCAAAAATAGTCAATAACATTCCAAGAGCGCAGGATAGTTTTGCAATCAAAGAAATCTTTTTCATTACAAGTTTCCTCAATTAGCTGTTCCTTCAGCTAATGAAAAAGTAACACTGTATTTAACAGAAGAATTCGCCAATTCAGAATTCAATGTATCCTCATCAATTGTGAATTCAAAAACGATCGGAACTTTATAATCAAATCCAGTTGTACTATGAATATTCGTTTTTGGATATGTTGTATCTATCAAAGCAACGGAAGATAATGAAATATCATTTTGGGATTTCATTGGAAAATAAAACAGTGTCGTTTTTCCGTTCTTCATTTGAGTCGTCTTACTTGACTTAATACCATCAAAAGAATATCCAACGTAGTTCTCTGGATAAAGAGTTAGAGATTCAATGATGTTATTTGTCGTACTGCTATAACCTTCATACGCAAAAGAAATGGATAAATAAAGATCATCGTAATAATCCGCTTTACCCATAATATTGGTATCAACAGTTGCTTTAACAGATACGCAATGAGAATTCAATAAAGTGTCTGTCACTGATTCATCATCATCGCTTAATCGCTTTGATGTTGTAATGCTTGTAGTACTTCCACTAACTACATCAAAACCAAAGTCTTTTAGGCTAATATCGTTTAAAACAACTTCTCCTACAGTGACAGTAACGCTTTCTGCTTCAGTTCTCAACCCCCCCCGTATCATACCAGGTTGCAAACCCGATACCAAAGAGTGAGGAGACAGACAAAAGGAGGCAGATAGATGGTATCTGATAAGGTTGAATGATTGTGATGTTTTTCTTCCTACGTTTCATCTTGCTATCCTCCTTTCCATGTATAGATATAATGTGACTATTTTACCATATCGGATTTAGTTATTTGCTTGATATTTCGCATATAACTTCAAATCAGACATAACAGGAGTCAAATCCGTAAACTTACCAGCATTGACATTCTCTAAATCCGTATACCAGCCTAAGAAGGTATGATCATCATAGGTAGGAGTCGGAATAGCGGATAAATCCATTGTCTTACCCTCTAATACAGTAGACATCAGGATACTGGAATTACCATTGATCTTACCAAGACCAGGATCAAAGAAGACCGTATGATAGACTTTTTCTTCTGAGGAAGAATCTGCTTTCATACCAAAGAGGAATGTCCAGTTTCCATTGCTCTCCTTCTGATAGACGTATCCATTGACACGGTTGAGATAGAAGTCACCTTCTGTTGCCTCGGAAGAGGCAACAGCATCCTTCTCCGGTGCCGTTGTACCTGTATACCAATGGTTCGAGCGAGGTCTATCCAAGGTGATATCTTCACTGTATCCATCTGAATAAGTGACAGTCAGAACATAATGAGTTGAATCAGACTTTTCATCATTGTAGGTGATATTCATGACAGAGACACCGTTCTTGATCTCAAAGGTAGTAGATGTGCCATCTGTAAACTTGATGACAACAGACATTCTACCGCTTGAATCGGGATCAGAGACTTCAAAGCTCTCAATTCCGTTACCGTCTTTACCGCTTGGAATCGTAATGACAGAGCTTTTGGTATTATCGTTATAGATGAACTGAATGGTAGGATTTCCATCCTCATCCTTATCGACCAACACTTCCTTGACACCTCTTCCCTGTAAGACAGGAACAGAGATAACCGTGTTTTCAACACTACTATCGGTATAGGTGATAGTGAGTTCAATGCTATTACCATCGTCAGAGATACGGGATGTGACATTCTTGATGGATACTCCATCTTTACCCGAGATACCACGAGGAATGCTGAAAGAGACCGGAGAAGTATCATCACTTGTGAAGGTGATAGTGACAATCGTATTACCGGTTGAATCATCATAGGTTGTGATGACATCCTTGATCTGTGTTCCGCTTCCTGTATCAAAGAAGGCGCAGGAAGCTAAAGGTGAAGATAGAGTCAAAGCTGCTACAAGCAGCATCATCCTTTTGAATAATCTTTTTTTCATTTTGTTACCTCCTGAACATGTTTCTTCAATCCGTCAATCGCGGGAACCTGATCGAATAATCTAGGGCTTGTCTTCTCTTCACTTCCATTGGTGATGAACCGGAATGGATGGGTACCGATTGTGACAATGACACAATCGACAAAAAGTGATGATAATCCACCGCCCTTATTGTTCTCAATCGTCTCATCAAGCAATGAGACAATCGTTTCATCGCTATAGCTGTTATAGGTCGTATCACTTTCAATATCGATAGCGGAGTTATTCATGCCACCACCATAGTAGGCAATGGCAGTATTGACAAAGCTCTTATCATCTTTGGTATAGATAAGACCTTTTGTCTGAGACTCTTTCTTCAGAGCTGATTTCATTGGGAAGATATCATCGATCGTAACGTTCTTGTTTCCGTATCCCATCTGATTCAGAGTACGGGAGATATTCTCTTCAATGAGCGCAGATACATCGATACTATCGATGTCCTTCCAATCATAGAATCTTGTATCACCCTTCAATGTGAGATGGACCGGTCTACTTGTTCCACCGACCTTTTCCGGAAGAGGAGCATTGAGATAACTGCCTAATAGCTTTGTCAGCATCGTCGGGATACCGCCATAGAGGAGAGGTCCATTGAACATCGATTCAAAGGCTATTGAGAAGACACCAGAGCGTCCGAAGAATGTATTGTTGACTGTGATATTCGCTGCATATCCGCTATTTGTATCCGTATCAAGATACTTCTGAATCAGTTCTAATTGTGTCTTATAGTCTCCCTCTTTCAAGGTACCAGCCATCGTCGCATTCAAGAAGGCATTTAGGACACCATTTGCGGTATCCTGTTTACTCTCATCCAAGTCATCGAAGAATTCAGAATAGGACTTATCAATACCGTAATCCTGCACTCTTCTAGATGCATCATAACTATCCTTCTTATCACTTCCTAATAGGAGTGTGAATTCACCAGAGTTCTTCAAGATGCAGTTATCGATAAGTAGATTATCGCTGTCATATGCTCTTACACAGACTTTGCCGTTGGAGAGGACAGAATTACGGATTGTCGCATTCTTGCCTTTCACATCGACAATGCTTCCTGTATAAGAGAGATTATAGAGATTATCGACTTCATCAACATTGGATAACTTCACATCATCAATAATGACATTGTCATCATCGATATAGATTCCACAGTTATCCTGTCCTAAGGCAGTGACTAATGGGAATGATACCATATCACCGACAGCAACAAAGGGAAGCGGACCATAGAAGTAGTCATAGGCTTCACCCTTCTTGGCTTCACTCTTTTTCTTCGGCACTCTCTTTCCCGTATATTTATCGATCTCACCATGATTCGGATAGCATAATCCGTTCATGTTGATAGTAAAGCCGTTTCCGTATAATCCCTTCTTCAAATGGATGCCAGCAATGACATCCTTAGAGACATCCGTATATTTCTCCCTATTGTATTGATCGATATAGGTAGAATCATAGGTCGTCTCAAAGGTGTAATATTCCTGATCAAAGGAGAATGTCTGACTAGTGAAGTCGAAGTTACCAAAGAGCTCTGTATTGTCTTTGCTAGTTGATAACTTTTCGTCCGTATATTTTCCAGTTGTACTATCGTAAGTATAGGTATTCTTCAACGACTCTAAATTGACCTGCATGACGATATTCTCACCACTTTGAGACTTGTTTGTACCTAACAATAAATCAGAGTAAGAGTAGACATTGACACCGTCAATGACCTTGAATGTGTAAGTGGCACGGTAATGATAATCCGGCTCTTCCAAGGTTACATAACTATCACCCGCAGAATGAACAGATACTGTTCCATTCTCGTATGTGATATTGCTAGAGCAATCGACAAGGATATTCTTAACGCTAGTACCCCTATCGCTATAATAGGCAGTCGTCACAAGATCAAAGCTAGCCTTGACCTTGTCTTCGTTCTCATAGTCATACAATCCGTAATACTTATTGGAAGTGACAGAGCTTCCGCTTCCTTTTCTCTTTGGATTGATGACCATGGCACCATCTTCGAAGATTGTAGCTAGGAAATGCTTGGATTTGCTTCCTCTTTCATTGGAGCAGATGACTTCTACTTCACCTGGCTTTAAGGCATAGAGATAATATTTTCCGTTCTCCTCTTCTACCTTTGCGTATTCATCATCACTGTCATTCACCTTCTTGGTGGACCAGACAAGATTATTTCCATTAGCAAGGATGAGATTGGGATCCACGATTGGAGTAGCCTTCAATTCATATCCTTTCTCATCGATCTGGAATCCTTCGTTCTCCTGATAGTTCCATTCGATACCTAAAATATCGACAGCAACCTGATTGTCGAGGATTTTGATGGACACAAAAGTGAGTAAGGAGATGATGAAAGGAATGATGAGAAGGAATGCTAAAGTACGCTTTTTCATACTAATTGCTCACCTCCATTTTCACGAATGCTTTCTGATATCTCTTCTTCAAAGCAAAGAAGGAAGGAGATAAGACAAGAAGAGAGAATAGAGATGCAATCAGATATAAGGACCATGACGGGATCCTGACATAGACAGAGAAGACAAAGAAAAGAGCAAAGATGATAAGAGGAAGGACAAGAGGAATGATGTCATTGATGACAGAGAGCTTTACCTTTCTGTTCTCTCCTTCTTTGTCATGCATATCACAGTAGATACCAAAGACATTGGAAAAGACAAGAAGAAGAGTGCCGATAAAGAAAGAAGAGAAGAAGACAGGAAGAGTAATGATACCTGTAGAGATCAATACAATCTCCGTGACAAATAAGGAGAGGAAAGAGAAGAAGATCGGAATGATAATCTTCGCTAAAATCTGTTTCAAAGGGGAAACAGGAAGATACTTGACGATGATAAGAGACTTTCCCTCTCTCGACATCGATAAGGATGCCGACGCATTGATGACACCGGAGAAAAGAAGGATCAAAACTAAATTAATTCCAGAGACTAACTCTGGGAAATAGGAAGCATAGAAACGAAGATTATCATAGATGATGGAATTCAAAGAAGAGATGACAGCAAAGGTAAGGAACGGACATAAAATCAATAAGGAAGTATAGGAAAAGAGATTGGTCTCATCCTTGAATAACAAATCCAGTTCCTTCTTGACTAATGCCTTGAATGGAGAAAGTAACTTTGTATTCTTGTTCTTCTTTGCCTTAGACTCTGAGTGTTCACCAAGCTTGATCTCGTGGAAATAGCAAAGGCTAGTCGTAGAAACACCTAAGATAGCAGAAAGAAGAGAGGCACCGATGAATATCAGAATGTCACTGGCTAACTGTCCTTTCTCAATCACAGAGTCCATCAGATGATAGACAGGAAGGAAATAGTATCTTGCCTTATGTAATCCATCGACAAAGTCAGAAGAGAAGACACCACCGATAGAAGAGTCATTCAAAGCAGTTAAGAACAGATTCAATACAAACTGATAGAAGTAGCAGGCTGAGACAACAACCACACATGCCATGATGAACTGAAGGATATCACTCTTCTTGATAATCTTGTAAATCTGCTGGTAGATAATGGATAACAAAAGTGAGATGCCAACGGAGAATATCGAGATGAAAATCGGATAAAGGATAGAGAAGATGTAATAGTATGGGATATAGTGTCTACTCACTCCATAGCAGATAAGAAGTGGTGTGCTTGTAAATAGTGCAAAGAGTATCGCTTCGATATAAAGATAAACAACTTTGCTGAATACCTGTGTCGATGGAGAGATGGGAAGAGGAAGGACAACGGAACTATCCTTATGATCAAAGATTGATTTTCTCGCTTTGACTAATGTGAATAACAGATTCAGTCCCATCATCACAAAGAGGAAGAGGACAAGGAAATCAAATGATCCATAACTAGAATACTGGACAATCTTCTTATCCAAAGCGATTGCAATATAGCATTCGAGTGCAATGAAAAGAGCAAGAAGGATTCCACGTAAAAGATAGGAGAGAACAACCATAGAAGTGCTCTGTTTCTCCTGACTCTTCTTCTCGATGAACTCTTTTCGAAGCAGTTCTAAAAACATCGAATGTCCTTTCTATTTGTCTTCCTTTTCAACAGCATAGGTAGAGAAGAAGATTTCGCTGAGATTTCTTCTCTTCAATGGTTCCTTATTGAAGTCGATCAGTTCAGCAACGACACCGTTGTTGATGATAGCAACGCGGTTACAGACACGGGAAACTAAGTCGATATTATGGGATGTGATGAAGACAGTCTTACCGTTTTTCGCAAACTCTTTTAGCATATCCATGAGCGTCTGATAGACGATGATATCCAAACCGACAGTCGGTTCATCCAGTATCCAGATAGTCGGATTATGAATGAGAGATGCCATAAGGCAGACCTTCTGTTTCATACCATGAGAGTATTCTCTGATCTTTCTGTTTAAGTCGGCATCTGAGATCATGAACTTGTTCTTCAAAAATTCGTAATTCTTATCGAATGCTTCCTGATACATATTGTAACTGGAAGCGACAAACTGAAGATATTCTAATCCCGTCATGACTTCATAGGTCACAGGTTCACTTGGCACATATCCTAACGACATCTTAGCATCGATTGGATTCTCTTTGACGTTGTGTCCGTTTAAGATGATCTTGCCTTCGTTGAAGTCCTTTAGTCCGACGATGCAGTCAATCGTTGTCGATTTACCGGCACCGTTCTTACCGATGAAGCCAAATACTTCACCCTTATAGACTTCCATATTGATTCCTTTTAAGACTTCCTTCTTTCCATAGGATTTATGAAGATCAGTGACAGAGAGAATCACTTCTCTTTTGATTTCTTCTTTCTTCTCCTTGTTCTTCATGAAAGGAGAAAATGTATTGTTTTGCTTTTCCATCTATTTCACTCCTTTCGATAAGACTGAATCCATAACAGGGTATCATCATCAATCTTATCCATCACGTATTCACTATGGCAGTTCTGACAGATATATTTCTCTCCATCGAAGCGGATTTCATTCTTTCCGCATACGGGACAAAATCCAGTATAGAACTCCTTATTCGCATCGATGAGAATTGTCATCGAAGATAATAGGTCATCTAATAGCATCTCATTCTTCTCTCTTCGATAAGAGAAGGTAAGAGTGGAATTGTAGTCTTTTAAGATATTGTTTAGAGTGATGAGGATAAATCTCTTATCCAAGTTCTCATCACGAATAGAACAAATAGAGGAGGCATTCTTCTCACTGTACTTATCTCGGCATAAGAGATAGTAAGTAGAGCTGATATCCCTTTTATCATAGTGAAGCGTAACATCGACTATCAGTGCTACATTCTTCTTATCCTCTTTAAATGTAAGAGTAAAGGGATAATGTTCAATAGAGAAGGAAGAGAAAGAGACCATGTCTTCCTTATCAATGGAAAGAATAGGCATATTCTCTTCCTTGATGAGTTCTCTCTTCTTCAAAAGATGAAGGAAAGAGGTAAAGAAGTAATTGAAATAGAGAATCTGTTTCTTTCTCTCTTCCATATCCTTACTGCGATAATGAGATACATAATAGCGATAGCAGTAGGAATACAGTTTATCGTGAATCAGGATATTGGTAGGTCTTATAGAATGAGAGATCTCATGCTTTGAAGTAATCTTATAGAACTCTGTTCCTCTCATATTCTTCATTCTTCTCTTGATTCTCTTCGCTGTGGCATAGAGTTCCTCTTTCGAACCATTGCCTTTCAGGATAAAGGAAGTATAGGGATAATACTTCTTTCTCATGTCTCTTAAAGGAGAATAGGTACCGAAAGTAAACTGATTGCTCTGATAATGTTCAGAGAAGGATTCCACCATCGGAGTCATATCATCTAAGGAAGTATCGATATCATCATTGATCTCATCGATGAGAAGAGAGATGAATCTATTCTCATAGATATCGATGCTATCAACAGTCTCCACAGTATGGACATACTCCGGAACCATTCTACTGTTCTTCTCTTTCCAGAGCTTTGGATCCTGCATCGTATCGGAGAAGGATTCATGAGATAGTTTTCCGGATAATTCGCTTCGAAGGATAACTTCACTCGTCTCTGCATGAAATGCAGGATGATAAAGGATCGATAAGATCTTATCCGATACCTTTTTCAAATCATCTAACTTGTTCTTCTCCTCATCAAAATGATAGGGTTCGTAATAGGTAAGAGTATCTAAGGCATGATAAAAACCGATAGGCTTGTTTCCTATCTCATTCTTGATTTTATCGGTGAAATCAACAAGAAAATCTTTGCTATCGGCCATATCCTTTAGAGTTTACGGATGAGTTTATCAATCATATGACTTGTCTGGGGGAAGCTGTTCTCTCCATAGGTCTTGACGATCAAAGCCTTCAGATCGATAAGTCCTTCCTTGACATAGTCTTCGAATCTACCCTCTAATTTGCTGACGACTTTTCTAGCAAACATGAAGTCAAGAGCGTCATTCTTCTCACCGCCGCAAGCGACAAAGACAGGAACAAAGAGCTGAATCTGTCTCATGATACGGTTACCGAAGGTGATATCAAACATATCATAGGTAAAGTCAGTAAGAGTCTTGAACTTCTTGTATTCGTCCATAGAGAGCTGGTTGGATTCATTATTGATAGCATCAGAGAAGAGTTCCTGTAATCGTGCATAGGATAAGGAGATCTTATCGCTATCACCCGAGACAGCAAACGGCTCATTTCTATCATCGAAGTCGATTGTGATAGCACGGTCATAGACCTTGTCAGTGATGGTGTAGGTGGATTCATCCTTATTGGCAGTACCGATGAAGTAGGTATTCTCCGGAATCTGTAAGACACCGTCTTCAAGATGTTCTGGAGCATCGAAGTCATACGGGAACTGCATGATCTTCAGTTTCCATTCATCCTGAGGATATTCAAGGACAGAGAGGAAGTCTGCAAAGTAGTATTCAACACGGGAGATGTTGAGTTCATCTAAGACCATGATGTTGATATGATTCTTCTTATATGTAGCATCATAGAGTCTCTTCAAGAACTCAGTCTCGTTATAGGTCTTAGAGAAGTCGTTGTAGTAACCTAAGATTGAGGTACGGTCTCTCCAGGTAGCCTGGACTGCTTCAAAGTAGGATTTCTCGGAAATGAATTCAGAGAAGTAACGGGCAAGAGAGGATTTACCAGTACCGGATAGACCCTCTAAGATGATGAAGCGGCTAGCTGCAAGACCAGAGATGAATTCTTCAATATAGATAGGAGAGAAGTATAATCCTTCCTTATCAGCTAAATAGTTACGGAAACGGACACAGATTTCACTCAAGGATAAGTCGTCTTCGAAGTTATCGACAGGAAGAGCACTGTTCATATAGTCGATAGAGCAAAGACCTGGGAAAACTCTTTCCTTCTCCTTTAAAGGAGAGGAATCATCTGTACCAACAGTAGAAGCACCTCCAGAGACCGTTCCACCATTAGTGGAACCACCTTCACCGAAGGATTCAGCAAGCTGACCTTGCTCTAATGCTCTCTTCTCCTCTTCTTCCTTTTCCTGTTCAGCCTTCTGTTCTTCTTCGGAATCATCGAAGAACTTAAACGGCTTATTGATATTCTTGAAATTGACGACAAGGAGACAGACATTGAAGATGATGGAGCCTAAGACAACAAAGACAATGAAACCAAAGACAATGGATTCAAGTAAGAATAGATAGGAGTTAGCGATATAGTATCCAAAAGGCTTATCCGAAATCTGGGATACCATAGAGATACCAGTCCACAATCCACCACAGACTAAGAATGTGATGATATAGACCATCCACCATTTAAAGGATAAGGGATTCTCATCATAGTACTTTGCAAGTCTAACTTCATAAATGATAGCTGCTGTACAAAGAACAATATAGATGACAAAGAGAATCAATATGATATAGGCTTGAACCGATCCTGCCGGAACACCTTTTGTCGTGATTCCATTGATATCCTTTACCTTGAACATCGATGCCGCCAAGTTCTGGATTGGATTGTTCTTTGCAAACACCGGATTGTTGCCGTCGATTGCAAGTCCAGCAATCAGCACCGAAAGGCCGTAGAAGAACATCATGGCAACGCCGATGAGATTCTTTCTCGTCAAATGAGTCTTGAGCATTTTCCTACCTCCTAATATCATTCAGCTTTCTCTTCCGATTTATCATCAGGAATGAATTTACTTAAATCCTTAGAGTCTTCTTCAGAAACATTTTCATAAACTTTAGATGTGTTGTCTCTTGTATCTGTCACTGTAATAGTGATTGTACCATTCTCACGTTTCACAAATACCATATGATCATTCAGTTTCGTGATTTCGGTATCGCTATCCTCTTTCGAGATGAATTTACCATCCTGGAAAGTGTATAGCTTGTTCTTGTATAAGAGTGTCTCATGATAGTTAGAGACTACATCATCTGCATCCTCATGACTGAGATCATAGTCAATCAGATTCACGAGCATATTCGTTCTCTCTACAATTGCTTTCTTATACTTGTTGGAGAGATAGTCATACATAAATAGACAATATACAACAGATAACACTGTGACAATACCAGCAGAAGACTGAAGGAAGATAACGAAGATACCTAATCCTTTGATTCTCCTACCATCATACTTACCGATGATTTTATCATAGGTAAGATATCCAGTATATTGTGAGCCACCTGTATTATCAGAATAGAGATTTGAGTCTCCCTGTGTCAGATAAGTGGTAGTACCTGTCTTCTCATCCTTATTCACTTCCACGATACGATGAACAATCGTAACGTTCTTCTTGTTCTTATAGGCGATGACATCATATAAAGCAACCTCATCCTGACTCTGATACTTACTGATACCAATGATGTCATAAGTATCAAACTGATTGGTCAGTTCCGGATGTGCTTTGATCGTATTATTATTTCTCTCTGACATAGAACCTGATGCAATGACTACCATGGTAGAATTACCAAAGAGCATCGTATTACCTTGAATCCTAGAGACAAGTGAGAAAACAAAGAACGAGAACACTACACCTAATAGAACATACGAAAAAATCTTACCTACCAGTTTCCATGTCTTCTTTGTTTTACTCTTCTTTTCTTTTTCTTCATCGATTGCATTATCAATCAAATCGATGTCCTCCTTGCCAGAGGACACCGATTCAATATTTGATTTGTAATAATGATTGAACAGAATAGTAAAGACAGCACAGAAACTGATGAGACATAAGATTGTGATGAATAAAGTGATGATTTCAACAGTTGTCATTCTGACAGATTAGTTATTCCTTTATTTGGAGACTGCACCGACAGAAAGGATGACTTTGAACGTTCCTAATCCTAATTCCTTCATTTTCTTTGTATTGGCGGTCAAATTATCAAGAGTAGCAGTTGTGGTAGTAGTACCATCAGTTGCGCCCTGAGTATAGATTTCATCGGCGCCAGTAACTTCAACTGGATTCTTATTAGCAAATGCAAGCCCCCAAGAGAATGTGAAGGTCTGACTAATAGAATAGGTCTTGTTTGTTGCACCAGATGTGGTTGATGCAGTGACTGTCAATCCAGTATCAGTATCAGTCTTGCTAGCTTGGTTCAAGCATTCAACACCATTAGTGATTCCTAATGTAGAAGGAAGAGCAATATATTTTCTTGTGTTGACTGCAGTTTCGAATTTGCCATTTGTACCAGTAGTGCCATCATCAATAGCAGCCTTAATCTGCCATGCAGATGCATCGGTACCGACAGTGACATCATAGGTAAGAGTGAAAGATAAATCTTCCTTATCACCAGAGCTGCAAGATAGCAAATGATCAGTTGCTTTATTCATCTTCTCTTCATCAGCATCAAATTTCACAGAATTATCAGACTCGCTTACCTTTGCATTGCTGATGATAACGGAAATATCCTTTGTATCAGCTACCACAACGGTAATATCAGACGTTTCTACTTTATTTGTAGTAGTATTGATAATCCATGTAGAGAAGCCAATACCAAACACAGAAACAGCGGCTAAAGAAGCAGCAACGATTCCAATGGTTTTGCCTTTATTGAACTTGTTCATGATTGAATACTCCGATTAGGCAACTTCAGTCTCAGATAAGGTGGCAACCAATTTGATTTTCTTTCCATTGAGCTGCTTGTACATATCAGTCAATTCGGTTGTGATCTCATCAGCAGCCTTAGCTAACTTAGTCTGATCATCTTCGTTTGCATACTTTGTATTGTAGAAAGTAGCAGGAGATTCGCTATCGAAGAATGTTCCCCAAGAGAAATCTAGGGTTCCAGCAGGAAGAGTGATTGTTTTAGTGTTTCCACTTTCAACAGGATTCAAACTTGCAATGCTAAGTGCTTTAGGGGCAGCAATATATGTGTAATCACCAGTTTTACGAGCATAGTCGCCGGTCAATTTATTTCCAACTGCTTTGACAGAAGCATAATCTGTTCCTTCTGCTTTCGGTTCCTCAATAGAGAACTGAATAGATTTGAATTTGAAGTCATAAGAAGTACCAAAGGTGATGGTAGATGCAGCATAGGAAATCTGCAATGGATTAGTGGCGACATCATCTGCGCTGGAAACATTGACAATCTTGCCATCAGTGACAGCACTGGCTTCCTTTAATTCAATGGCGGAATCAGCACCTGCATTCCAAGTGAAGACAATGCTCTTGTTGTTAGCTGTATCAACAGTGACATTGACGTCTTTGCTGTCATCAGTTTTGGAAGATCCAACGATCCATACTGCAAAACCAGTTGTTAACAGTGCAACTGAGGCAAAGGCGGCAAGACCACCCATGATCCATTTTCTTTTCGACTTCGAATTGATTTCTTTTTTCATGATATGCTCCTTTAATATCTCAATGCAGTAGCTGAAAAATAGTCTACTGCACGGCTCATGTAGCAAACATAAAT